>NZ_CP047931.1:1987500-2341586 GCF_014280175.1 Synechococcus sp. A15-28
CAGACTAACCCTCCGCGGACGAGCCTGCCGGAGGAACCCTTAGGGTTTCGGTGCATGGGATTCTCACCCATGTTTTCGCTACTCAAGCCGACATTCTCACTTCTATGCAGTCCACGCCCGCTCACGCTAACGCTTCGCCCCACATAGAACGCTCCCCTACCATAAATCCGCAGCTTCGGTACAACACTTAGCCCCGTTCATTTTCGGTGCAGGATCGCTCGACCAGTGAGCTATTACGCACTCCTTTGAGGATGGCTGCTTCTAGGCAAACCTCCTGGTTGTCTATGCAATCCCACCTCCTTTATCACTTAGTGTTGATTTGGGGACCTTAGCTGGCGGTCTGGGCTGTTTCCCTCTTGACCATGGAGCTTATCCCCCACAGTCTGACTGCCTCGCTACACACAGGGTATTCAGAGTTCATCTCGATTTGGTACCGCTCTCGCAGCCCGCACCGAAATGGTGGCTTTACCCCCCTGCTGGAGCACGAGACGCTACGCCTCAACGTATTTCGGGGAGAACCAGCTAGCTCCGGGTTCGATTGGCATTTCACCCCTAACCACAGCTCATCCGCTGACTTTTCAACGTCAGTCGGTTCGGACCTCCACTTGGTATCACCCAAGCTTCATCCTGGCCATGGTTAGATCACCCGGGTTCGGGTCTATAAACACTGACAAGCGCCCTATTCAGACTCGCTTTCGCTATGGCTCCACCATTTCCGGTTTAACCCGCCAGTGCCTATAAGTCGCCGGCTCATTCTTCAACAGGCACACGGTCACCCTATGAGTAGGGCTCCCATTGCTTGTAGGCTCACGGTTTCATGTTCTATTTCACTCCCCTCCCGGGGTTCTTTTCACCTTTCCCTCGCGGTACTGTTTCGCTATCGGTCACACAGTAGTACTTAGCCTTACGAGGTGGTCCTCGCGGATTCACACGGAATTTCACGTGCTCCGTGCTACTCGGGATACAGCTAGCTCAGTTCAGTTTTCGGTTACGGGGCTTTCACCCTCTGTGGCGTGTCATTCAAACACTTCTCCTAACATTCCTGATACACGTTGCTGTCCCACAACCCCGATACTCGGAAGTATCGGTTTAGGCTCTTCCCCGTTCGCTCGCCGCTACTCAGGGAGTCGTTTTTACTTTCCTTTCCTCCAGCTACTAAGATGTTTCAGTTCGCTGGGTTGGCTCGTGCCAGCCTATGGATTCAGCTGGCCGTATTAAGGGTTGCCCCATTCGGAAATTCCCGGATCAAAGCGTGCTTCCAGCTCCCCGAGACTTATCGCAGGTAACCACGTCCTTCATCGCCTCTGTGTGCCAAGGTATCCACCGTGAGCCCTTTGTAGCTTGACCAATTAATCTCCTGAACGCTTACCGCCGTTGAAAGCAGATTCTCAAGGTTTAATCATCAACTTTCGCTGATTCCTAAAACAAGATCAAACTCTGATTCGCTCGACACGAATCAAAGAACGTTCAAGAGTCTCGGCTCTTGCTCAAAAGAATTTTCATTGTTCTAGATCCAATCTCCCTTTCGGAAGATCAGATTCAAAACAATGCATCTGTAAGATGCTTTGTTTTTTCCAGACTCACCTATGCAGTTGTCAAGGTTCTGCCAGACTTCAAACCCAAACGACCAATTGCTTGATCATTTGAATTCGAGCCCAGCATCTTATCAACCAAATTTATTCGAGTAAAAACCTTTACCCTGATTTGGAATGACAGGAAGCTGGGGTCATCCAGCGGACACATCTAAATCACACATCACAATCGAGTGGCTCTCCATCTTTCAATGCAAAACCGGAGATTGAGTTCGGTCAGTGGAGGTTAGGAGACTCGAACTCCTGACATCCTGCTTGCAAAGCAGGCGCTCTACCAACTGAGCTAAACCCCCAACACCGAATGGGCCATCCTGGACTTGAACCAGGGACCTCACCCTTATCAGGGGTGCGCTCTAACCACCTGAGCTAATGGCCCAGGAAAACTCAACCCTTGTGGGGTGTGACCTAGACAAAGTTTAGGAACTGATCATCTCCACAACACGCATCAACATCTCTGTTGACTCTGTTGCTTCAACGCTGAGGTACCGATCGACCTAAGGTGACAGGATTTCAGCCTAAGAATAAAACTACTCAGGCATCAAAATCGTTGTTTGTCTCCCTGTTAGGAGGTGATCCATCCGCACCTTCCGGTACGGATACCTTGTTACGACTTCACCCCAGTCATCAGCCCCACCTTCGACATCCTCCTCCCGAGGGTTGGAGTAACGGCTTCGGGCGTGGCCAACTTCCATGGTGTGACGGGCGGTGTGTACAAGGCCCGGGAACGTATTCACCGCAGTATGCTGACCTGCGATTACTAGCGATTCCTACTTCACGTAGGCGAGTTGCAGCCTACGATCTGAACTGAGCCACGGTTTATGGGATTTGCTTGTCCTCGCGAACTTGCTGCCCTTTGTCCGTAGCATTGTAGTACGTGTGTAGCCCAGGATGTAAGGGGCATGATGACTTGACGTCATCCACACCTTCCTCCGGTTTATCACCGGCGGTCTCTCTAGAGTGCCCAACTAAATGCTGGCAACTAAAGACGTGGGTTGCGCTCGTTGCGGGACTTAACCCAACATCTCACGACACGAGCTGACGACAGCCATGCACCACCTGTCACTGCGTTCCCGAAGGCACTCTCTCGTTTCCAAGAGATTCGCAGGATGTCAAACCCTGGTAAGGTTCTTCGCGTTGCATCGAATTAAACCACATACTCCACCGCTTGTGCGGGCCCCCGTCAATTCCTTTGAGTTTCACACTTGCGTGCGTACTCCCCAGGCGGAACACTTAACGCGTTGGCTACGACACCGAGGGGGTCGATTCCCCCGACACCTAGTGTTCATCGTTTACGGCCAGGACTACAGGGGTATCTAATCCCTTTCGCTCCCCTGGCTTTCGTCCATGAGCGTCAGTGATGGCCCAGCAGAGCGCCTTCGCCACTGGTGTTCTTCCCGATATCTACGCATTTCACCGCTACACCGGGAATTCCCTCTGCCCCTACCACACTCAAGCCCAACAGTTTCCACTGCCATGATGGAGTTAAGCTCCACTTTTTAACAGCAGACTTGAAGGGCCGCCTGCGGACGCTTTACGCCCAATAATTCCGGATAACGCTTGCCACTCCCGTATTACCGCGGCTGCTGGCACGGAATTAGCCGTGGCTTATTCATCAAGTACCGTCAGATCTTCTTCCTTGATAAAAGAGGTTTACAGCCCAGAGGCCTTCATCCCTCACGCGGCGTTGCTCCGTCAGGCTTTCGCCCATTGCGGAAAATTCCCCACTGCTGCCTCCCGTAGGAGTCTGGGCCGTGTCTCAGTCCCAGTGTGGCTGATCATCCTCTCAGACCAGCTACTGATCGATGCCTTGGTAGGCCTTTACCCCACCAACTAGCTAATCAGACGCGAGCTCATCCTCAGGCGAAATTCATTTCACCTCGCGGCATATGGGGTATTAGCGGTCGTTTCCAACCGTTATCCCCCTCCTGAGGGCAGATTCTCACGCGTTACTCACCCGTCCGCCACTAACCCGAAGGTTCGTTCGACTTGCATGTGTTAAGCACGCCGCCAGCGTTCATCCTGAGCCAGGATCAAACTCTCCGTTGTAGATCAAGTCCTCTCGACAATTCTCATCATCTCAACTTGATTTGCGTCACCCATTACTCAGCATTATTAACTGGCAACAGTTGAGGCCTCCTTCCCGCTGACACAGAAAGGGTTCTTAAGAGTGCATTTCTAGATTTCTCTATAATGACTTTCCAGGATCTCAGATCCGGTTGTTGCTCCACATTGCGCACACCGGCAACAGAAAGACTCGTGAAAATCTTCCCGTTACAAGCACAATGCTTCGACGCAACGAAAATTTTTGACGGGACCTCACACCTTCATCGCTTCTTCATTCAGTTCCTCGCCTCACTTCTCAGCTCGGCTCAGAACCAAACGCGATGAAAGCGTCAGTTCCTAAACTTTTAAATTGTCCAGGTGCGACCTGTTCCCTAGCCCCTTCCTTTCAGAAGAGTGGTAACCGATCAACGCGGCCTCTCGCGACCGCTTGAAGAACCTACAACACCGTGGGATCGCTCCCTCTTGGTCCTGTAAGTGACCCAAGACACTTCAAGGCTCTCGCCCCTCAGGCTCAGATCTTGCGCCCTCACCTCTCGACTCCTGCGCAAGACAAAACCATAACACCAAACCCACTCGTCTCGCAAGCATTAGGGATGGAGCAGGGCTTCTCCCCAAGGCAGAAAGCGCGCCAGGTCTGACCAGGAGCCCGCCGCCAGCATTGGAAAACTGGTCTGGGACAGATCCTGTCCAGGCAACAACTCAGCTGGATCGGCCACCAGCCAACGTATCGGACAACCCAGTTCGTCCAGAACCAGCCATGCAGCAGCCAGATCCCAGATCTTGGGGGTGGCCTCAAGTGCGGCGACGGTCTGTCCCATCGCCACACTCACCAGATTGAGACTGGCCACACCGAACAAACGGATCTTGCCGGGAAAGGGCTGATTCGGTTTCCGCTGCAATACACGGATGGAACGGCTGCATAGCGACACGCAGGCACTGTTGGCGTTCTGGCGGCTCGACGCCGTCAAAGCCTGCTGGTTGCGCGAGACACCACGGCCGCGCAACGCCACGATGCGCTGACCCAGAGCAGGGACATCGAGAAACACCTCACTGGGACGGCCATCCACAAAACGCGCAACGGAAATGGCCCAGACGGGAATGCCCGTCGCGAAGTTGGTGGTGCCATCCAAAGGATCCACCACCCAGTAAGCGCGTGTCTGAGGTACGTGCTGAGAGCCCTCTTCACTCAGAACCCCCTCACCGGGAGCAATGGCCGCCAGACCTTGAACCAGTTCAGCGTCACTCCAGCGATCAGAGGCTGTGATCAAGGTGCCATCTGGTTTGACGTCAGAAACGATGTTGCCGAAATCGGAGCGTTGACGCTCTGCAATGCGATCCAGCAACTGATGAAGTGCGCTCAGTTGATCTGAACTGAGCGTCGACGTCACCACAGGGGCTGTACAGGTTGGGAGATGGCTTCAGTCTGACCTGCAACGGAACTAACCGGACAGGCTGTTTTCAGTGGTGTGGGTTCAATCGGAATCACCATGCCCTCAGCCTCGGGCTTTTGCGCAGGCAGGTTGTTGGCAGGGCAAGAGATCAGTGCATCAAGGCCTGTACGACGTCGCAACTGGGCCAGGCTGGTGTTGTACTCACGGATGGCCTGGGCATAGCGGAGCTCAGCGTTGGTGAGGTCCCGCTGGTTGTCCACTACTTCTCTCTGGGTGCTCACACCGGCCTGAACCCTTAACTGCGACAACCGCAGTGACTCGCGAGACGACAGCACTTCACTGGACGTGGTTTCGATGTTCTGGATGGCCGAACGCAGGCTGATGAAGCTCTGCTCCACCTCAAGGCGGATGCCATCTCGGGTGAAAGCAAAGTTGTTTGCGCTTTCTTCAGCGGCTTGCTTGAAACGGCGGTATTCAGCTCTGGCGCGTCCACCATCGAACAGACGCCACCTTGCCGTCAGAGCAGTGGTGTTCTGAGCACCCCAGCGATAGTCATCCATGTCGATGTCACTGAGAGAATTGAGACCCGACTGACCCTCATTGCGAAAGCTCGTGGTGGTGTTCACGAAGCTGAGGACCGGTTGAACAGCGGCCAGAGACGCATTGGCTTGGCTGTTGCCGATGGAGATGTCAAGGATCAGCTGATCAAGCTCTTCGCGGTAGTTGTAGGCCGCAATGATGCTCTCCTGAAGCGATGGTTCCCATAATCCGAGGGGAGCTGCGGGGGTAGCTGCGGTGGGGGTGATGTTCTGCGGAAGATCCAGCTCACGGGCCAAGCTGCGCCGAGCAAGATCCTGAGATGCAAGGCGATCTGTCAGCAGGTTGCGGTCCCGAGCCAGCTGAGTCTCGGCTTCCAGCACCTCCAGCTTGGTATTCACTCCAGCGTTGAAACGGGCTCTGGCATCACGAAGGCTCACCAGGGACGCCCTGACGGATGCCTGGCCGATCCGAACCCCTTCATCGGCCTCTTGCAGCTGGAAGTACGACGTCGCTGCCTGCAGACGGAGGTCCCGAAGGGCAATCAGATAGGAGTCGCGAGCACGCTCAAAGGTGTCGCGAGCGGCTGCAATCTGAGGAACACGGGCTGGGTCAATGATGTCCCAACTCACGCTCAAATTGACATCCGCGCGCAACTCACGGCCGTAGGTCTCCGGATCGCCTTCAATCCGTTCCCCCGTGAAGGGGCTGGTCACGCCGGGGACGAAATCTGGATTTCGGTAGGTGTACGACTTGAAGTAGCTCGGCAAACCGTTGGCTGAAAGATCAACGGTGGGGTACCAGGCCGAGATGGCAGCCCGCAGTGACGATTTGGCCTGATCCACCTGGCTGGCAGCAGCCTTCAGTCTTGGACTGTTGACCTCTGCCAGTTGCAGAGCCTCCTCCAACGTGAGCGGACGGAGCTCTTGAACACGAACCTGCTCAGGGGAATCGGGGAGGGCAAGGTTGGAGGGGGCAGCAAGATCCTCCAACTCTTCCGGCAGTTCCGTCGCTGCAGCGGGAATCACCGTTGGGTCCGCCTGAGGACGCTCCCCCTTCAACTCAAGAGCACTGGGAAGAGTCGGCTCTTCCTGACTCAAAGCCGGAGCCGTAGCTGCCGCCAGAACACCAGCAGCCAGAACAACAGTCGCGGTGAACCGACCCACAGCAAAACGCTTTCTGGGCGGAGCTTAGGGACTTTTTCCTAGTCAACCGAGCACGGAGGCCACGATGTCAGCCGCCCCATGAACGATGTGAATCGGTACCGGCAGCTGACCGCGCAGCTCATCCAGGGTCATGTCGTCAAGGAACACCGGTTGGCCCTGCCGCAGCATCACCGACGGCAACAGCAGCTCATCCCCGAGATCCATACCCGCCAGCCCCATCAGCAGGTCCTCTCCGGTGAGCAGACCGGTCACCACCTGGTCCTGCCCCCAATAGGGACTGGGCAAACCGAGTAGCTGCAGCTCAACCCCTTCCACGCGATTGAGGCGTTCGGTGACCGGACGCAAAGCCGAATCCACGATCTTCCCAACCACCCAGCTGCAACGGCGCGGTTCGGGGACCCGTTGGGGAAGATCCTGGGTGGCCTGATCCAAAGACTCCAGAAAGGCCCGAATGGTGCCGACGCCGTTTTCCTGCTGGGGAAGATCTTCGTACTCCGGCCGTGGCGGCAGGGGTTGACCCGCCATCAGATACCACTCATCCGAGAGCCAGGCAAAGCGACTGCCGAGACGCGACTGGAACTGTTTCTGCCAGGCCTCCACCTGGTCGATCACCCTGCGGGCGCAGGCGGGATCCACCGGGCGGAGACCATCATCATGGGGGCGAAACCGGGTCAACCCCACGGGCACAACAGCCGCTGAGAGCACAGCGGGCCAATCGCCACCCGCAAAACTTGCAAGGTCCTGCAGGCTGCGATCCAGGGCGGCGCCGTCGTTGATGCCGGGGCAGACCACCACCTGGGCATGGATCTGCAGATCACGTTCGGCGAACCAGGCCAGTTGCTGCATCAGCAGCCCGGCCCGGGGGTTCACCAGCAGGCGTTCCCGCAATGCCGGCTCCGTGGCATGCACGGAGACATACAAAGGTGAGAGTCGCTGCTCATCGATGCGCTGCCAGTCGGCGTCGGTGAGGTTGGTGAGCGTGAGATAGGAGCCGTAGAGAAAGCTGAGCCGGAAATCGTCGTCCTTTAGGTAAAGGCTGTCCCTGTGACCGGGGGGCTGTTGGTCGATGAAGCAGAACGGACAGTGGTTGTTGCACTGCCGCAGTCCATCAAACAGCGCTTCTGTGAAGGCCAGGCCCAGGCCGTCATCGGCGTCTTTCTCCAGATCCACCTGGTGGAGCTCCCCCGCGGCGTCCCGCACCTCCAGGTGCAGGTCTTCCTCAACGCAGAGGTAGCGGTAATCAATCAGGTCCCGCGGCCGGATGCCGTTGATGCTGAGCAGCTGATCGCCGGGCTCGAACCCCAGGTCTTCGCCAATGGAGCCTGGCTCCACGCTGTCGACCACAGCCGGCAGGGGCTGGCGGGCCACCGCATCGGGATTGAGGGCCGAGACCGCGACCCCGGCCGAGGGCTCATTCCACAAGGGTCGAACAGAGGAAAGGGTGCCTTCAGTGTGCGCCGTGGATGGACCACCAGGCCAGCAGGCCCACACCGAACAGGAGTCGATAGGCCACAAACAACCACGTGCTGTGGCGCTGCAGAAACTTCAGCAGCCAATCAATGGCCAACCAGGACACCACCGTCGCCGCCAGGATGCCGACCACCAGTGGTAGCGGTCCGGCATCGGCCGTCGCAGCCAGAGCATCCTTCAGTTCCACGATGCCGGCGATGGTGATCGCCGGAATGCCGAGCAGAAATGAAAACCGAGCGGCATCGGCCCGCTGCCAACCGTCCAGCAAGGAAGCGGTCAGGGTGCTGCCGGAGCGGGACACCCCCGGAATCAGCGCCAGCACCTGGGCCAGACCCACCACCAGGCCATCGCGTCCTGACACGCCCAGCAATTGCTTCAGCCTGGGCCCGATCCGTTCAGCGACCGCCAGCAGCAGCGCCATCACAATCGACACCACGGCGATCGAGGGGATGATGCGCAACGGGGATGTCTCGTATCCTTCATCCCAGAACAACTTGATCGCCAGCCCGACGGCAAGGATCGGCACCGTTCCCACCGCCATGGCGATGCCGAGGCGTGCCTCCGGCTCCCGCCACTGACCATGGCGAAAGGCCTTGGAGATCCCCCCCAACACCTGAGCAAGATCGCTGCGGAAATAGGCGATCACGGCAACGATGCTGCCCAGTTGGATGGCGGCTGTCACGGACACGCCAGGGTCGCCCCAGCCCAGCAGCACCGGAACCACCTTCAGGTGTGCTGTGCTGCTGATGGGAAGGAATTCCGTCAGGCCCTGCACGATGCCGAGCACCAGATCTCGCCAGCAGGCCTGCCACAGGCTCAGGGGGAGAGAGGGGTCAGCCACGGAGACGGTCCAGCGGTGTGGACGTTATGCCAGGCACGGGGCCTGGAGATGTCTTCTAAGGTTTCGAGACTTTCTTATTGACGGGCGGATTTGATCGGAGGCACCTGGCAACTCACCGCCCCCGAACGGTCCTGGACCCTTGCGGTACCCCGACTGGCGGCAGCCATGGTGGTGCTGCCGGTCTTTCTGCAGGCCCCCTGGGTCAGGCTGCACCCCTTTTCGGCCACATTGTTCACTGCCGTACTGCTGGCAGTCGGCATCGTTCTGGAACAGTCCGGAGAGCGACAGAAGGCTGAGATTGGTCAATTGCTGGTGGGTTTCAGCGGCAGCTGGCTGGCGGGATGCCTCTTCTGGGGATGGCTGCGGGCCCATCCTCTGCTCCATCTGCCTGTGGAGGCATTCGCACTCCCCCTGGCGCTGACTGGCCTCAGCACTCGCTGGCGTTTGGCATCTGCCTTCTATCTGGCGTCGTTGCTGGGGACAGCGGTCACCGATCTGATAATGGCGATGACTGGCGTGATGCAGGCCTGGCCGGCGGTGGTGATGGCACCGATCGATCTGGCCCCAGGCCTGCTCCACCAAGCCGGCCTTGAGCTGCTGCACCCCCTACCGCTGCTGCTGCTGGCCGCCGCCGCCATCTTGATCCTGAGCCTGGGGCGCCGATGCCATCAACAGGGGTCCACGTGGTCGATGGCTGGGGCCGTGCTGATCACGACGGTGTGGGTCGACGGGCTGTTTCTGGCCACAGCGCTGCTGCAGCCTGGCCTCAGCGGTCTGATCGAGTGAAACGAACTGCAAAAGCTGGAGCCGGTGCCCGAACGGAACGGCCATCACACTTGTAATGTTCCGTGGCCGGCTCCTGCCGGATGACCCAATCCGATCCCCGACGGAGAGCTGAGATGAAGCGGCTGCTGAGCTGGCTGACCGGTGCGTTATTGATGGCAGGCCTGATGGCCGGTCTGATCCTTCCCGCCAGCGTTCACGCTGATGAGGATTTGGTCGGCAAGTATTCCGGCAATGAAATCCGCAACATTGCGGACGACAAGATCGCGGCACGGGAGGGCAAGGTTGACCTCAACAACTCCTCCGTCCGTCGTTTCCAGCAGTTCCCCGGCATGTACCCCACGATGGCCGGAAAGATCGTGCTGGGTGGTCCTTACAACGACGTTGACGAGGTGCTGAACCTGGATCTGAGCGAGCGTCAGATCGAGCTGTTCAACAAGTACAAGGAGAACTTCACGGTGACTCCCCCTGAAATTGCTCTGAACGAGGGCGACGACCGCATCAACGACGGCCAATACCGCTGATCGCGCCACAATCAAACCATCACCCTGAAGCCGTCGGACTGTCCGGCGGCTTTTTTTGACTGCCTGGATGGACCACTCCCGACCGCCTGATGCCATCGATCCCGGCCCCTGGGACGTGGTGGTGGTGGGTGCCGGAGCGGCGGGGTTGATGACCTGCCTGGAGTTACCCGAGGGGTTGTCGGTGTTGCTGCTGAACCGCAACACCGGACGGCGCTCCTCCAGCCGCTGGGCGCAGGGGGGCATCGCCGCCGTGACCCGCCCCGAAGATTCCTCCCGAAGCCATGCCGACGACACCCTGAGCGCCGGGGCTGGGCTCTGTGACGGCGATGCCGTGCGCTTTCTGGTGTACGCCGCACCCCGTTGCGTGGAGCGCCTGCAGCAGCTGGGCATGGCCTTTGACCGAGACGGCCATGGCCTGGCCACAACCCTGGAAGCCGCCCACAGCCATCGACGGGTACTGCATGTGCAGGACCGCACCGGACGCGCCCTAGTGGATGTGTTGCGCGAGCGGGTGGAACAACGGCCCGGTCTGCTGCACCGCCGTGGGGTGCGGGTCACCGGGCTGGAGGTGCAGAACGGTCGCTGCTGCGGGGTGCAGGTGCTGGATGGCCACCAGCTCCATCGGATCCAGGCCAGGGCCGTGGTGCTGGCCAGCGGCGGCGGTGGGCACTTGTTTGCCAATACAACCAATCCAGCCCAGGCCTGCGGGGAGGGGATCGCCCTGGCCTGGGACGCAGGGGCCTCCGTGGAAGATCTGGAATTCGTGCAGTTCCACCCCACGGCCCTGCGGCTCGACGATGCACCTTGCTTCCTGATCTCAGAGGCGGTCCGCGGCGAAGGCGGCGTGCTGGTGGATGGCCGCGGGGGAAGCCCTGTGGATCAGCTGCCGCAACGGGACCTGGCTCCGCGGGATCAGGTGAGCCGGGCTCTGGTGCAGCGGATGCGGCAGCAGGGGGTGGCCCAGATGTGGCTGGATTTTGCCGCCATTCCCCATGCCAAGGCGGAAGCGCGTTTCCCCACGATCCTGGATCGCTGCAGCGAGTTCGGGCTCAACCCCCTGGAGCGACCGATCCCTGTGGCCCCTGCGGCGCACTACTGGATGGGCGGTGTGGCCACGGATCTGCAGGCCGCCACCGATCTTCCCGGCCTTTACGCCGTCGGCGAAGTGGCCTGCACCGGGGTGCATGGCGCCAACCGGCTGGCCAGCAATTCCCTGATGGAATGCCTGGTGTTCGCTCACCGCATGGCGGAGATCGACCTGGGACCGGCCCTGAAGCCGATCAGTCCTGCCCCGCCGCAGGCCTATGGGCAAGCCCTGGAGGGAGGGATCACCAGCGCGGAGCTGATGCAACAGATCGAACAGCTGCGGCTGTTCTGCTGGCAGCGGGCTGGAGTGGACCGCTCCGGGCGCGGGCTCAGCGCCGGCCTGGACCAGCTGCGCTGCGACCTGGAGCACCTGGACCAACAACCGTTGCTGGACTGCCTGCAGCAGGACAATCTGCTGCTGGATGACAGCAGTCGCCGCGATCTGAATCTGCTGCTGGATCTGCGCCACCGACTGCTGACCAGCCGGTTGATGCTGGAGGCCTGTCTGTTCCGGCGGGAGAGCCGGGGCGGCCATTTCCGCACCGACGCCCCTGCAACATTGCCCCAGTGGCAATGCCATTCACGGCTGAACAGGGCCCAGGGGCTCCACACCCGGGCCGTGCGCCCCTGAGCAGGCCTTGGTCAGGGGTCAGAAGTCGCGATCGCCCTGATAACCACTGAGATCAGCCAGCACCTCGAGGGGTTTCACACCGGAATCGATCTCACCGTTGATCTCCCAGCTGGGGAAGCCCTCCAGACCTTTGCTGCGGCAGAGATCCGCCTGGTTGTTGCGCCCGTCGGGCGCGCACTCCACCACCTTGAGCTGCTCAGAGGCTTCCTTGCCGAACAGCTCCTTCTGCTCATGGCAATGGGGGCACCAGTAGGCCGAATACATCACCGCACCGGAGGCGGTGAGATGGTCCGCCAGGGCCACAGTGGCTGGAGTACTGGCGGTGGTGACCGCCGGAGCGACGCCAGGCCCCGTGGCCGTGGCTTCCGGTCGCGCTGGATCGACAACAGAGGCCCAGATCAGACCGCCCATCAGCACCGCCAGGGCCAGAAGGATGCCGCGGAAGATCAGCTGACCGGGGTCGTCCCAACCACCCCCCACCACCGAGAGGATGAACAGGGACAGCGACAAAACGGCCGATAAAACGCAGAAGAAGCAGAAGGCCTGAATCTTGATCACCATCAGGCCCAGCAGCACGCCACTGAACACCGCCATCCCCAGGGAGACAGCGAACATGCCCCACCAGGTGCGGCGGGACAGATCGCTCTTGTTTTCCTGCAGACCGGGCAGCAGCGGCAACAAGGCCATCACCAGAACGGCGAGGTAGGCCAGCAGCCCGACAAAGGACAGCGGAATGTCGGCCGCCACCGTGCCCCAGGGGCTGTTGAGCACCTTGTCGCAACCGTCGGCACCCATCGGGCAGCTGAGGTTGCCGAGCAGTCCCCAGCGCTTGAGGGTGATCGAGCCGGTGTCGATCACACCGACGGTGGCGAGCACCGCCATCGCGATGCGGGCCCACTTGGCCCCGGCATCCTGGCGGCGGCGACTGACCAGACGGGTGGTGGCCATCCATTCCCTATCGAATGGCTGAATTCTGTCAGTTCTGACGAAAACAGACCTCTCCGTAGGGTGTTGAAACGCAGGCGGCGCCTTGATGACAAGCACCCCCACGAAACCGACGATCGCGTTCGCCCACTTGGGCTGCGAAAAGAACCGGGTGGACACCGAACACATGGTGGGTTTGCTGGCGCAGGCTGGCTACGGCGTCAGCACTAATGAGGACGATGCCGCTGTGGTGGTGGTGAACACCTGCAGCTTCATTCAGGACGCCCGCGAGGAATCGGTGCGCACCCTGGTGGGCCTGGCGGAACAGGGCAAGGAGCTGATCATTGCCGGCTGTCTGGCCCAGCACTTCCAGGAGGAACTGCTGGAGTCGATTCCCGAGGCAAAAGCGATCGTCGGCACCGGCGACTACCAACACATCGTGGAGGTGCTGCAGCGGGTGGAAGCGGGCGAGCGGGTGAACCGCGTCAGCGCTGTTCCCACCTTTGTGGGGGATGAGCACCTGCCGCGCCAACGCACCACCGACCACGCGGTGGCGTTCCTGAAGGTGGCCGAAGGCTGCGACTACCGCTGCGCCTTCTGCATCATTCCGAAGCTGCGGGGCGACCAGCGCAGCCGGCCGATCGAATCGATCGTGGCGGAAGCCCACCAACTGGCGGAGCAGGGGGTGCAAGAACTGATCCTGATCAGTCAGATCACCACCAACTACGGCCTCGATCTCTACGGCAAACCGAAGCTGGCGGAGCTGCTGCGGGCCCTGGGGGAGGTGGAGATCCCCTGGATCCGGGTGCACTACGCCTATCCGACGGGGCTGACCCCTGATGTGCTGGCGGCCTACCGGGACGTGCCGAACGTGGTGCCCTATCTGGATCTACCGCTGCAGCACAGCCACCCGGAGGTGCTGCGGGCGATGAACCGCCCCTGGCAAGCAGATGTGAACGACCGCCTGCTGCACCAGATCCGCGAACAGCTCCCCGATGCGGTGCTGCGCACCACCTTGATCGTGGGCTTCCCTGGTGAAACCGAGGAGCATTTCGAACACCTGAAGCGCTTCCTGGAGACCCAGCGCTTTGATCACGTGGGCATCTTCACCTTCTCGCCGGAGGACGGCACCGCGGCAGCGGATCTGCCGAATCGGGTGGATCCCGAGGTGGCCCAGGCGCGCAAGGACGCCCTGATGGCGCTACAGCAACCGATTTCAGAGGAACGAAACCAGCGCTGGGTGGGCCGCACCGTGGATGTGCTGATCGAGCAGCACAACCCCCAGACCGGGCAGATGATCGGTCGTTGCGCCCGCTTTGCACCGGAGGTGGACGGCGAAGTGCAGGTACAACCCGGCGAGGACGGCCAACAGGCGGCCTCCGGCACGATGGTGCCGGTTGAGATCACCGGGGCCGACATCTACGACCTCAGCGGCCGGATCGTCGGCGCCCGCGCCATGGTGGCGGCAATCAGAGCCAATGCTTGAGCGCTTCCCCCCTCCGCCTGGACCAGCAACGCCGTCTGTTCCTGGTGGTGTCCGGCATCAGCACCGCAGGCTCCTTCGCCGGGATCACAGCCAAGGGCTGGATCCTGCTGCACGGCAGCGCCGATCCCTTCGTGCTGGCCTTGAACTTCGCAGCGCTGTCGCTGCCCAGCCTGGTGTTCAGCGGCCCCGCCGGCGTGCGCACCGATCGGATCGATTGTGAGCAGGTGCTGGTGCAGGCCCAGTGGGGGCTGCTGGCGGCCGCTGCCCTGGGGGCTCTGGCCATCCCGCTGCTGGAGGGCACCGCCCAGGTGTTGCTGCTGCTGGGCAGCACGCTGCTGGTGGGCATTGCCGGAGCCTTCGAGCTCACCGCCCGCAACAAGTACTGCTCGCTGCTGGTGGAAGACCCTCAAGACCTGGCGGGCTACCTGGCGAGCTTCTCGGTGGTGTTCAACGTGGGGAAACTGGTGGGGCCTCCCATCGGCGGACTGCTGGTGGCGCTGGCCGGTCCGGCCTGGGCCCTGGGGATCGATGCCGCCAGCTATCTGCTGCCGATCGCCAGCGTGGTGTTCCTGCTGCAACCGCGCCGCGAGGCGGAACAGCGCAGCCACAAGGGGCAATCCGCCACGCTGCTGGATGCCTGGAACCAGTGCGGCAGCACCCTGCGGGGGGTGCTTCAGCTCACCGCTGTGCTCTGTGTGGTGAATTTCTTCCATCCGGGTCTGGCACCGTTGATTGCTGATCAGGTGCTGGGGCCGGACCCCCGTGATCTGGGGCTGTTCACCAGTGTGCTGGCCGCCGGCAGCATCGCCGGCGGTGTGGTGCTGCAACGCAACAGCAGCCGTTTCAGCCGTCGCCCTTTCCTGACGCTTGGAGGGTTCGGGCTGCTCACCGCCGTGGCTCAACTGGGGATGGCGCGCAGCCCGAGCGTGGCGTTCAGCCTGTTGATGACCTTTCTGATCGGGGCTGGCACAGCAGGTTTGCTGAGCAGCTGCAACCTGATCTCCCAGGTGGGATCACCTCAGGTGATGCGTGGACGGATGGCTGGCCTCAGCCAAATCGCCTTCCTGGGGGGCGGCGGAGTGAGCGGGCTCCTGGCGGCTGTGCTGGTGATCGCCACCAGCTTGTCCACCACCTTTGCCTTAACCGGAGGCATCGGGGCCGTGCTGGCGCTGCTGTGGATGCGCCGCCGGGGCGGCACGGTGCTGGAACCGCTCAGATCAGCTTAATACCCTTGAGCAGTTTAGTGAGCGCAAAAGCCAACACCAGACCGGATCCAACCAGGCCGAGATAGATGCCGACGCCCATGTGCGAGTAAGGAGGTGACCACCATTAGATCAGACATGGATCGGCTTTCGGGCTATAGCGCTTAGGGTTTGTGAACGACTGACACTTGCGTACGGGTGACCGTCAACCGGGCCGACCGGACGCTCCACCCTCCACGCCCGAGCTGATGCGCACCCTCTTCATTTATCCCAAGTTCCCGAAAACCTTCTGGAGCTACGAAAAGATCCTGGAGCTGGTGAACCGCAAAGTGCTGCTTCCTCCTCTGGGGATGTGCACGGTGGCTGCCCTGCTGCCCCAGGACTGGGAGATGAAGCTGGTGGATCGCAACGTGCGTGAAGTCACCGAGGCGGAATGGGACTGGGCCGAGATGGTGATCATCTCCGGGATGATCGTGCAGAAGGACGACATGGCCGTGCAGATCGGCCGTGCCAAGGAGCGGGGACTGCCGGTGGCCGTTGGCGGCCCCTACGCCAGCTCCACACCGGACGCGCCGGAACTGGACCAAGCGGATTTCAAGATCCTTGATGAGGGAGAAATCACCCTGCCGATGTTCCTGGAGGCCCTGGAACGGGGCGAGACCACAGGCCGCTTCACCTCCGAGGGCGACAAGCCGGATGTGACGGCCACACCAATTCCCCGTTTTGACCTGCTGGAACTCGACGCCTACGACTCGATGAGCGTGCAGTTCTCCAGGGGCTGCCCGTTCAACTGCGAGTTCTGCGACATCATCGTTCTCTACGGCCGCAAACCCCGCACCAAAACCCCCGAGCAGCTGGTGGCGGAGCTGCAATACCTCTACGACCTGGGCTGGCGGCGCTCGATCTTCCTGGTGGACGACAACTTCATCGGCAACAAGCGCAACGCCAAGCTGCTTCTGCCCCAGATCCGCACCTGGCAGGAAGAGCGGGGTTACCCCTTCAGCTTTGCCACCGAAGCCTCGGTGGACCTGGCCGACGACGAGGACATGATGCGGATGATGCACGACGCCCGCTTTGAAAGCGTCTTCCTCGGCATCGAGACACCGGATGAATCGAGCCTGGAAACCGCCCGCAAGGTGCAGAACACCCGCAACCCCCTGGATGCTGCGGTGGACCGGATCACCGCCAACGGCATCCGCGTGATGGCCGGCTTCATCATCGGCTTCGATGGTGAGAAGGATGGCGCGGGCCACCGCATCGTTGATTTCGTCACCCGCACCGGGATTCCCGCCGCGATGATGGGCATGCTGCAGGCCCTGCCCAAAACAGCGCTATGGGCCCGGTTGGAGAAGGAGGGCCGCCTGATTCAGGGGGAGGATGCCGCCAAGGGCGTGAACCAGACCAACCTGCTGAACTTCAAGCCGACCCGGCCGATCCGCGACATCGCCAACGAATACGTGGACGCGTTCTGTGCCTTGTATGAGCCCAACGCCTACATGGACCGGGTGTACAGCTACTACCTGAAGATGGGCGCACCCCGCTGGAAGGCGGCCGCCAAACTGCCGAGCTGGACCGACATCCGGGCCTTGAGCATCGTGATCTGGCGCCAGGGCATCCAGCGCAGCACCCGCGGCCGCTTCTGGAAGTACATGCTGGGCATGGCCCGCCAGAACCCGGCCCTGCTGGAGCAGTTCCTGGTGGTGCTGGCCCACAACGAGCACTTCCTCGAGTACCGCTCGATCGTGCAGCAGGAAATCCGCGAACAGCTGGAATCCCTGCCGCCGGAAGAACCCACAGTGCAGAAAGAGCTTCAACCTGTTTGAAGCTCAGTCCTGCACGTAGTTCGATCCGTCCCGCAGGCACTGCTCGGCTTTCTGCAACTCCCGCCCCAGGTACAGGGCATGGTCCAACCGGCTCACTGGGTAGGGCCCATCGCCTTCGGTGAGCTGAATGCCCACTTGTTTGGCACAGGAGCCGCGGTAGATCGCTGATGGGCGACGGGGACCATTGCCGCCCTTGCAGCTCAGAACTTCTCCCGTCTCTGAATCCCGCGCCAGACCCTTCTCATCAATGGTGTTGCCGTAATGCTCCAGCACCAGTTCACCGGCATCGGCATCCAGCTTGATCAGGAAATAGCCGCTGGGATCCAGGGCGATGAAGCGCTGGGAGAGGCGATCATCCAAATAATCAATGGCCGCAGCCAGCGATGCGGGGGATTCAGGAGTCTTGACCATCTCTTCAACTTACAAACTCAGCGATGGTGCGTCCGCTTTGAACGGCAGCTCGGCATTGATCGCTTCAATCTCCTCAAGCATCAAGCCATTCACCTTGGGCAGCCAAGCCCGGATCAGACCATCCATCTGCGGTTGATACCAGCGGTGCAGGCTGGCGTGGGGGCGGGCCACAAACCCGCGCCGGCGCTTGTGGCTGCCACCAGCCCCAGGGTCAAAACTGTCGATCCCCTGGCTGATCGCCCATTCGATCGGGGCGTAGTAGCAGACCTCGAAGTGGAGGCAGTCGATCTCCTCTTCACTGCCCCAGTAACGGCCCCAGAGGTGATGGTCATCGCGCACGCACATCGACATCGCCACGGGCTCGCGGGGGTCACCGCGATGGGCAGAGAACAGCACCACCTGTTCCCGGTGCAGATCAGCCAGGGCCTCAAAGAAGCCTTCCTCGAGATACTTGCTGCCCCAGGGGCCCCAGCGGGCGCAGTGCTGCTCGTAGAAGCCATGCATGGTCTGGAGCAACTCCAGATCCAGCTGCTCCCCGGTGAGTGGCGTCACCGTGAGGCCCGCCTTGGCCACCGCCTTGCGTTCCCGCTTGATGTTGCGGCGTTGGTTGGCGTTGAAACCGTTGAGGTAGTCGTCAAAGGTCTGATCGTCGCCGCGGCTCCACAGGCTCTGCTGGTTCAGCCAGGCGGCACAACCAGCCGCCTCCGCCAGGGGCCGCCACTGGGGGTCCACATAGAGGAAATTGCAGCTGAGGATGCTGTTCTGCTCGCAGAACAGATCAATGATCCGCAGCATTTCGGTGGTGAGGACCGCGTCGTCTTCACCGGCGCGGATGTGGAAGCGATAGCCCAGCACCGGGCTCACCGGACTCATTCCCAGCAGCTTGGGGTAGTAACGCAGGCCCAGATCACCGGCCAGGCGCGCAAAGGTCTGGTCAAACACGAACTCGCCGTAGCTGTGCCCCTTCAGGTACAGCGGGGCCACAGCGATCGGGGTGTCATCCCGCCAGATGCCCAGATGCAACGGCTGCCAGCCCTGCTCTGGAACAATGCTGCCGGAACGCTCCAGGGCCTCCAACCAGCCCCAGCGATAGAAGGGGATGGCGTCGTCGCCCACCAAAGCCCGCCAGTGCTGCTCTGGAATTTCAGAAATCGAGCGGTGCCAGCGGGCCGTGAGGGATGTCATTCAGGCGGTGCCGCAGGCCAACACCGCCCGACCTTAACGAGAGGCTGAGTCGGCCGATCAGGCCAGAGGATCCACGGCAACGCTGATCAGCTTCGAGCCGAAATCGATGTCGAGGTCATCAGCATCGAAGTTCTTAATCACCGCCTTGACGTCATCCGCCTTCACGATCCAGACGTCATCACCGCGCTGCTCCAGAACGGTGTTGGCACAGCCGCAGAACTCGATGCTGTCTCCAGCTTCGAAGTCCATGATTTTGACGTGACCCTTACCGCCGTTCTCAGTCACAAAGAGATCATCGCCAGCACCACCCCAGGCTTTGTCCTTGCCCTCTCCTGTGGTGATGATGTCATCACCTTTTCCACCCTTCACTTTGTCCTTGCCGCCGTAGGTGGTGATCACGTCATCACCGCCTTTGCCAAGGACGATGTCTCTATCTTCAGACCCCATCAGAGAATCGCCGCGCTTCGTTCCGCGGATCCTGTTCTTCTTGGCCATGGAGGAGAAACGATGTCTCGCAAATAATTTAGGAGAAAACACCCAGCGCACATCCCCCAAATGGGGGATATAGGGCTGTTCTCAGATCATTCTCAGCCGCGCTGACGTTGATAGCAGAGCATCAACTCGTTCCCCCCAAGAGGCTGGGCCTGCTGCAGCTGCCAGGCACCCTCAAAAGCAAGACCTTCTGGGAGAGCCTCACCCCCCAGTGGTAGCCAACAGTGATCACCCCCGAGCAGTTGGGGCACCAGTGTGAGTTGCAGTTCATCCACAGCATCGGTCTGGAGCAGATCAGCAATGAGCTGAGCACCACCCAGAAGAACCAGACGCTCCACACCCAAAGCTGCCAAACGCCCCAAGCGCTCATCCCAATTGTCTCCAAGCGGTAGCCAGCGGTCAAATCCCTGCTCGGCAGCCGCAGGCGCCAACAACCACCGCGGTAGCGGTTGCTGAAAAAACCGCCACGTCTGCGGGAAGTCATGGCCGTGGCTGACCACCACCGCAGCAGGTTGTTCCCCGCGCCCCTCAGCCACGCGCTGGGCGATCAGGGTTGCGTCGCGAATCAGACAGGTGCACTGGTGGGCCCGCAGGGTGCCGGCACCGATAAGACAGGCATCCCCCCAGGCCAGGGTCTGCTCCAGAACACGCCGATCACCCTCACCACCCAGCTGGGCGGCCCCACCAGTAGCAGGAGCAAGCCGGCCATCGAGGCTGACGGCCAGCACCAGACGAACCAGCGGGCGAGCCGGAGGATCAGACGGCCGCAACCGATTCCAATGCTGCAGGCATCCTCTCTAGCTGAGGGGTCTCGGCGTAAACCTCAGCGGCGTTGTTGGGGCTTTCCTGCAAGCGAATCTTGTGCAGATGGGCTCCAATCGCTTTCACCGGCGTGCTGAGCCGGTCGGCAATGTGCAGAGCGATATTCTCCGCGGTGGGCACACACTCCTCAAAGAACGGCACGTCCTTGTTGAGAAAGGTGTGGTCGAAGGGCTCCACCACCAGATCATCCACGAGACGCTGGAGGGCGGAGAGGTCGCAGACCATGCCGGTGCGGGGATCGATCTCACCGCGCACGGTCACATCCACCAGATAGTTGTGACCATGGCCGTGGGGGCGGGCGCACTTGCCGTAGATCGCCTCGTTCTCCTCCTGACTCAGCTCAGGCCGTGCCAGACGATGAGCGGCGGCGAAATGGGTGCGGATGGTGAGAAAGGCGTCCATGGGATGTCCGAGATAGTCGGCCCAAAGGCCCGGTTGTTCGTAGAGGCGCAGTGCCGTGATCGGCAGATGCGGGCTGAGGCGTTGCCAAATCACCCGCAGCAGGGCTTCGGTGGTGGGAAGGCAGCCCTCAGGGTTGGAAACGTCAAATTCCGGCCAGGCCTCGTTGAGGAAGCGGAAGTCCAGTTGTCCCGTGACTTCCTGGCGGATGGCGTGCTTCACCTCGGAAAGGTTGAGCACCATGCCGTCGGCATCCAGACCGCCGGCCATGGAGACGATCAGCTCGTAGTTGTGGCCATGGCCAGGGGCAATGGCACAGGGCCCGAAGCGAGCCGCGTTGTCATCCGCCGACAGCTCCGGCAGCCAGTAACGGTGGCTGGAACTGAAGCAGGCCCGCCGCGTGATCACGCAACCGCGGCCTTGGCCGTGGCGTGGGAGTGACTTCATTTCAGTCATGTGACGTTACGGCCCCGAGGCATCCTAATGAGCTAACGGCGATCTCGAGCGATGTCGGACGCAACTCCCTCCCTCAAACAGCGCCTGGGCGGCCGCAGCCTGTATCTAGTGGGAATGATGGGCAGCGGCAAGACCAGCACCGGCCGCCCCCTGGCTGAACGTCTGGGTTACGGCTTTGTCGATGCCGATGCGGTGATCAAACAGGCCGCCGGCTGCAGCATCCCGGAGATCTTTGAGCGGGACGGTGAAGCGGGCTTCCGCAAGCTGGAAAGCCAGGTGCTCAGCGCCATCAGCCAGCGCCACTCCCTGGTGGTGGCCACCGGCGGTGGCGTGGTGACGCAGTTGGAGAACTGGGGGCTTTTGCACAGCGGCATCGTGATCTGGCTCGATGTGGTTCCCGATCAGTTGCTGCAGCGGCTGAAGGCCGACAGCACAGTGCGGCCGCTGCTCCAAACCGACGATCCCGAGGCAGCTCTAAACGCGCTGTTGAACGAGCGCCGTCCCCTCTATGCGGAAGCCGATCTCACAGTGGTGATCAACGAGGAAACCCCCGAAACCGTCGCTGACGGGATCCTGCAACTGCTGCCAGGCCTGCTGAAGGATCCGACCCAGCGCCGAACGGATTGACCTAGGCCGTGGGCGGCTCCAACCGCACCGCAAACCACTGCAAGGTGACCCCGGGGCTGATCTCCAGATCACAGGCCGTGTCGATCAACCGCTGGGCCGCGGAGTCCAGGTCGGGTTGGCCCGCCAGATCGGCCGGCAATTGATCCAGCGAACGCAACCAACCGCACAGCCATGTCAACGTGTCATCGGCGCTGAGCAGCTGCTCGGGCTTGCCGGGCTCCAGCACCACATAGTCGTCAAGGGCACGGATCAGGGGATCAGACATGGAACGGCGCTTTTGGATGCTGCTGATCGGCCTCACCATCCTGCTCAGCGGCGGCCCCGCCTGGGCCCAGGGCAACTTGGAGCAACGGCTGAACAACTGGCCCCAATGGAGCCTGCCGGCACCGTTGCCGCGGCCCTCGAATCAAGACGACCTGATCTACCCCGAGTGGTTCGAAGGGCTCTGGCAGGTGGAGAGCATGGATCTCAATGCCCCAGACGATCCACCGCTGCTGCACCAGGCACGGTTCCAGACCGACCGGCGCGGTCGACTGGTTGGTGATCGCAGCTTCAACGCCACCGCCATCGGTCGTGCCCTGCTTGGCGATCAGCTGCTGGGGGTGGAAGAGGACCCCGACTCGGCCAACCGCCAGATCGCCCGACTCAAAGGGGACCTTTACCTCGAAACCACGGTGACGGGTCGCCGTCAGGAAAGTCCGACCGAGGACACCTTTCTGGCGGATGAATTGGTGCTGCAGATTCTGCACACCCCCGGCGCGCCCCGATTAAGCCGAATCGAAACCCTGAGCCGCTACCACCGTTGCGGCGAAGACATCTGCGCCGAGCAGTGGCAGGCGCGGTACCCCGATCCAGGACAAACGATCACCAACAAAGCCGTCAGCGTTCACCGTTATCAACTCACCATGCGACCGCTCGAGTAAGACAAAAGATTCAGAAGACTGAACAAAAATCAAAACCCCTCGCAGAAATACAACCAGTCCTTTCTGACTTGCATGGCATAGGATTTAGCGATTCTTGCTGTGAAAATCGCGAACTCTTCTTCTCGATCGCGGGCGATGCAGTTGATGGTTGCCTCAAACACATATTGGTCGACGGAGTGATTCAAACGCCTGGCAGCACGCAGATGCTTTGTGGCCATGATTTCTGCCCATTGAGCCGCCATCCGGTAGTAATTCTTCGTTTTCTCCAACATCACCGTTGGGAAATCATTTTTAAATGGTGATCGCTCCCGAACCGAGAAACACTCCCCATCCATGCTCAGCCAGCCGAGGTGCTGATCCGGGTGCTCAGCCAGGGCTTTGTAAGCCTCGGCATGGCGATGGGCATGATTCTCAAAATTATATTCATATTCTTTGACTTCCTCATCGCTCAGATAAGCGAATGCGGTTGGATGTTTCTGCTGCTTGACGTCCAAAATCAAATCGTCATAAGCATGCTCAGTATTCCCAGCAATCAGAACGTAATAACGCCTCAAACCCAGCGAACCCTTTCCCGCTCCGCGACGCTCCGCGACATCAAGAATCTTGTTATGCAGCTCGTTCACCGAAGCAAATTCCTCAGGTATTGTACGCAAGTAGCCCTGAAAAGCCTGCGATATCTTCCTTCGTGTCTCTGCATCGACAGAAGACAATTTCCGTTCAATCACACGAAATTTTCGAACATTCCCGTCGCTCACTTCAGTCCATTTACCGAGCATCCTCTCGCGACTGTATTTTTTTGATGTCTTAGCTAAAAACCTGGAAAGAGGCTTGCAAGTGTTGTGCTGATTGAAGGAGCATGAAAACAAATCAACGCGATCAAAAGACGTAATTGTTTTCAAATATGTCCTCGCAAAAACCCGAATGGCGTTGCTGAGCTCCTTATCATCAAATTTTTTATTTTGCCATGCATCTAAAACCATACTGATACAAAAGCGCCAAATGTCGTACTGGTAATCGGCAACGAGTGCATCGTCATAATCATCAAAACCAAAGGCAACATGGCCAGCATTATTCAAGTAAGCACCCATGTTGTAAACATGGGAGTCGCCTTCAATCCAAGTTCGAGAGAAGGCACTGCCTCCAAAGCGATTGATCTGCCAATCCCCGGCAAAATCAGACCAGAAAAGATGGTTGGAACCTTTGAAAAATGAGTAAGGACCATTTTTCATCTTTTCGAACTTTTCCTACCGAAAAGGAGTTGCTACATCTCGGTTATGATGCTCGAGCGACTCGTAAACTTTGCCTTTCCTGTCGTAACTTTTAGAGGAAAAAATAATGTTCTTCACCCTCAAAAAGATGCGACTTTCCAATTTCTAGCGTCGCAAACCCCTACAGCTGAGGGCTAAAGATAAAGAGTGTCTTCAGAAGCACATGAAGACTTCGTTTCACACCTCTTCGAGGGTTCTTTCCATCAATTTGAGCTCGATCTGGTCGCGCCACTGGAACAAGGGCTGCAATTTGGGATGGTCACTCAGACCTGGCACACCCTTGCCAGCCAGAGCAACACCGGCGGAGGAGGGGAAGCGCAGCAACGACAGCTGAGCTGCCACGGCGATGTCCGCCAGGGTCATGCTGTCGCCCACCAACCATGGGCTGGCCTGTACGGATGTGGCGAGCTGCTCCAGGCTCGCCAGCAGATCGGCCCGCTCCCCCTGGTTCACCAGTTCGGTCACGTTGTTGACCCAGCCGCCGGGGATCGCCCCCATCACCGACCGCACGGGGTCGGGCAGATCGTCGGGCAGCAGGGCGACCCGCAGCTCCGGGTCCAATGCCGCCGCTTGCACCAGAGCCGTGCGACCGGCCATGGCCAGGGTGGTGTCCGCCCAGTCCTCGAGCAGATGCATCTGGGACGCCTGGCGCGGGTCCGTTGGAATCAGGGCTGGATCGGGCTCCCGCTGCTCCAGATGACGGGCGATGGCAGAGGAGTCCGCCAGCACCTGTTCCCCATCCACCAGCACCGGCACCTGCCGCTGTCCAGAGAGGCGGAACACCGCCACCTGGCCGATGCCGGGGGTCACCTCCACCGTGCGGAAACTGAGGCCTTTGGCCTGCAGCGCCATGCGCACCTTCAGACAGAAGGCGGAATGGCGGAATTGATGGAGCTCCAGCATGGCCAATGGATCCATGGGCCCGGCAGAGTAGCCAGCAGATTCCAACCGCCGCTAGCCCATGCGGGAGTTCTTTCTCAACGTCACCCGCTACCCCCGCTATCTGGTGGCCTTCACCCTCGGGGTGATGAATTCCGTCGCTGAGCCCCTGGCCCAGCGACGCAGCAATCCCGTGACCGCCGTGGCCTTGATCGGAGCGCTGATCAGCGGATTCATCAGCCTGAGCCTGGTGTTGCGTGCCATGGTGACCTCAGCACCGATGGCGTGATGGCACAGGGTCGTCGAGTCGAGCGGGTCGCGGCCCTGATCCGCAAGGAAACCAGTGAACTGCTGATCAATGGCATCCGCGATGAACGGGTGCACCAAGGGATGGTGAGCATCACCGACGTGGAAGTCTCTGGGGATCTGCAGCACTGCAAGATCTTCGTAAGCATTTTTGGTGATCAGGCCAGCCAGCCGCAGGTGATGGAGGGGTTGCAGGCCGCCAGCGGTTACCTGCGCGGTGAACTCGGCAGGAGGCTGCAGATGCGCCGCGCGCCGGAAGTGGTGTTCCAGCTGGACCGCGGCATCGAGAAGGGCACCTCCGTACTGGGTCTGCTCAACAAGCTCGAGGATGAGCGCAAGGAGCGAGGGGAGATTCCGGCGGGAAGCGATGAGCTGCCGTCCGAGTGATCCGCTGCAGCGGCAGGTGGCCGAACTGCTGGTGGTGCGCGCCAGCGGCCACCTCGATGATCAGCAACGCCGCTACCCCCAGTGGGAGCTCAGCAACCGCGAACTGCAGCGGCTGTTGAACAGCGGAGTGGGCGGGGTGATCCTGCTGGGCGGCAGCGCCATGGAACTGCAGCAGCGCACCCGCCAGCTGCAGGGCTGGAGCGATCAGCCCCTGCTGCTGTGTGCCGATGTGGAGGAGGGCGTCGGTCAACGCTTTGAAGGGGCGAGCTGGCTGGTGCCCCCCCTGGCTCTGGGGCGACTGCATCAGAACGATCCGGAACAGGCCATCGCCCTGGCGGAGAGTTACGGCCACTGCACCGCAGACCAGGCCAGGCTCTGCGGCTTGAACTGGGTGCTGGGCCCGGTCTGCGACGTCAACAACAATCCGGCCAACCCGGTGATCAACGTGCGGGCATGGGGTGAAGACCCCACAACCGCTGGCGCTCTGGCCGCTGCTTTTCAACGGGGTCTGAGCCGTGGCGGCGTGTTGGGCTGCGCCAAGCACTTCCCGGGCCATGGCGACACCTCCAGCGATTCCCACCTGGACCTGCCGGTGCTGCCCCACAGCCGTGAACGGCTGGAGCAGCTGGAGTTCCCGCCCTTCCGTGCCGCCATCGCCGCCGGGGTCGACAGCGTGATGACCGCCCATCTGCTGCTGCCGCAGCTGGATCCCGAGCAGCCCGCCACCCTGTCGAGCGTCGTGCTCACCGACCTGCTGCGCGGCACGTTGGGCTTCAACGGATTGGTGGTGACGGATGCTCTGGTGATGGAGGCGATCACCGCGCGCCATGGCCCCGCGGAGGCTGCGGTGCTGGCCTTTGAAGCCGGCGCGGATCTCATCCTCATGCCCGCCGATGCCGATGCCGCCATCTCCGGCATCAGCCAGGCCATTGCCCAGGGACGGATCCCGATCCAACGGCTGCATCAGGCTCTGAAACGTCGTCGTGAAGCGCTGGCGAAGGTGCAGCCGCCAGCCCCGGCACTCCCCATACCCACCCCTGAGGAACGGCAGCTGGAGCAGCATTTGGTGGCCGCCAGCCTGGAACAGTCAGGTCCTGCCACCATCCCTGCCGCCGCAGGCATCAACCTCATCCGGGTCGATGCGGCCTGGCCCTGCCCCGCGCTCAACGGTTCAGCCCCGGCCCTGCGCTTACCAGAACAGCAGGGATACCGCAGCGTGGTGGTGCATGGCCTGGGGGTCTCCCCCTGGCAGGACGACCCCGACGCCCCCTTGGCCCTGGAGCGCTTGGGCGATGGCCCGATCGTGCTGCAGCTGTTTTTGCGGGGAAATCCCTTCCGCGGGGAACGCGACCGGCAGGAGCCCTGGTGCGCGGCCGTGCAACAGCTGCAACGGCTGGATCGGCTGGCCGGCTTGATCGTCTATGGCAGTCCCTACCTCTGGGAGGCGCTCCGCTCGATGCTGCACCCCTCGATCCCGGCTGGATTCAGCCCGGGGCAGATGCCGGAAGCGCAGCGCCAACTGCTCAGCCGTCTGCTGCAATCCCAGGCTAAACGCCCTGCGAGCCGCGACTTCACCGACTGAGCGGCCTAACCTCCCGCCAACCCGAGCCGCCGGCGATGCTCAGCTTCTCCATGATCGTGCGCAACGAGGAGGCGCGGCTGGCGGATTGCCTGGCCTCTGTGCGGGAGCTTGCGGACGAGATGGTTGTGGTGGATACCGGCTCCACCGACGCCACCATCGCCGTGGCCGAAGCGGCCGGTGCTCGCGTGGAACAGGTTGAATGGCCAGGCGATTTCGCCCCCGCCCGCAACACAGCCCTCACCTTTCTCAACGGGGACTGGGTGCTGGTGCTGGATGCCGATGAACAGCTGCGACCGGAGGTGATCCCCAGCCTCAAGGCCTTGATGGCCCAGCCCGATGTGCTGGTGATCAATCTGCTGCGTTACGAGGTGGGGGCCGCCATGGCGCCCTACTCCAGTGTCAGCCGTCTGTTCCGCCGCCATCCCGCCATCCGCTGGAGCCGGCCGTATCACTCGATGATCGACGACAGCGTCGGCGAGCTGCTGGCCAGCGAACCCCAATGGCGCATCGCCGACTGCAGCGAACCAGCCATCCTTCACGACGGCTACCGGCCGGAACTGCTGGCCGGCACCGACAAAGCCGAGCGCTTGCGCCAGGCCATGCAGAGCGAATTGGACACCCGGCCTGGTGATCCCTACGCCAGCGCCAAGCTCGGTGGACTGATGATCAGCGAAGGACAGCACGACCAGGCCATCCCGCTGCTGCGCCGCGGCCTGGATCAAGCCACAGGCGACAGCGCGGAACGGTACGAGTTGCTGCTGCACCTGGGTCTGGCCCTCACTCCCAGAGATCCGAGCGGTGCCGTGGCCTGTTATCGCCAGGCTCTGGACATTCCCCTCGATGCCCGGATCAGCCTCGGGGCACGCCTCAACCTGGCGGCCCGGCTGATGGAGCAAGGCGAGCTCGATGAAGCCATCGCTCTCACCCAGACCGCCACCCAGCGGGCCCCGGAAGTGGCCCTCGGTTGGTACAACCTCGGCCTGATGCTGCGCCGCCGCGGCGACATCGCAGCGGCCCTTGAGGCCTACAGCCGCGCTGTGGAGCTCGACCCCGATAACGCGGCCTGCCATCAGAACCGCGCCGTCGCGCTGCTGCTGGGGGGTGACATCGAAGGGGCGCGCGCCGCCTTCCGCACCGCGATCACCCTGCTGGAGACCCAGGGGCGACCCGTCGATGCCCAGGCCCTGCGCAGCAAGGCCCAGGGCATCGTCAAGCTGGACATGGAGCCCATCGCTTGAGCCAGCCGCTGCAGAACTGCACGGTGGTGGTGACCCGCGCCGCCGACCAACAGGGAGAAGCCAGGCGCCTGCTGCAAGCCCAGGGTGCGCAGGTGCTCGACCTCCCCGCTCTGGTGATCGGCCCCCCGGACGACTGGCGCCCCCTGGACGATGCCCTGGCGGAGCTGGAGGAGTTTCACTGGCTGGTGGTATCCAGCGCCAATGGGGTGCAGGCGGTGGAACAGCGCTTGCAACGCCAGGGGGGCAGCCTGTTGCGGCGACCGGCCAACCTGCGCATCGCCGCCGTTGGTCGCAAAACCGCCAGAGCCCTTGACGATCTCGGCGCAGAGGCGGATTTCGTGCCGCCAAGCTTCGTGGCCGACAGCCTGATCGAACACTTTCCCGTGTCCGGCTATGGCCTGCGGATGCTCCTGCCGAGGGTGCAAAGCGGTGGCAGAACCGTGCTGGCGGAGGCCTTCGGGGAAGCGGGGGTGAGGGTGGTTGAAGTGGCGGCCTATGAGTCCCGCTGCCCCGACGCCATGCCGGATGGCACCGCCGATGCCCTGGCGGCTGGAACCGTGGACGCGCTGCTGTTCAGCAGCGGCAAGACGGCCGCCCACACGGCACAACTGCTGCTGCAGCGCTTCGGGCCAGGCTGGGAAGAGCGGCTGGCCTCGTCGAAGATCGTGTCCATCGGCCCCCAGACCAGCCAGAGCTGCCGCCAGTCGTTCGGTCGCGTCGATGGGGAAGCCGATCCCCATGACCTGGAGGGGCTGGTGGACGCCTGCTGCCGGCTACTGAGGTGAACGGCATCAGCCGAGGCAGACGGCCTCCTGCGGTTCGCCATCCTGTGCCAGCTGCAGGCAGCCCCGCTGCACATCAATGTCCAGCACCGACCAGGTCTCCGGCAGCACCCGCAGATCATCCGCTGCACATCGGCCATCGATGCCGATGCAGAGCACGGCACTGCCGGAGGCGGACTGAACCAGAGCGCGGCGCTGTTGACCCACCAGCATCACGCCGGTCAGCGTCAGCCCGGAGTTTGTTGAAGCGGTTGCAGCGTCAGACAACCCTGGCAAAGGTTGGAAGGGATCCGGCCGGCCGGCCGGTGCCGCTTCACGGACCTGCTGCACCGATGGCAAGGGGATCAGACCCAGATCCGGGGGCGCCGTCGCGATCGGTGCGGGAGGCTCCATCTCAGGGGTTGCCGCTGGAGCCGGGGCGGTGCTGGACGTCGGAGGTTCAGACCCACCGAAGGCGGCCAGGGCCAGTACAGCAGCCAGCAGGCCTGCCTCAGCTCCCCTTTTCCACCAGATCCCGGAAACGATCAAGGTTGGCCTGCAGCTCCTTCGTCACAATCCCCCCCAGGATGCTGGGCTCCATCAACGGTGCCAAGACCATCGGCAATTCGTAGCTGACGCTGAGCTTCACCACGGTGCGATCACCGGGCTCGGGATAGAAGCGAACTGCACCTTTGGTGGGAAGTCCGCCAACAGATTCCCAGTGCAGCTGCTGCGCCTCCACCCGCTGCGTGATCCGCGCTTTCCAGTGGAAGCGAAATCCCTGGGCCGCCAGGGTCCAGTCGGTGAGATCCGGATCCTCGAGGGTCTTCACCGATTCGATCCAGCGCATCCACTTGGGCATGGCCTCGAGATCGCTCCACACGGCCCAGACCCGATCCACAGGGGCCTGAACATCCGTGGTGACGGAGTGGTCGAGCCAGCGTCCCATCAAGCCACAGCTGCGTTGGTGGCGAGCCTAACTGGCTGATCCAGGATGGCGGCTGCCGCCAGATGGCCACTCATCGTGGCGCCTTCCATCGAATCGATGTAGTCCTGGCGGGTGTAACTGCCAGCCAGGAAGAAGTTCTGAATCGGCGTGCGCTGATCAGGGCGGTAGGGCTCCATGCCCGGAGCCTCGCGGTAGAGCGACTGCGCCAGCTTCACCACGTTGCTCCAGGTGAGCTTGAGATCGCGAGCAGAAGGGAACAAGGCACGCACCTGGCGATCGGTGTGGGCCACGATCTCGTCCACGGATTTGGGAATCCAGGGATCACCGGGGGTCAGCACACACTGCAGCAGGGACCCCTCTCCCTCCTTGCGGTAATCCTCCGGACTGGCCAGGGCCAGATCCGCAAAGCAGCTGAAATCCGCATCAGCGGTATACAGCAGATTGTTCAGACCGGTTGGCGTCGCCACATCCCGGCGCTGGGCGTCCTGCGATTCACCCAGTTCCGTCACCCAGCCGTCGTAACGAAGCTGCACCGTGGCCACGGGAACCGCCTCCAGTTGATGGATGGCATCGAACTGGGGGAAGCGACGCCAGTCGTCCGGCAACAGCTTCTGGATCCCGGGCACATCGCAGGCGGCGAGATAGGCGTCAGCCTCCACACGGATGTCTCCCTCCGGTGTGCCCAGCTGCAGAGCGGTCACCTCGGGGGTGTCGCCATCGCTGTACTCCACCTGCTTCACCCGGTGGCGCAGATGCAAGGTGCCGCCGCGCTGCTGGATGTAATCGAGGATCGGACCGGTGAGCCAACGGTGCGGCGATCCCTTGAGCAAATTGAGTTTGGAGGCTTCGGTCTTGGACGCAAACATCATGAAGATGGTGAGCATGCAGCGGGCCGAAATCGCCTCGCAATCGATGAACCCCAGCGCATAGGCGATCGGGTTCCACATGCGACGGATGCTTTCCGGGCTCCCGCCGTGGCCCACGAACCAATCCTGGAAGCTGACGGAATCCAACGCACGGATGGTGCGCATCGCCCCCTCGTAATCCACCAGGCCCCGCACGATCGGGCTCGTCCCCAGGGCCAGGGCATTGCGCAGCTTGTCGATCCAGCTGAGCTGTGGCGTGGTGAAGAACGCCTTGAGGCCGTTGAAGGGAGCCCCGATCGGGAAGCGGAAATCCAGTTCCCGCAGGTCACCACCCTCGTTCACGAACAGGTGGGTGTGCTGCTTGGGCAGCAGGTTTTCAAAGGCGCCCACCTTCCGCATCAAGGCGAAGAGATTGGCGTAATTGAAAAAGAACACATGCAACCCCATTTCGATGTGGTTGCCGCCGTCATCAACCCAACTGCCCACCTTGCCGCCCATGAACGGGCGAGCCTCATAGAGATTCACCTTATGCCCGGCATCCACCAGGTCCACCGCAGCGGAGAGGCCCGCGAGACCGGAACCGACAATCGCGACCCGCACCTTGTGGTGTGCAACTGATGGCGACTCTATGTATCAGGCTCCATAAAGTGAGGACATGAGCCTGCGTCATCAATGACCTCAACCACCAGCCCAGCGCCGGCCCACACCGCCAAGGACGGCAAGGGCATCCTGATCACGGAACCCGCCATGCAGCAGCTGGCCAAGCTCTGTCGTGAGCAGGGCGATCAACAGGTGCTGCGGGTGGGGGTCCGCTCCGGGGGCTGCAGCGGCATGAGCTACACGATGGACTTCGTGCCGGCCTCCGACACCCTCGAAGACGACGAGACCTACGACTACGTCGCCGCCAACGGCCAGGGCTTCCGCGTGATCTGCGACCCCAAGAGCCTGCTGTACATCTACGGCATGCAACTGGACTTCAGCACCGCTCTGATCGGCGGAGGCTTCAACTTCACCAACCCCAACGCCAGTCAGACCTGCGGTTGCGGCAGCTCCTTCGCGGTGTGACCCAACGGCGCCGCGTGGGAATCTGAGGAGTGTTCAGCACGCGTCGCCATGGAGTCCAGCCAGGAGAACCTGTTTGACCAGGCCATGGCCCGTTATCAGGCCGGAGCCAGAGCCGCCGAGATCCTGCCCGACTTCCTCAAGATCACCGAGATGGCGCCTCGCCAGGCCGCAGGCTGGACCTGCCTGGCCTGGCTGCAACTGCTCTGCGACCAACCCGAGGAGGCCCTGCGCTCGGCACGGTTCGCGGTGAAGCTCAGCCCCCAGGATCCCCAGGCCCGCATCAACCTGAGCCTGGCGTTGCTGGAGACGGATTCCAAGGGTGTGCGCGATCAGATCCAGATGGTGCAGCAGGTGCTGACCATGGCCCCCCAGATTTCCGATGACCTCAAAGGTGCCCTCGAGGACGGTCTGGTGCGGCGCCCGGGCTGGAAAGCGCTCGAAAAAGTGAAGTCCTGGCTCAACTTCTGACCCATCTCGCGGCGGCGCATCCGATCCATGGGACAGATCCTGCTGCTGAGCAACGGTCACGGTGAAGACGTCTCCGGCGCGCTGATCGGTCAGGCCCTTCAGTCCCTGGGGCATAGCGTTCAGGCCCTGCCACTGGCGGGGCTGGGCCGTCCCTACCAACAGGCCGGCATTGCCCTGCTGGGGCGCAGCCACGAATTCAGCACCGGAGGCATCGGCTACACCAGCCTGCGCGGGCGGCTGACGGAACTGGTGCAAGGGCAGATCCTCTACCTGTTGCGACGCCTGCTGCGGCTGCTGCGCCACAGCCATCGCTTCGATCTGATCGTGGTGGTGGGGGATGTCATCCCGGTGATCGCCGCCTGGCTGACCCGCAGGCCGGTGGCCACCTATCTCGTGGCCTATTCGAGCCACTACGAAGGACGGCTGCGTTTGCCCTGGCCCTGCGGCGAACTCCTGGCCACCCCTCGCTTCCAGGCGGTGTTCAGCCGGGACCAGCTCACGGCGGACGACCTCACCACCCAGCTGCAACGTTCGGTGCGCTTCGTCGGAAACCCGTTCATGGACCCCGTGCTGGCGCCAGCCGCAGCGCTGCCCACCGCCCGGCAACGCATCGGACTGCTGCCCGGCAGTCGCCGGCCGGAACTGGAGCACAACCTGCTGCTGCTGCTGCAATTGATCGAGAAGCTCCCCGTCGCTGCGGAGCTGAGCGTGGATCTGGCCCTGGTGGCGAGCCTGGAGGACACAGCCCTGCAGGCTCTGGCCGGCAGCGTCGGCTGGCGTCTGGAGCAGGGGGTGCTGAGCCGAGAAGACACCGTGCCGATCACCTTGCGGCGCGACGCCTTCCAATCCGTGCTGCAACACAGCGATCTGGTCATCGGCATGGCCGGCACAGCGATTGAACAGGCCATCGGCCTGGCCAAACCCGCTCTGCAACTTCCAGGGGAAGGCCCCCAGTTCACCGCCCGGTTTGCGGAGGCACAGCGCCGGTTGCTGGGGCCAACGGTTTTCTGTGCCCCCGGCGACGCCGGTTCCCGCGACAACATCGCAGCCACAGCTGCGCTGGCGCTGGACTTGCTGAACCGCTCCCGCAGTGATCAGGAGCTGCACGAGCAGTGCCGCCGCGAAGCCAGCCGCCGTCTCGGAACAGCCGGGGGAGGCACAAGAATGGCAGCAGCCATCAGCGAACTCCTGCCATGAGTGCGTTCTCGGAACCGAGCTGGAAACGCTGGCTGGATCGGCTGCTGATGCTCAACGTGCTCGTGGTGATCCTCGGCGCCGGCTTCTTCGGGGTCGCCGTTGCGGCCCAGACCCAGGGCCGCAATGCACCGATGGATCTGTTTCAGACCCTGTGGCAGCCCCTGTTCACCCCGGCCATCAGCCTGCTGATCATGGCGGCCCTGGTGAGCGGAATTCTCAGCTGGTGGCAGCGGCGAGTGCTGAAGGCAGGTCGGGATAGCGGAAGTTGAACCCGAGGCTCTCCAGCCGCTCGGATTGCACCTGCTGGCCCTCAAGCACCACCTTGGCGCCATCTCCGAGCAGCACCTGCAGCACCGGGCCCGGGACGGGCAACAGGCTGGGACGGCCCAGACTGCGGCCGAGTTCCCGGGCGAACGCCGTCATCGACACCGGCTCGGGGGCGACGCCATTGACCACACCGGACCAGGACGTGTCCTCCAGGCCCCGCTGAATCAGGGCGCAGAGGTCACTGCGATGAATCCAACTCATCCATTGCTGGCCGGAACCGATCGGCCCACCGAAGCCGGCGCGGAACACCGGCAGCATCTTGCCGAGGGCACCACCACCGGCCGCGATCACGATGCCGATCCGCACGGTCACCAGACGGGTTGCGGCAGGAACCGCCGCAGCCGCTGCCTCCCAGCGTTCACACAACGACGCCAGAAAATCGGAACCGGCGGCACTGGACTCCTGGAAGCAGGCGTCGGGACTGGTGCCGTAAAACCCGATGGCGGACGCGTTCACCAGCACCTGGGGTGAAGCCGGCAGGGCGGCCATCGCCTCCACCAGCAGACGTGTGGTGTCCAGTCGACTGTTCTCGAGGAGCTTCAGGTGGGCGGCGGTCCAGCGCTGCTCGGCGATCGGCTCCCCCGCCAGATTCACCACACCATCCGCCTGCGTGAGGGCGTCCTTCAGGGAGGGCTCCTGCCAGCTGGCGGGCTGGGCCGGGTCAAGCTGCAGCCAGGCCATGCGCCCATCGCTGCGTTCCGCCTCGTAACCCCGGGGAAGACGACGGCTGACGATGGTGACCTGATGGCCGGATTGAATCAGCTGAGGAACCAGTTCCCTGCCGACAAATCCAGTGCATCCCAGCAGCAGCAGTCGCATGGGTCCTTGAGATGTGCGTCGGGGAGGCTAGGGCGAATCGATCGTGTACGGGCTTTAGCCTGATCCCATTCCCTGCCTGCCCAGATGGCCGAAACCGACACCAAGGCCCCCGCCAAGGCCAAACCGGCGGCTCTGCGCAAGGGCGCCCTGGTGAAAGTGAACCGTGCGGCCTACAGCGCCAGCCTGGAAGCCTCCGCCAGCGACTCGACAGCACCGGATTACATCTTTGAAGGTCCTGGGGAGCTGCTGCTGGTGAAAGGGGACTATGGCCAGGTGCGTTGGAACCGTCCGGTCCCGGATGTGTGGCTGCGCATGGATCAGTTGGAATCCTGCGGCTGAGTCAGGGCACCCTCCACAAGCTTCACCGCCGTCGGCACGCTGCTGATGGCGGAGGGCAAACGCCAGACGGCACCGCCCAGAACTGCACTGAGGTCGGCCAGGGCCACCAGAACGCCGTTGTTCTGCTGGGAAGCGGCCTGATCCGCCACCGTTGAAGCGGCCCAGGGCATCCAGCCCGCGAGGAGCACCACGCTCCGGTACGCCGCAGGCCAGGGGCTCTGCGGGTCTAAACGCTGCAGAGCGGCGAACTGGTCAGCCGCTTCCCCGGGACGGTTGGCCAGCACCGCCAGGAGGGCCAGACTCCAGCGTGCCTGTGCATCTTCAGGGTTGATGGCGAGCTGCTGCTGCGCCTGCCCTGCCACCTGCTGCCGATAGAGAAAATGGCCATCCAGCATGTGCTCCACGGCCACAGCGGAGAAGACCGGATCCAGGCCGGAAGGACCTGCCGCCAGACCAGCGGCCAAAGCAGGAAACGCAGCGGCAAATCCAAGCGATGCCGGTCGATCCGAACGGCGGCGCCAAAGGGAATAACTGCCTCCTTTCGGGCGCGGGAAGCGCTGCACCTGCTCAAACACACCGCTGCTGCGAACGGCACGGTCCAGCTTGCGAGCTGCCTTGCGGACCGAGCCCTGATCCCCCTCCGACAGCACCACCCACTCGGCCCGCGCCAGGACCGGAGCCCGGTCACGGCGGCTGCCCCCCAGCTGGCGACCGACGAGCCGGCCTCCGCCGCGACGGCCATAGAAGCTGACGTTGTGCTGGTTGAGATCCGGTGTGCTCGGCACCACGATCACCGTGCGGGGCTCCGCCGCAGGATCCGCACCACCGGCGGCCTGCACCAGGGCCTGCAGAGGCCCCCGCGGCCGATCCTGCAGGCGCTCCCACTGATGGCTCCACCCCGCCGGGACACAGGCCAGAAGCCCGATGCCCAGGAGGGGGCTGGTCCAGCGGGGACGCCACTGCCGCAACCAGAGCCCCCATTGCCACCAGCCGCGACTGAGCAGCAGCAGCAACGCCGGCAGCAACGGCGCGATGTAGCGATCGCCCTTGTTGGGGCTGAGGCTGGTGAGCAGCCAGGCCGCCAGCAGGTTGATCACCAGCCAGCTCCAGCACCAGCCGTCGTCACCTGAAGTGCGGGAGCGCTGAACCCACCAGAGCACCAGGCCGGAGACGCCCACCACCAACAGCACCAGTCCCAGCTGCTCCGGCAACAGCCTCGGATACCACAACCAACCCTCCAGGCTCAGCAGTCCAGGGTCTCCCTCACGGGCGGCGGACTCGAACACCGCGCGATTGGTGCCTCCAAGGCTGGTGATCCAGTTGTGCCGAAGCCAGGGCAAGACCATGGCTGATCCAAGCAGCGGCAGCACCAGGGCCTGTCGCCGCCACACCCCCCGGCGTCGCAAGGCGATCCAGGCAGCCCAGAGTCCAGCCGGTGCCAGCGCCAGCAGGGCGCTCTGCTTCACCAGCGCCGCCGCCAGGGCCGCAACGGTCGCCCAACACACCTGGCCCCAACGTCCACCGGTGCTGGGATCACACCAGACGGCCAACCGCCAGAGCGCCAAGGTGACCATCGCCGCCAGGGGCATCTCCAGCACATAGTCCGTTCGGAGATCCAGCAGCGCCGGCGTCAGAGCCGTCAGCAGACAGGCCAGCAGAGCCAGGCCTTCACCCCGAAGCCGATACCCCCAACCAGCCACGGCCAGTAGCAACAGTCCATGCCAGAGGCTGAGGCTCCAGGCGGCATCCGCCGGGGCATCGCCGCTCACGGCCATCACGGTGCCATTCACCAGGGAGGCCAGCGGTGGAATCTTGGGGGAGAGATCCAGCAGGGCCGACCAACCGTTCCAACCTCCGCCGGGCAGCAGCCCAAGGGCCCGGCCATGGTCGAGGGCACTGTTGAGATAGTCCGCCTGATCCCAGGCGGGGACACCGGTCTGCTGCATCCACCACAGACGATCAACCGCCGTGGCCAGCAGCCAGATCATGGCCACCCCAAGTCCGAGACGACGGCTCATGCGATCTCCAGGCGCCGGTGCTCATCCTGCAAGCGTTGGCGCCGCTGCTTGGCTTCCCGCAACATCTCCCGGCCATCGTGGAGGTAGTTGTCCACGTAACCCATGGTGTAGCGCTCCAGCTCCGCCAGGGCGTCCTCCACTTCCGAGAAGCAGTGGTAAATGCTCAAACCAAAGCCACGGGCCGCCGCAGGGGTGGGCAGGCTCTGAAACAGTTCCTTGACGCGTTCCATCCGACGGCTACTGCTTTCCAGGTAACGGCAGAAGTCCTCCATCAAGGCGTCGTCATAGGGATCAGCCGAGAGGGCCTTGAGCTGCTTGGGGAAGGGATTGATCACCTCACCCAGCAGCCGGTCGATGGGCGCATAAACCTGCCGTAACCAGCGCACCAGGGCGTCATCGGCCTGAACCGCGCGGTCGTGGCCCGTTGCCGCCCGCCGCAGATCCCGGGCCGCTGTTCCAGCGGCGGCGGCGGCGGTGATCCGGCTGCGGTCGTGGGCGCGGCGCCGCTCCGGATCACCGAGAACCTCCCAGGCGGCATTGAGGGCGAGCATGCGCTGGTCGTCGCCACCGGCATCGGGGTGGTGCTGCTTCACCAGGCGTCGATAGGCCGCCTTGATCTCAGCGGCGCTGGCGCTGCTGCTCACCCCAAGCTCGGCATAGGGATCGGCCATCGGTTCCCGTCTCTGCTCCCATCGTCACAGCATCGGGTCCTGACGTGCGGGCATCGGGGCGGCGCCACTGAACATCGGTGTGGAGAGATAACGCTCGCCGTAGCTGGCGAGCATCACCACCACGCGCCGTCCCTGCAGCTCGGGCCGCTGTCCCAACCGCAGAGCCGCAGCCACGGCAGCACCACTGCTGATCCCACAGAGCAGGCCCTCCTCTCGGGCCAGCCGACGGCCCACGTCCATGGCCTCCTCGTCGGACACGGTCATGACCGCATCGATCAGATCAAGATCGAGCACCGCAGGGACGAACCCGGCACCGATGCCCTGAATGCGATGGGCGCCTGGCGCCTGGCCTGACAACACAGCACTACCAGCCGGCTCCACCGCCACCACCTGCAAATCCGGTTGGCGCTGCTTCAGCAACCGCGCACAACCGGTGATGGTGCCGCCGGTGCCGACGCCGGCCACCAGGGCATCCAGCTGGCCGTCACAGTCGTACCAGATCTCTTCAGCGGTGGTGCGCTCGTGCACCGCAGGGTTCGCCGGGTTGTCGAATTGCTGCAACAGATAGGCCTCAGGGATCTCCTCCACCAACTCCTTCGCCAGGGCAATGGCTCCAGCCATGCCCTGGGCACCATCGGTGAGCTGCAGCTCAGCGCCGTAGGCGCGCAGCATCGAACGCCGTTCAGTGCTCATCGTGTCCGGCATGGTGAGGATGAGCCGATAGCCCCGAGCGGCGGCGACCATCGCCAGGGCAATACCGGTGTTACCGCTGGTGGGCTCCACCAGCACGGTTCGTCCCGGCTGAATCGTGCCCTCCTGTTCCGCTGCCAGCACCATGGCGCTGGCAATTCGATCCTTCACCGAAGCCGAGGGATTGAAGCTTTCCAGCTTGGCGACCACATCGGCCCCACAGCCAAACTGCGCTGGAAGGCGGTTGAGACGAACCAGGGGCGTGCCTCCGATCAGGCCAGTGATATCGGAGGCGATGGCCATGGCAGTGGGGTCAGAAACGGAAGACCGACTGAATCAAACCGCCAAAAATGCCGAAGGTCGATGCGCCGTCCTGGTCCTGATCACCGCTGAGGTTGGCGGTGTAATGACCCAATGGACGCGACATCCAGAACACCGATGGCGTGATCTGAATGTTGTCGGTGACCTGGAAGGAGGCGTAAAGCTCCACCAGATAGTTGGCATCGTTGGCGGTGTATCCACCAGCGAGCTCCGTCGCAAAGTTGGGCATGCCGAAGCTGACGCCGAGGTCGTTGCCGACATCAAACACGTCGTCCCATTTGAGGCCAACGAACCAGGATTGGCTGGCCACAGGGGAGTACTTGAAGAATCCCTTACCGGTGATGGCACTGCGGGCGTAGCCCACAGACACTGAGGGAACCCAGCCGGTCTCCTGGGGCACCCAATAACCATTCAAAGCGAAGTTGTGGCTGTTGCGCTCACTGCGCTCGGCGATGTAGTCGCCCTGATAGAGATCTTCTTCCGTCCAATTCCAGACGTCACGCCAACATTCATTGTTGAATGAATCATCCATCATGAAATTGGTGCCACGGCGCTGCCCCGTACCGCACTGGCCGTAGCGGTAAGCGAAGGCGACGCCGTATTCCTCTCCACCCCAGCCGGTCTGGATGAGGAAATTTCCGCGGGAGTTATTCGTGAACAGGCCACCGAGCACTGGATCACCGTCACCACCATCCTCAGCCACGTAGTTCATCGAGAGTGAGAAGGCCGGGTCACCCTTGTTTTCGGTCTTCTCCTTGTAAATCACTCCGAACAGCGCACCCGTGGCTTTGTTGTAAACGTTGGAAGCACCGGCCAGTCCGGTCCAATCGAGGATACGAGCACCGCCCCGGTTGTAGGCCGAGGGCCACATTCCCAGACTCTCGGTGTTTCTCGCCATCGGACCAACGATGAAGGTGAGCGAGTGATCAATCAATTCGTCATTCTTGAGAGGGAAGCGGTAATACAAACGACCCAAGCCAAGAATATCGTCCGTACAAGGTGCTGTACTGAGCTTCGTCAAAGCCACACCATCGCCAGCAAAGGCGTTATCGCAGAAGTTACCCGCCGTGAAACTTGCATAAAGAAGATCTTTCCCTGTGAAAGACGTCTTCAGGTTCAGCTTCTGTTCATAGTTAAAGGTGGCAGCGCCGTACTGACTGTTGTAAGCGCGGGTTCCTCCCCCTGAGCCATCTTTTTTCCAGGCTTTATGGTCCCGGAATTTACGGGAACGAATGTCTTTGTAGTGCTTCTCAAGCTTGGTCCCTTTGATGATCTCGGTACCGCTTTTGCCGTCTTTTTCCTTCAATGAACCATCGCGGTTATGAACAGCCCGCCAGGCCTTGCGGGTCTTCTGCCATGAGCGGCTGTTCTGCGTCGAGCCGAGGGGCGACTCACGACCATCAATTTCGACAATCTGGTGCTTCTGGTCGTAATCCCAGTAGTACTTGGAACCATCATTGGTGCCATAGGCCTTGGTGGAGCCCATGGTGAAGGTGCTCTTGCCCTTCAATTTGGTGGTGGTGGAGAACTGGCTGGCTTCCAGGGAGCCAACTCGATCCTCCAGCAGCATGATGCTGCCGGCCACAAAGTTGAGTTCGGATTCGAATTCCTTCAGCAGCTGCTCCACCTCTTCGGTCATCTCCGTGACGCGATCAAGGCAGGATGCCAACAGCGCCGCCGCTTCATAACGGGTGATCGGGATGTAGCCGCGGAAGCTGCCGTTGGGGTAGCCAGCCACACATCCATAGGTTTTTACCAACCTCACCAGGGCCTGATAGGCCCAGTCCGTGGGGTATACATCATTGAACTGATTAACACTGGTGACCTGCTGGAGCAGTTGCTTGGCTTGTTCAAGATCGAGGGTCGCAGAGTAATCCGAAACCGAGTCAATGTTGAGGTCGGCAGCTTGTGCCGAAAGGGGAGCAATCAAAAACGTCAGTGCTGCTGGAGCGACCAAAAGGTGCTGGAGCAGTTTCATACCAATCCCCTCAACTTCCTGCAGGAAGCATTTCAACAACAAACTGAAGGTACCGGACGTGGGGTGTGGTGCTAGTCCATTAACCCACCGTTAAACACAATAAAAAAGCCCCCCTGATAGGGGGGCTGATCTGTGTGAGGAACAAGTCTGAAAACCCGACCGAAGTCGGGCCGTTGAATCAGAACTTGAAGACGGTCTGAACGACGCCACCCCACTGAGACGCATCATCCACACCCTGAGACTGCTCAGGAAGGTAGAAGACTGCAGGAATGACTGAGATTTTGTCAGCCACCTTCAGCTTGAGGGAAGCTTCGATAGCAAGTTCAGGGGAATCAGGGTCATCGCCCTTTTGAGAGACAACGTACTGGGGGGCACCGAATCCGACAGCAAGCTTATGGCTTGTCTTTGCCAGCTTGTCCCACTGGAAACCAACCATCCAGCTAGCAAGTTCTTCAACGTCAGAACCCTCAAGGGAGGAGAATCCATAACCAGCGCTGATTGAAGGAATCAGACCAGTCTCAGAAGGCTTCCAGAAACCGTTGAGAGCAAAGTTATTGGAGTAGACATCGGTGCCCTTAGCGCAACTTTGCTCCTTAAAGAAGCCAGTTCCAAAACCTGCTTTGCACTGACCGTAGCGATAGCCGAAGGCAACACCCCACTTTTTAGATCCGTAGCCAATCTGGGCAGTCGTATTAGCACGTGAGTTGGAGCCGAACATGCCACCCGCGGTGGGATCGCTGTTCTCTGCTTCTCCAGCATCGGCGACATAGTTCACGGCAACAGTGAACTTAGGGTCCCCTTTAGCTACCTTCTGCTTCCAGATCAAGCCAACCAAACCGCCGGTTTCTTTGTTGTAGACACCAGGTGTGCCCCAGTGACCACCAAACATGTTGAGGGTCTTCACTTTGTAAGCCGAGGGCTTCATACCCAAGCTTTCAGTATTCCGAGCCAGAGGGCCTACAATCGCGGTCAGGCCTTTTGCAACAGGGAAGCGATAGTAGAGACGATCAACTTCCATGACGTTTCCAGACATTCCGGAAACATCCAGCTTGCGCAATCCACCGGAGAAAGCAGACCCATCCTTCATGTTGCCACCGCGCAGGCGGGTGAAGAGAAGATCCTTACCAGTGAAAGAAGTCTTCAGACCAAGACGCAAGTCATAAGAGAAACTCAAGGCGTCATAGGCAGATTTGTCTGCGTCAGCCTCAGAATTAATGGCACCTGTAACGAAGGTAGCCTTACCTTTCAGCTTGGTGGTGGTGGAGAACTGAGTGGCTTCCAGTTCGCCAACGCGAGCTTCCAGACCGTCCACGCGGCCGCGGATCACAGCCAGCTCGGTTTCGAATTCTTTGATCAGACGACGCAGCTGATCGGTCACCTCGGTGATGCGGTCGAGGCAAGCGTTCAGCAGGGCAGCCGCTTCATAGCGGGTCATGGCCCGGTTGCCACTGAAGGTGCCGTTGGGGTAACCGGCGACGCAGCCGTAACGCTCGATCAGGTTGGCGAGTGCCTGGTAGGCCCAGTCAGTCGGGTAGACGTCGGAGAACTGGGTGATGCTGGTGACCTGCTCTTCGGATGCCGAGTAGTCGGACACACCGTTGATGTTCAGGTCTGCGGCGTTGGCGCCGGAGGCCAGGAGGCCTAGGGCGGCAGGCGCTACCAGCAGTTGCTGGAAGAGTTTCATGAGATTCCTCACACCAAAATTGAGGGAAGTGGACAGAGAGTCCTACAGGAAAATACTGGTGAAGGAAAAGTCTGCACAGGAGGCCGCACTGTTATGTGTCCATTACTACGCCTTAACCAGTTTAAGCTTAGGTTAAATAACTAGGTTGAAGGTTGTTAGCCAAAGACAACCCAGCTCACAAAAGGTGGGTTGAGGAAGAAAGCACAAGTAGAGATTCTTCGTTGCTAATTAGAAAATGAAGTTGGACTTCACATAAGCACCGTCAACATAATGTTGAGATCCGCAGCTTGTGCTATTTGAGACCAATCAAAAATGTCAGGGCTGCCGGTGCGACCAAAAGGTCCTGGAGAAGTTTCATACTCATCCCCTCAAATTCCTGCAGGAAGCATTACAACAACAAACTGAAGGCACCGAACTTGGGGAGTTGTGCTAGACCCCATTAACCCATTACTAAACACAATAAAAAAGCCCCCCTGACGGGGGGCTGATCTGTGTGAGGAACAAGTCTGAAAACCCGACCGAAGTCGGGTTATGAATCAGAACTTGAAGACGGTCTGAACTACACCGCCGAACACACCAACGGACTTGTCGTCGGGAGTCTCGAATCCGTAAGGACGAGAAAGCCAGTAAATCGCAGGGGTTACAGCAATTTTGTTGGTGACCTGGAACTTGTACCAGAGCTCCATGGCATAGTTGCCATCGGCAACAAAATCACTTTCGCCTTTGCGATCAACCTTAGTCACGAACCGTGGCTGACCAATAGCAGCTCCAAGGGCGTTCTTCTTCTGGAAAACATCATTCCAAGTAAGACCCACCATCCAAGAGGCCATCTCACGGATTTCGGTCGCATCCTCCCAGTCATCGTTGCCATTGCTGTAGGAAGCACCAACACCCGCACTAATGGAAGGAATCATGCCTGATTCCTCAGGGCGCCAGAAGGCATGGAGTGACCAGTTGTGGCTATCGGCATCAGAACGAACTTCTTTGCCGTCTTTATTTTCAACGGTGCAAGAAGTGTCGCCCTTACCAGCGAACTCTGTACCAGTACGGAATTTAGCTCCGCACTGTCCGTAGCGATAACCAGCGGCAAGGCCCCATCTCTTGGTTCCGTAGGCAATCTGGCTGGTAATGTTCGCTTCGGAGTTATCGGTCATGAAGCCACCCGAATTGGGGTTGCTATCTTCACCCTCTCCGGAGTCAGCAATGTAGTTAGCGGCAAGAGTCCAGTAAGGATTGCCCTTTCCTGCGCTCTTCTTGTTGGTGTAGATCAGACCGAAGCCGCTGCCAGTTTCCTTGTTCCAAACGCCGGGGGTTCCCAGAGAACCACCGAAGAAGTCGAGAACCTTCTGGCCACCCTTAGCATAAGCACTGGCCTTGTAGCCCATCATTTCGGTGTTGCGGGTCAGAGCACCGATCTGAGCCTTAAATCCGCTGCCCAGGGGGAATCGATAGTACAAACGATCAATCTCAACAGCGTTGCCGCCAGGAGCACCAGTGTCAAGCTTGTTCAAGCCAACACCGTTGCCATCCCAAACCGAGGCATCGCCCTGGTTGCCGACACGTAGGCGAGTGAAGAGCAAATCCTTACCAGTGAAGGACGTCTTCAGACCCAGGCGCAGGTCATAACTGAAGGTGAAAGCGCCGTACTCAGCGTTGTAGTCATCCTTCATATTGCCAGGGTTATCACCAAGAGCTTTGGTGGCACCCATGACGAAATTCGCCTTGCCTTTCAGCTTGGTGGTGGTGGAGAACTGAGTGGCTTCCAGTTCGCCAACGCGAGCTTCCAGACCGTCCACGCGGCCGCGGATCACAGCCAGCTCGGTTTCGAATTCTTTGATCAGACGACGCAGCTGATCGGTCACCTCGGTGATGCGGTCGAGGCAAGCGTTCAGCAGGGCAGCCGCTTCATAGCGGGTCATGGCCCGGTTGCCACTGAAGGTGCCGTTGGGGTAACCGGCGACGCAGCCGTAACGCTCGATCAGGTTGGCGAGTGCCTGGTAGGCCCAGTCAGTCGGGTAGACATCGGAGAACTGGGTGATGCTGGTGACCTGCTCTTCGGATGCCGAGTAGTCGGACACACCGTTGATGTTCAGGTCTGCGGCGTTGGCGCCGGAGGCCAGGAGGCCTAGGGCGGCAGGCGCTACCAGCAGTTGCTGGAAGAGTTTCATGAGATTCCTCACACCAAAATTGAGGGAAGTGGACAGAGAGTCCTACAGAAAAATACTGGTGAAGCAAAAGCGATCACAAGGGTCCGCACAATTTTGTGTCTATTACTACACTTTAAACAATTTAAGGCAAGTTTAAAGGCCAAAGTGGCAGTTAAAGGCAAAAAAAACCCACCTCATAAGAGGTGGGTCGGAAAAGAAAGAACTAGTGGAGGTTCTTCGTTGGCGATCAGAAGGTAAATGTGGTCTTCACGTAAGCACCTTGGACGTAATCACTTGAAAGATCGCCGGAATACTCATCAATGATGAAGTAAGTCGGCGTGACGGTGATGTTGTCGGTAACGGCAAACTTATAGAAGATTTCCCACATCATGTTGTAGTCGTCTTCGATTTTAGGAGCCTGACCGATGGCTGTGCCGAATGAGTTACCTTCAATGCCAACATCAGACCACTCAAAACCGGCGTACCAGCTGGTGATCTCTTCGTCTGAATCTTCAGGGTTAGACAATGAGTAACCACCACTCACAGAAGGAATGATACCTGAATCTGCAGGTGCCCATGCTGCAGCAATGCTGAAGCCATGACGGCTGTCACCAGCTTCAGCAGCTGCCTTGTTGGTGCCGATGGTCAGGCCAACATTTTGCGCGTAGGCATAACCAACTTGAGCCAAGAAGCTACCTTCAGCGACTTCACCTTCATAGAAAAGCTGCCAAGAAGATGTCGAACCGGTTTCATCACGGCCAATGCCCGTACTGCTTCCATCCCATGCGACGTAGTTGCCGCTGAGTTTGAAACCAGAGTCTCCAAGCGTATAAATACCACCCAAGCCGGCGCCGGTGCTAGCCAGGTTGTTGGTTGCCCAGGCACCGCCATAGGTGAAGAAGTCCAGCAGCAGGTCGGAGGGGTAGAAGGTTGCATAGCCGGCGTACATACCAGGGTCATCCGTCCTCACCACAGGACCAGCTGTCACCGTCAGGTTCTCACCAACAGGGAAGGTGTAGAACAAGCGACCGATTTTGACGGTGTTACCGGAGGACATGGCGGTCTCAACAAAGGTGAGACCTTCATCCCAGACGGAGGGACCGAAGTTACCGGAACGCAGAACGGTCGTCAGCATGTCCTTACCCGTGAAGGACGTCTTCAGAGCAAGACGAAGGTCGTAGTTGAAGGTGAGTGCCTCACCCTCATCATCGTCGAAACCTTCAGCAGCACCAAAGACCCAAGCGGAGTAACCCTTCAGCTTGGTGGTGGTGGAGAACTTGGTCGCTTCAAGTTTGCCGACGCGAGCCTCGAGACCGTCGACTTTGCCGGCGATCATTGCGAGTTCTTTCTCGAACTCAGAAATAAGACTCTTGAGTTGATCGGTCACCTCGGTGACGCGATCGAGGCAGGCATTCAGCAGGGCAGCCGCTTCATAGCGGGTCATGGCCCGGCCACCACGGAAGGTGCCGGTGGGGTAGCCGGCCACACAGCCGTACTGCTCCACCAGGTTGCTCAGAGCCTGGTAAGCCCAGTCGGTGGGATAAACGTCAGAAAACTGGGTGACGCTGGTGACCTGATCCTTCTTGGAAGAAGAGGAGTACTCAGCAACACCATTGATGTTGAGCTCGGCGGCATTGGCACCGGAGGCCAGAAGGCCAAGGGCGGCTGGAGCCACCAGCAATTGCTGGAAAAGCTTCATGGGGGGTCCTCACACAGAAAATGGGCGCAACAACGCCACTTAGACCTCATAAGGCTTTACTAAGCTTTAACCAAGCAATCCTGTGCCAGCTCCCTTAATGACTGGTAACAGGTGTCACAGAACACGCCTGAAAGCGTTCACTACGGACATGAAATTGATTCGTGCGGGCCTCCACCCACAGTGGGGCAGCCCCTTGTGCGCTCCATGTCCCCTCGGGTCCTGCGCGTCGCCGTTCTCTTCGCAGCCGTCCTGCTGACGCTGCAGGCCTGGCGGTCCTGGGTGCTCCTGGCCAGTTACGACCAGGGAATCTTTCAGCAAGTGCTCTGGAACTCTCTCCAGGGTCATCCGTTTGAAAGCACCCTCTCCTCGCAGCTCTCCACCAATGTGATTCACGCCGGGGAGCTGCCCTCGGTCGACTACGAGCGGCTTGGTCAGCATTTCACCCCCACTCTCCTGCTCTGGACACCCCTTTTGGGGCTGATCGGAGGTGCCGCCCTGCCGCTGGTGCAGGTGGGACTGATCACGGCGGCTGGCCTCACATTGCATCGACTGGCATTGGGTCTGCTGCCGGAACGCACTGCCAACTGGCTCACCTACGGCTTCTTTGCAGGTAATGCCCTGATCGGCCCCACGCTCGGGAACTACACCGACCTCTGCCAGCTGCCCCTGGCCGTGTTTGTCCTGATGCTCGGCCTGGTGGAGCGTCGCCGCTGGTGGATCACTGGAGCAGCCCTCTGGATCCCTTTGATCCGCGAGGACACCGGTGTGCTGCTGGTGGCCATCGGTCTGTGGCTGCTGCTGCGGCAACGACAGCTCTGGCCATTGGCCATGGCCTTGATCGCCTGGGGTGGTGGCTGGGTGCTGATCTGCACCAACCTGCTGATGCCGCTGTTCTCCGACGACAACGCCAAGCGGTTCATGGTGGAGAACTTCGGCCAGTACCTGGGGGACGAGAACAGCAGCTCAAGCCTCGGAATGGTGGGACACGCCCTGCGTCAGCCTCTGCTGCTGCTTCAGCAGTTGGTGGATCCACCGGGTCAAACCCTGCTGTATCTGCTCGGCCATGGCCTGCCCTTTCTGTTCGTCCCTCTGATCAGCCTCGACACCTGGCTGCTGGCGGGGCCCAGTCTGCTCGGGCTGTTTCTGGCCCAGGGGGCCAACGACCCCCTCTCGATCACTATCCGCTACACGCTGCTGGTGGTACCCGGATTCGCCCTTGGCGCTCTGTTCTGGTGGCAGCGTCGGCCAAAACCCAACCCTGGAGCGCGAACCCGCCTGGCCTGGGGCGCTGCCCTCAGCCTGTCTCTGCTGCTGACAGTCAGCAGCAACCCACACCGCAGCCTGTCCTTCCTGATCCCTGACAGCATTGATCCCTGGGTGAACAGCCCCCCGTGGCGTCAGTGGCATCATGGCGCTGCCGCTCGCCAGGCCCTGGCCGTCATCCCGGCCGATGGCAGCGTGGCCGCCAACACACCCCTGGTGCCGCTGCTAGCCAGACGCGCCGTGCTCGTGCGCTTCCCATTCGCCACGGGCTTTCTGGATCGATCCGGATCACCGCAGCAGGTCGACTGGATCGCCGTGGATCTCGAGCAGCTCGAGCAATACGGGGTTGCTTTCAGAGGCGACTGGAAGCAGCTGCGCAACGCTCGCCGCTGGCTGGCTGCCCACCGCGACAGCCATCGGGTGCAGGCCATCAACAGTGGTGTGGTGGTGCTGCAGCGCAATGGCGTTCAGCATCCCGACCTTGAAGCCGCCCTCGATCGGCAGCTGGATCGACCACTCCCTGCCGACCCCCGCCGGCGCTCCTGATCAGAACGATGCCCCCGATCGTAAGACCGACCGGGGGCTCTCGCCGAGTCCGTTTTTGCCGCGGAACCGGATGATCAGTTAGAGCGCGCCGTTCAGCCGGCGTTCTCCGCGATCAGCAGACCCTGCATGAAAGAACTGGATTGCATGGACACCTCCTCCTGAAAGGGTTAGTGAGCGCCGGTGATGCATTCGGTGGTGTCCAGGACCCGAAGGTCCGAAGATGCCACCACACCACTGCGGTCGGGACCCTTGAACCCTAACGGAGGTGTCAAAACTTTGGCGACATCGCTGGAACGGCAGCGCTGGCTGATGCCACTGCTGCTGTGGTTGCTCACGCTGGTGCTCTGGCTGCCGGGCCTGGGGAACCTGCCGCTGCGCGACTGGGACGAAGGTCGCGTGGCCACCGTGGCCCGCTCCAGCACCAGCCTGCTGCCAATGAAGTGGCAACAGCCATACCTCAACAAACCCCCGGGTCTTCACGCCCCGATGGGCCGGCTGATCCGTGCCCAGGGAGAGGATGAAACCCTGGTGCGCTTGCTGCCGGCGCTGCTCTCCACCCTGGCGGTCCCGCTGATTGTGCTGTTGCGGCGGGATCTGGGGGGCCCTGAACGGCAGCGGCGAGCCCTGCTGGCCGGCGTGGTGTTGATGACCCTTCTGCCCATGGCCCGTCACGGCCGGCTCGCGATGCTGGACGGCACCCTCGTGAGTTGCAGCCTGCTGCTGTGGTGGGGCTGGCTTCGCGCCCGTCAGCACCCCCTCAGAGCACTGATCGCCGGGCTCGCTGGTAGTGGCGTGCTGCTGCTCAAACCACCGGCCCTGCTGGGATTGGCGCTCATCGCCCTCGTCGTTGGCGGCAGCAGCAGCTGGCCGCGCTGGCGCGGCTGGATCGCCCTCGGTCTGGGACTGCTGCCTGGGCTGAGCTGGCATCTCTGGCACTGGAGTGTGCGCGGCGACGCTGCGCTGCTGATGTGGGGCGGCCAGGGACTGGCGCGTCTCACCAGCAGCGTCGGCGATGGCCATGGCTGGTGGACCCCATGGGTGGAGGTGCTGGAGGGAGGCTGGCCCTGGCTGCTGCTGCTACCCATCGGCCTTCACTGGGCCTGGCGGCACCGTCATCACACCGCAGGACGCTGGGAGCTGGGCCTGCTGATCGGCAGTGCCGCCCTAGTGCTGCCGCTCCGCACCCAGTTGCCCTGGTACAGCCACCTGCTCTGGCCGCCCCTGGCCCTGCTCTGCGCGGAAGGGCTGGATCAACTGCTGGCCGCCGGCACCCCCCGATGGGTGGGACGGTGCTGGCAGGGTCTTGGCCTGGCCTTGAGCTTGGCGGGACTAACCACGCTGATCATCCCGGCGCCACAACTGCCCGGCGTCAGCCTGCTACTGGCGGGGTTCGGGCTGCTGATGGGAGGCCAGGCCATCAGACATCCCCAACCCCGACGCCGCAGGCAGGGACTGGCGATCCTCGTGATCGGCTGGGGCCTGGCGCTGCTGGCCCTCTGGCACAGCCGCCTGTGGTTGTGGGAACTGAATGAAAGCTGGGATCCACGGCCTGTGGCCGCCCAGGTGCGGGCCCTGCCTGCCGATGCACCCGTCTGGCTGAAGGGGCCCACCCGGCCATCCCTCGGCTGGTATGCGGGTCGAAACCTGATGCAATACCGCAAGAGTGAACCCCCGCAGGGGCCCCACTGGTTGGTGAGCAACAAGCCGATGCCGGGCTGCCTGCCGAGCCAGGACCCGACCAGCGGTGCGTGGCAGCTCTGGCGATGCGAATGAAACCACCCCGTCTGCTCTGGGGCCTGGCCATCGCCCTCGGGCTGCTCGGCTGGGGCTGCAGCGCCCTTCGCCATGGGCTGCTGCAAAGCAATGCCTATGACCTTGGATTGTTCGATCAGTGGGTCTGGCTGATCAGTCAGGGGCTGCCACCCATCTCCTCGATGGAGCACGTTCATGTGCTGGCGGATCACGGCGCCTGGCTGCTCTATGGCGCGGGTGCGCTCTACAAACTGCTGCCGTCGGTGCAGTGGCTGCTGGCGGGGCAGGCCCTGGCCCTGAGCCTCACCGCCATCCCGATCTGGTTGCTGGCCCAGCAGGCCGGGATCTCCAGCAAAGGCCGATGGCTGGCCTGCGGGCTGTGGTGGCTGCAGCCCGTGGTCTTCAACGTTGTCCTGTTCGATGTCCACCCGGAGACCTGGGTGATGCCAGCCCTCGCCCTGGCGTTCTGGGCCGAACGGGCGGACCGCCCTCGCCTCTGGTTGGTTCTGCTGCTGCTGCTGCTCGGAGCCCGGGATGGGCTGGTGCTGGTGATCGGGGGGATGGGGCTCGACCTGGCATGGCGCCGGCGCTGGCGCTGGAGTGCCGCTGCTGCCGGCCTGGCGACGGGCTGGTTGCTGCTGCTCAGCCGCTGGCTCTATCCCTGGCTGCGGGATGGCGAAGGGCCCAAGGCCGCTGCTCGCATGTTCAGTCACCTCAGTGGCGGGCCGATGCAGATCCTGCAGAACCTCGACTGGAGCGGAGGTCTTCAGTACCTGCTGCTGCTCTGCCTGCCCTGCCTCTGGCTCTGGCGACGGCAATCGCTGCCGACGCTGCTGATCGGGCTGCCCCTGGTGCTGGTGAATCTGCTTTCAGCGTCTGCCAGCTACCGCACCCTGGTGCATCACTACAGCCTTCCTCTTGCGGTGGTGGCCGTCATCGCCGCCATCGACGGTGGACTGGCGGCGGGCCGACTCCGCCGCGGACCAGCCCTGCCCCTGGTGTGGGCCACAGCCTGCTGGCTGGCCCTGGCCAAACCCTGGTTCTTCACAGGGCCCTACCTGCAACGTCTGCCCAGCCTCAAAACCACCCAGGCAGCGATCGCCATGGTGCAACCGGATGACGCGGTGCTCAGCACGAGCTATCTGGTGCCGCAGCTCAGCCAGCGTCAGCGGATCGCGTTTCCCAAAGCCTCGTTCAACCGTGCACTGAGCGAGCAAAGCTGGACGGTGCTGTTGCTCAACCCCAAGGATCCTGGCTGGGGCTCCAGCAGCAAGGTGCAGCGGCGGCTGATCGATCAGGCTGAAACGAATGGTTGGAGCTGCCGGGACTGGCCCTCGGGCCTGACCCTCTGCAGGTCACCTGACCCTGAGCACACGGAACAATTCCATGGCCTCGCATCAGACCCCAGCCCCCCGTCCGGCTGAGTCAGCTCAGCGGCGCGTGCTTCTGGCCGCCGCCCTGTTCCTGCTGATCGGCTGCGCGTTGCAGTGGTGGCGAATGCAATCCCTCACCGCCTCCATGGACCAGGGCATCCTCATGCAGGTGCTCTGGAACGGCCTGCGGGGGCACCCCTTCGAGAGCACGCTGTCGTCGCAGCTGTCCACCAACGTCATTCACAGCGGTGAGCTGCCTGCCCTCGGGTACCACCGTCTCGGGCAACACTTCACCCCGATCCTGGCGTTATGGATTCCCCTGGTGGGGCTGCTGGGGAAATGGGCTCTGCCCATGCTGCAGGTGGTGCTGATCACCGCTGCGGGACTGGTGCTGCACAGGCTTGCGCAACGGGAGCTCAAGCCAGAGCTGGCGGCCATGGTCACCATCGCCTTCTACGGCGCCAACGCAGTGATCGCGCCCTGCATGCTCAGCAACTTCACTGATCTCAGTCAGCTGCCGTTGTGTGTGTTTCTGCTGCTGCTGGGGCTGGAACGCCAGCAGCGCTGGCTCACCGCAGCAGCCGCTCTGGCCATTCCACTGATCCGGGAGGACACCGGCGTTGTGCTGATGGGAGTGGGGATCTGGCTGGGCCTGCGCCGGAAAGGGCGTTGGCCGATGGCCGTGACGCTGATCCTGTTCGGTGGCGGATGGGTGGCCCTGTCCACCAACGTTCTGATGCCGCTGTTCAGCGCAGACAACGCTCAGCGGTTCATGGTGGAAAACTTCGGTCAGTACCTCGAAGGCCGCGACCAGGCCAGCAGCCTCGAGGTGCTCGGACTGGTGCTGCGCCAGCCCCTGGTTCTGCTGCGCGAACTGGTATCGCCACCGGGCAACACCATCACGTATCTCCTCGCCCAGGGCATACCGTTGATCCTGGTGCCCTTCATTTCGATCGACAGCTGGCTGTTGATGGGTCTCCCCCTGCTGGGGTTGCTGCTGGCCCAGGGCTTCAACAATCCACTGTCCATCAGCATCCGATACACCTACCTGGTGGTGCCTGGCCTGTTTGCAGGAGCCGTGCTCTGGTGGCGAAACCATCAGAACCTGTTCGAATCTCGCCGTCTGCGACGGATCTGGGCTGGGGCCATTGCCCTGTCCTGTTTCTTCACCGTGACGGCCAACCCCAATCAGAGTCTGTCCTGGATGATTCCAGACAGCATCCAACCTTGGATCTACAGAGATCCCGTTGCCCAGCTCCGCCATGGCCAGAGAGCCCTTGATCTGATCAAGACCATTCCGGATCGCAGCACAGTCGCAGCCACCACAGGCCTGATCCCCCACCTGGCCAATCGCGAAGTTCTGATCCGCTTTCCGTACCACGATCGTTATCAGAACCAGGACGGCCAACCCTTTCCAGTGGATTGGGTTGTGGCCGATCTCCACAACCAGCGCCTGTTCCAGACATTCCGCAAACAGCGCCGAGGCCTGAAACGCAATCGCCGCAAGCTCGACGACCTCATCCGACAGGGGTATGGCGTTAAGGCATTTGACGATGGCGTTGTGCTGTTGCAACGGAAGGGTCAAACCGATGCAGCCGCACAAAAGAAATTCAGAGCGTTTTCTGAATCATTGAATGTCTGAGTGGGTCAATCCAATAAAAAAGCCCCCCCGGGACGGGGAGGCTTTGAAAAAACAATTTGAACTTCGAAATCAGAGGGCGTTGCCGCGGGGCAGAACCTCTTCAGGGAAGACGAAGTTTTCGTGCGGCTGGTCAGCCGGTGCCATCCAGGCACGCAGTCCTTCATTAAGAAGGATGTTCTTGGTGTAGAAGGTCTCGAATTCGGGATCTTCTGCAGCGCGGATTTCCTGTGACACGAAGTCATAGGCGCGCAGGTTGAGGGCCAGGCCGATGATGCCGATGGAGCTGGTCCACAGGCCCATCACAGGAACGAACAGCATGAAGAAGTGCAGCCAGCGCTTGTTGGAGAAGGCGATACCGAAGATCTGACTCCAGAAGCGGTTGGCGGTGACCATGGAATAGGTCTCTTCTTCCTGCGTGGGCTCGAACGCCTTGAAGGTGTTGGCCTGCTCGCCGTCCTCAAACAGGGTGTTTTCCACGGTGGCGCCGTGAATGGCGCAGAGGAGTGCACCGCCGAGGATGCCGGCGACGCCCATCATGTGGAAGGGGTTCAGGGTCCAGTTATGGAAGCCCTGGAGGAAGAGAAGGAAGCGGAAGATCGCAGCCACACCGAAGGAGGGCGCGAAGAACCAGCTGCTCTGGCCGAGGGGGTACATCAGAAAGACACTGACGAACACCGCGATCGGACCGGAGAAGGCGATGGCGTTGTAAGGGCGGATGCCGACCAGACGGGCGATTTCGAACTGACGCAGCATGAAGCCGATCAGCGCGAAGGCGCCGTGCAGGGCCACGAAGGCCCAGAGGCCGCCGAGCTGACACCAGCGAACGAAGTCACCCTGGGCTTCAGGGCCCCAGAGCAGCAGGAGGCTGTGACCCATCGCATCAGCGGGGGTGGACACAGCGGCGGTGAGGAAGTTGCAACCTTCCAGGTACGAGGAGGCGATGCCGTGGGTGTACCAGGAGGTGACAAAGGTGGTGCCTGTGAGCCAGCCACCGATGGCCAGATAGGCCGTGGGGAAGAGAAGAATGCCGGACCAGCCGACAAAAACGAAGCGGTCGCGCTTGAGCCAGTCATCGAGGATGTCAAACCATCCCCGCTGAGGCGCGCGTCCTACAGCGATCGTCATGAGAAAGGCGCTTCATGAAGCGTTACACCACGAGCTTAGGTGGTGTTTTCCGTCCTGGAGCAAGAAATCCGAACCAGAGCGAAACGATGGGTAGAAATGCTCAGGCCTGAACAGTCAGGGGCGCTGCCGAGCCGCGAGAATATCCATAGTGTGAACCAAAAGCCGTGTACGTCATCGAACTGGCCCTGCGCATGAGCCCCGTCCCGGTGTCGGTGCAACGCAAGGAGGCCGAGGCCGCTGAAACCCTGTACCAGCAGATCCGGCAAGCCCTGGAAAGCGGTCAACCGCGCCTGCTGGAACTCACCTGCGAGAAAGTGGAAGGCAAGAAGGTCACCCTGCTGATCAGTGAGGTTCTCGCCGTTCAGCTTTATGAGAAGACTGCTGCAACGGGTGGCAGCAAGCGCCCCGGCTTCTCCTTTGACTCCTGAGACCGCGACCGCAGAACTTCGGGTCACAAGACTGAGTCATCGCTGGGCCAACGGCCAGACGGTTCTCGACGATTGCAATCTCGTCATCCCCGGTCCAGGCCTGTGGATGCTGGTCGGGAGCAATGGCAGCGGCAAGAGCACCCTGTTCCGCCTGATCGCAGGCCTGATCGAACCGCAATCCGGATCGATCAGCACAAGTCATCGATCCGCCCTGGTGTTCCAGAACCCGGATCATCAACTGCTGCTGCCGAGCTGCAGCAGCGACCTGATCCTTGGAATGGATCCGGATATCGGCAGCAGCGAACGCCGCGAACGCGTCCGCCGGCGACTGGAGGACCTCGGCCTGGCAGGTCTGGAGCACCGACCGATCCATGCCCTCAGTGGCGGACAGAAACAGCGGCTGGCCATTGCCGGAGCCCTGGCCAGCGAGGCGAGCCTGCTCCTGCTGGATGAGCCCACAGCCCTGCTCGATCCGGACTCTCAGACCAGCGTGCTCGCTGCCGTACGCGAGCTCTGCGGGAGATCCGAGGCTCCCCTCACGGCTCTGTGGATCACCCACAGATTGGAAGAGCTGGCCTGTGCCGACGGCGCTGCGCATATGAGCGACGGCAAAGTTGGCCCATGGATGTCAGGAACAGATCTGCAACGACGCTTGCAGCACGGGAGCTCTGACAGGTAAGTTCTTCGGGAGCCATTCCTCGGTAGCTCAGCGGTAGAGCGGTCGACTGTTAATCGATTGGTCGCAGGTTCGAATCCCGCCCGGGGAGCTAGAAAGCCACAGCGTTTGCTGTGGCTTTTTTATTGACAAAAAAGGAATTTTCATGACAGGGGATTGCCTGAAGCGGAAGACTTCCTGAACAGCCGCCTCACCGCAACCGACGCATAAAAGCCAAGATCGATGGCAGCGCAATGGGTTTCAGGGGTTATCCCGAATTTCCTCCCGCAACGCAGAATCTGCAGTCACTCGAAAAGCTTGAGAGAATCCGTTCAGCGTCGATCACGAAGACCAGCGCTCCGTTTTCTTTTCTTGTTCCGCCACCAGATCGATGAAGCCTTGCATCCTGCTGATCGAAGACGACCAGGACATGCGCGACCTGGTGAGTGGCCACCTGGAACACAGCGGCTTTGACGTTCAGCGTGCCGACGACGGCATCAAAGGTCAGGCCCTCGCGCTTCAGTACACGCCGGATCTGATCCTGCTGGATCTGATGCTTCCCAAGGTGGATGGGCTGACCCTGTGCCAGCGCCTGCGTCGTGACGACCGCACCGCCGGCATTCCGATCCTGATGCTGACGGCCCTCGGCGGCACCAAGGACAAGGTCAGCGGCTTCAACTCAGGCGCCGACGACTACCTCACCAAGCCATTTGACCTGGAGGAGCTCCAGGCACGGGTCAAGGCACTCCTGCGCCGCAGCGATCGTGCTCCCGTTGGATCAAGCAATCACAACGAAATCCTCAGTTACGGCCCCCTCACCCTGGTGCCCGAACGGTTTGAAGCCATCTGGTTTGACAATCCAGTGCGCCTGACCCATCTGGAATTCGAACTGCTCCATTGCCTCTTGCAACGCCACGGGCAGACCGTCGCCCCATCCCTGATCCTCAAAGAGGTCTGGGGATACGAGCCGGACGATGACATCGAAACGATTCGGGTTCACGTGCGTCATCTGCGCACGAAACTCGAACCCGATCCGCGCAAGCCACGCTTCATCAAGACTGTCTATGGAGCCGGGTACTGCCTGGAGCTGCCCATCGGTGGAGAGTTGGACGACCTTCAGGATGTGATCGCCATCGCCCGCAACGACCGCAACCAAGAGAGCGAACGGGCCAGCGCCTGAGCTCAGTCCCGGCTGGTCAGCTCCAGCAACGCAACTTCCCAGGCCAGGCGCGGCTGCACGAACGACAGCAACTGACGCCGCAGCGTTTCCAACCGCTGCAGGGGACGTTCGCCGGCCCCACGGGACCAGAGTTGCTGTTGCCACCAGTTGATCAGCCACAGCTGCTGCTCACCATCGAGGGCCTCGCACAGATCCCTCGCCAGAGCCAGGGCCTCCATCGGCTTGTCTGGCATCGAGGCCAGGCGCCCCGTGAGCTCCTCGGGCAATCCGGCGCGCTGACGCCGATGCTCCAACAGGGCACCCGGAGAGCCAGCGGCCATGGCCAGCAGTTCGGGCGGATCCTGCTCCAGCGCTCCACAGCCCTGCAGCACCCGGTTCAGATCGTCCTGGCCCAGCCGCAGGAAACGAATCAGCTGACAGCGGGAACGGATGGTGCTCAGCAAGCGCTCCGGTGCCGCCGAAAGCAGAATCAACAACCCATGGCCGGGTTCCTCCAGGGTCTTCAACAGCGCATTGGCCGCGGCCTCGGGCATGGCTTCGACCGACTCGATCACCACCATGCCCCGCGCTGCCTCCACCGGTTGTCGTGCCAGGAAGCGGCTGATCGAACGCACCTGCTCCAGACGCAGCTGAGGTGGCGTACGGCGGCTGATGCCCGCCTCCTCGGCTTCCTCCCGCGTGAGCAGACGCCCCTGATGCTGAAACGTCGGCTCGACCCAGAGCAGATCTGGATGGTTGCGTGCCTCCAGCCGCCGGCGCTGCCGCTGCGAGGGTTGCCCCGCCCCGAGCACGCCTTCCAGAAACCGCAAGGCGGCAAACCGCCGACCGACACCGTCAGGCCCGGCAAACAGATAAGCCGGTGCCAGCTGCTGCCGGTCCAGGCCGGCCGTCAGCAGATCCACTGCCAGAGGCTGACCGATCAGGTCGTCGAACAGGGCCGTCATCCCAGCCGGTCCATCAGTTCCTTCTCCAAGGCACGACTCACCGCCTCCGGCGGACGATCGGCGGCAATGGCCGACCATCCGCGCTGCTCAGCAATGACCGCAAAGCCGTCGATCACACGCTGCAAAAACTCCTGACCCTCCGCTTCGATGCGGTCGGCCTGAGCACCCTGGCGCCGCCGCAAGCTCTCCTCCAGCGGCAGGGTCAGCCAGAGGGTGAGATCCGGCTGCAGACCAGCGGTGGCGATCATCTCCAGCTGATCGATGAGCTGGCGATCAAGGCCCCGTCCATGGCCCTGATAGGCCAGGGTCGAGCCGGAGAAACGATCGCTGATCACCCAATCGCCCCGGTCCAGGGCTGGACGAATCAGCCGCTCGACATGCTGGGCTCGATCCGCTGCGTAGAGCAACAGTTCCGCCGTTGGCGCCGGAGCCTGCTCCGCTCTGGTGTGCAGCAGGAGCTCGCGCACCGAGCGCCCCAGCGGCGTCCCCCCCGGTTCCCGGGTGCTCACCAGGGCAGCGCCATCGGGCATCAGGCCACTGCCCGGCAGCCATTGCAGCAGATGGTCGAGCTGCGTGGATTTGCCGCAGCCATCAACCCCGTCGAGAACGATGAAGCGACCGCTCATGCCACCCGCAACAACAGGGCATTAAGCACCACCGTGATCGAACTGATCGCCATCAGCAAGGCGGCCAGAGGCGGAGACAGCAGCACACCCTGGCTCGGCAACAGGGCACCGGCGGCAAGGGGCAGAACGATCAGGTTGTAGCCAAAGGCCCAGAAGAGGTTCTGCCGGACCTTGGCCAGGGTGCGACGGGCCAGGGTCAACGCCTCCGGCAGGTTGTCGAGGCGGTCACCCATCAGCACCATGCCAGCGCTGTCCTGGGCGATCTGGGTGCCGGTGCCGATGGCGATGCCCAGGTCCGCCGCGGCCAGAGCCGGTGCATCGTTGATGCCATCGCCCACCATGGCCACCCTCTCCTGTTGGCGCAGCCGCTCCAGGCGCTGCAGCTTCTGCTCCGGCAGCATCTGCCAGCCAAGATCGACCGCTTCAAAGCCCAGCTGCTGTCCCAACCCCCGCACCGCTGGCTCGCGGTCGCCGCTGAAGATCGCCAGGGCCAGTCCCTGCTGGCGCAACCGGTCCAGGGCGGGCTCCACATCGGCACGGAGCTGGTCCTCGATCTGCACCAGCCCCAGCAACGCGCGTCCATGGGCTACCGCCACCACAGAGCCATCGGCCTGAGCCAGCCAGGTTCTGGCCTCATCGCTGACGGCGACATCGAAGGACTCCAGCCAGTCGGGACGGCCCACCCGGATCGGCTCAGGCCAACCCGCCAGCTCACCGACCAGCCCCTGTCCGGACACGGTGGTGACCTGCGCTGGCTCCAACAGGGTCAACTCCCGACGCTGCGCCTCCTGCAGCAGGGCATGGGCCAGGGGATGCCGACTGCTCTGCTCGAGGCTGGCGGAAAGCTGCAGCACCTGAGACGGATCCTCGCCCCAAACATCGGTCACCAGGGGGCGACCGAGGGTGAGGGTGCCGGTCTTGTCGAACACCACACGATCAAGGCTGGCGGCGGTTTCAATCACATCACCGCCGCGAAACAGCCATCCCCGTTGTGCGGCAAGACCGGTGGCCACCGTGATCACGGTGGGGGTCGCCAAGCCGAGGGCGCAGGGGCAGGCCACCACCAGCACCGCGATCGACAGCTGCAACGCCAGACCAACCGGAGAGGTGGCGCCACTGCCGAGGCCGCCATGGTGCATGGCATGGCTGCTGGACATCGGATGTCCCTGGGGCATGCCTGGCGCTGAGGCCTGCAGCACCTGGGGCCAATGATCGGCACCGAACAACCACCAGAACAGAAAGGTGGCCAGGGCCAGAGCGATCACGCCATAACAGAAGCGTCCGGCCACCCGATCCGCCAGCCCCTGGATCGGAGCCCGTCGCGCCTGGGCCTGCTCCACCAGGCGAATGATGCGAGCCAAGGCCGTTTCCGACCCAACCCGGGTGACCTCCAGCACGAGTGGAGCATCGAGGTTGAGACTGCCGGCGGACAGCTCAAGGCCAGGCTCGGCCTGCCAGGGCAACGGTTCACCGGTGAGGCTGGAGGCATCCACCGCTGAATGCCCCTCCACCACCACACCATCCACAGGCACACGGTCCCCCGCCAGCAGCTGCAGCCGCTCACCGGGGCGCAGTGCTCCGACGCGCACCTCCCGGATGGCGCCATCCGGCAGCACCAGGCGGGCCGTATCGGGTTGCAGCTGGGCCAACTGGTGCAGGGCCTGGCCAGTGCGGAAACGGGCCCGCTCCTCCAGAAAGCGACCCAGCAACACAAAACCCAGCAGCATCACCGGCTCGTTGAAAAAACAGGGCCAGCCCACCTGGGGCCAGATCAGGGCCACAAGGCTCGCCGTGTAGGCGCTACCCACCCCCAGACCCACCAGGGTGTCCATGCTGGGGGCACCCACTCGGGCCGCGGCAAAACCACCCCGAAGAATCGGTCGACCGGGGCCCAGCAGGGCCACCGTGGCCAGAGAGGCATGGAACGGCAGGCTGCCGACCAGCGGCAAGAACAGGTGACCGGCTTCGCTGAGGTGACCGAACACCGACAGCAGCAGCAGCGTGAGGGCCACCATCAGTTGACGCCACTGCTGCCACCAGGTCAGCCCCGCCCCCCCCGCCACCGGCCGTGCCGCCGACGGCTCCAGGGAGCGTTCACGGGCCGGAAACCCGCGGCTGGCCAGGGCACCGAGCACCGCATCCACACTGCCTTGAGGCTCCTCTAAATCCAGCCAGGCCGCCCGGCTCACCAGGTTCACATCGGCCCGGTGCACCCCCGGCTGCTCCAGCAGGGTGCGCTCCACGGCACGCACACAGCCTCCGCATTTCATCCCCTCCACATCGAGGACGACGGTCTGGACCGCTGGACTCACGAGCGCCTGTTCGTTATGGCAACGCTAGGTCGGTTGCTGGCCCCGTCAGGATGGGGGCCTTCCGCCGGAGCGCCGTGCCCCGCAGTAACCGCAACGACAACTTCATCGACAAGAGCTTCACGGTGATGGCGGACCTGATCGTCAAGCTGCTGCCGATCAACGCCCGTTCCAAGGAGGCCTACGTCTATTACCGCGATGGCCTCTCCGCCCAGAACGATGGGGACTACGCCGAAGCGCTGGAGAACTACGACGAGGCGCTGAAACTCGAGGACAACCCCACCGACCGTGGAGAAACCCTCAAGAACATGGCGATCATCTACATGTCCAACGGCGAGGAGCAGCGAGCGATCGAGACGTACCGCAGAGCCCTGGACGAGAACTCCAATCAGCCGTCCTGCCTCAAGAACATGGGGCTGATCTTTGAGAAGTGGGGGCGGATCGCTGAAGAGGACGGCCGCCAGGACGATGCCGATCGCTGGTTCGACCAGGCCGCGGAGGCCTGGACCCAGGCGGTGCGCCTCAACCCCGGCGGCTACCTGGACATCGAGAACTGGTTGAAATCCACTGGGCGCAGCAACGTCGACGTCTACTTCTGATCCGTCACGTCCTCACCGAGGGCGAGCACCAGGGCCTCGGTGACCCCATCGGCCTCCAGCAGGGCGAGATCAAGACCGGCGGCCAGCGACCCGAGCCCGCTGCCGCGGGGCACCACCGCCCGCCGGAATCCGAGCCGAGCCGCCTCCTGCAGGCGCAACTCCAGCTGACCGACCGGTCTGAGCTGCCCCCCCAGGCCCAGCTCGCCGACCAGCACCGTCCCCGGCGGCAGGGTGAGATCGCGAAAACTGGCCACCACCGCAGCGGCCACGCCAAGATCCGCCGCCGGCTCCTCCACCTCCAGCCCACCGGCCACGGCCAGATAGCAGTCGAAGCGGGAGAGGGGTAATCCCATGTGCTTTTCCAGCACCGCCAGAATCTGGTGAAGTCGGTTGGTGCCGATGCCCGTGGCGGTGCGTCGGGGGCTGGCGTAGCTGGTGACATTGACCAGGGCCTGCAGGTCCACCACCAGCGAGCGGGATCCCTCACAGGCCACGATCGTGGCGACACCCGAGGCACGGGTTTCACTCAGGAACAGCTCGCTGGGGTTGCTCACCTCCTCCAGGCCCTGGGCCTGCATCTCGAACAGCCCCAGTTCATGGGTGGCTCCGAAACGGTTTTTCACGGCCCGCAACAGCCGGTGACTGGCAAAGCGGTCCCCTTCGAAGGTGAGCACCGCATCCACCAGGTGCTCCAGAACCTTGGGTCCCGCCAGCATGCCCTCCTTGGTCACATGCCCCACCAGCAGCATTGCCGTGGTCTGGCGTTTGGCCAGACGCTGCAGAGCGGCGGCACACTCCCGCACCTGACCAACGGAACCGGGTGCACTGGGGAGATTGGCGTCATGGAGGGCCTGGATGCTGTCGATGATCGCCACGGCGGGCCGCAGGGCCTCGAGCTCCTCAAGCACCAGGTCCAGATCGGTTTCCGCCAGCAGCTGCAGATCCGATGCCCCTCCGGCGAGCCGCTGCCAACGCAGCTTCACCTGCTGGGCCGATTCCTCTGCGCTGACGTACAGCACGGAGGTGTGAGCCGCCATGGCCGATGCGCTCTGAAGCAGCAGCGTGCTCTTCCCAATGCCCGGGTCACCCCCCACCAGCACCAGGGAACCCGGCACCAGCCCGCCTCCGAGCACCCGATTGAACTCTCCGGATCCGGTCTGCAGTCGTTGAATCGGCTGATCCTCCAGCGAAGCCATCGCCGTGGAGCGTTTCGGCGTCGGCGGTTGCTCCACATCCGGCCCTCGGCGTCGCCGCCGCCCATCGCTGACCGGCTGCGATTGCTCGACGAGGGAATTCCAGCTGCCGCACTCCGGACAACGCCCAAAGAACTGGCGTGACTGGGCTCCACAGACCTGACAGTGGAAAACAACGGTGGATTTGGGCACTGCGAACTGTGAAGAAAGTTGCCTTTAGGTGAACGGGACGGGGGTCAGACCTTTTATCTGTGGCGAGAAGAACAAAACGCCCCAGGCGTCATGACGGCCACGGCACCCTCCAAGGAAACAATCCTCGTGGTCGATGACGAGGCCTCGATCCGGCGGATTCTTGAAACCCGTCTGTCGATGATCGGGTACAACGTCGTCACAGCCTGCGACAGTACGGAAGCTCTCGAGCTGTTCGAAAACACCGCTCCGGATCTGGTGGTTCTCGACGTGATGATGCCGAAGCTGGATGGCTACGGCGTCTGCCAGGAGCTGCGCAAGGAATCGGATGTGCCGATCGTGATGCTGACGGCCCTCGGCGATGTGGCGGACCGCATCACCGGGCTTGAGCTCGGTGCCGATGACTACGTCGTCAAACCCTTCAGCCCCAAGGAACTGGAAGCGCGCATCCGTTGTGTGCTGCGCCGGGTGGAGAAGGAGCAGGTTGCTGGCATCCCCAACTCAGGGGTGATTCAGGTCTCGGATCTCCGCATCGACACCAACAAGCGACAAGTGTTCCGGGCCGACGAACGGATCCGCCTCACGGGGATGGAGTTCAGCCTGTTGGAACTGCTGGTGAGTCGCTCCGGCGAGCCCTTCAATCGCGGCGAGATCCTCAAGGAAGTCTGGGGCTACACCCCGGAACGTCACGTGGACACCCGCGTGGTGGATGTTCATATCTCGCGGCTTCGTTCCAAACTGGAGGACGATCCCGCGAACCCCGAGCTGATCCTGACGGCTCGCGGCACCGGTTATCTGTTCCAGCGCATCATCGACTCCGTTGCCTCCGAAGGACCCTGATTCCGCCCGGACCCCAGAGTCCAGGAGCAAGAGCAGCCGACCCCGGGCGATCCGTCGCCTGGTGATCTGGTATCGGCGTAACGCTGCGGTCACCTCACTGGTGGACACAGCCACCAGCTCCGCCTCAGCAGCGGGGAGCGTGGCCAACTCCATGCTGCAGCCACTGGTCTTCGACCCCCTGCGCTGGCTTCAGGGCAACACAGACGACGAGGAGATCAACGACGCCGACCGGCTCTGGGTTGCGGTGGATGGCATGGGCGGAGACCATGCCCCCGGCCCGATCCTGGAGGGCTGTCTGGAGGCCATCGATCGCCTGCCTCTGAAAATCCGCTTTGTCGGTGAAACCGACAAGGTGCTGGCAGAGGCGGACGCCCTGGGCCTGCATCAGCGACTGGAACGTGCCCAGGCAGCCGATCATCTCGATCTGGTGGCCAGCGGACCGTCCATCGGCATGGACGATGAAGCCACCGCCGTGCGACGCAAACGCGACGCCAGCATCAACCTGGCGATGGATCTGGTGAAAAAGGGTCAGGCCCTGGCCGTTTACTCAGCCGGCAACTCCGGCGCAATGATGGCCTCGGCGATTTTCCGGCTCGGCCGGCTGAAGGGAATCGACCGACCTGCCATCGGTGCCCTGTTCCCCACCAAAGACCCTGGCAAGCCGGTGCTGGTGCTGGATGTGGGCGCCAACATGGATTGCAAACCGGTGTATCTGCACCAGTTCGCCCTGCTGGGCAACATCTACAGCCGGGATGTGCTCCAGGTGAAGCAACCGCGGATCGGGCTTCTGAACATCGGTGAGGAGGAGTGCAAGGGCAACGATCTGGCCCTCAAAACCCATGAGCTGCTGCGTAATGAGGCTCGCCTGCGCTTCACCGGCAACTGTGAGGGCAGAGATGTGCTCTCCGGTGAATTCGATGTCGTCGTCTGCGACGGTTTCACCGGCAACGTCCTGCTGAAATTCCTGGAATCAGTGGGCAGCGTGCTGTTGGGGGTGCTGCGGGCCGAATTGCCCCGTGGCCGGAGGGGCAAGGTGGGATCAGCCTTCCTGCGCAGCAACCTGCGCCGGATCAAGAAACGGCTGGACCACGCCGAACATGGCGGTGCACTGCTGCTGGGGGTCAACGGCGTGGCGGTAATCGGCCATGGCAGCAGCAAGGCCCTATCGGTGGTGAGTGCCCTGCGCATCGCCCATTCCGCCGCCAGCCATGGCGTGATGGAGGACCTTGCCGCGCTGCAGAGCGGCTGTGATTGACTGACGCCACGCGTATTCACCCCGCTTTGGTCGAGCAGTTCCACAGGACCGGCGGTGTGGTGTTCCGAGGCAGTGGCAGCGCCACCCCTCAGCGCTCCATCAGCAACACCGAGCTGGGGCAACGGGTGGAAACCAGCGATGACTGGATCCGCAGTCGCACAGGAATCGCAGCCCGACGGGTCATCGGGGCGGACGAAAGTCTGAGCGAACTCAACGCACGAGCGGCGGAACGCGCTCTGGCCATGGCGGGATGGTCGGCGGAGACCCTGGATCTGATCCTGCTGGCCACCTCCACACCCGACGATCTGTTCGGCTCTGCACCGCGGCTGCAGGCCCGCATCGGGGCCGTCAACGCAGCAGCCTTCGATCTCACCGCCGCCTGCAGCGGTTTTCTGTTCGCTGTCGTCACCGCAGCCCAGTACCTGCGCAGTGGGGCGATGCAACGGATCCTGGTGGTGGGGGCCGACCAGCTCAGCCGCTGGGTCGACTGGGACGACCGTCGGTCCTGCGTGCTGTTCGGAGATGCCGCCGGCGCCGTGGTGATGGAAGCCTCGAAGGAGCAGGACGACCTCCAGGGGTTCCTGCTGCGCTCCGATGGAGGCCGTGGTGCGGTGTTGCAGCTGCCCCAGAGCAGCGAACGAGCTCCTCTGGTGGGCGATGCCAGCCATCAAAGGGGCGGCTTTGAGCCAATTCAGATGAACGGCCAGGAGGTCTACAAGTTCGCTGTGCGCGAGGTGCCGGCGATCCTGGAGACGCTGCTCCAGAAAACAGAGACCCACCCGGATTCCCTCGACTGGCTGTTGTTGCACCAGGCCAACCAACGCATCCTCGATGCCGTGGCGGAGCGCTTCTCGATTCCGAACGAGAAAGTCCTGAGCAACCTGGCCCACTACGGCAACACCTCAGCCGCCACCATCCCTCTGATGCTGGATGAAGCGGTGCGGGATGGACGCATCCAAGCGGGACATCGCATCGCCAGCAGCGGCTTCGGTGCGGGACTGAGCTGGGGTGCAGCCCTGCTGCACTGGAGCGGGCCCGCGTAATCTCCCCGCACAACGGTGCGGACACGTCATGGCGATCGCCTGGGTTTTTCCCGGCCAGGGCTCACAGAAAGTGGGCATGGCGGATCCCGTGCTCAGCCTCAACGGCGCCAGCCAGCGCTTCGCCATGGCGTCCGAATTGCTGGGCCGTGACCTCCTGGCGATCTGCCAGGGCAACAGCGGCGGCGGCAGCGGCCCCGACGACCTCAACGACACCCGCAACACCCAACCGGCCCTGTTTGTGGTGGAGTCCCTGCTGGTGGACAACCTGATCGAACAGGGGCGCGACGCCGCCCTGGTGGCTGGCCACAGCCTTGGGGAACTGGTGGCTCTCTATGCCGCTGGTGTGTTTGATCTGGAGACGGGGCTCAAGCTGATGCAGACCCGATCCGAGCTGATGGCGGCCGCCGGTGGCGGCGCGATGACCGCCGTGATCGGCTTCGACCGCAGCCAGCTCGAAGCGCTGGTGAACGACACCGAAGGGGTGAGCATCGCCAACGACAACAGCGACGCCCAGGTGGTGATCTCGGGGCAGCCTGATGCGGTGCAGACCGTGAGCACCAACCTCAAGTGCAAACGCGCCATCCCTCTGGCGGTGTCCGGGGCCTTTCACTCCCCCTTCATGGCCGAGGCGGCTGAAGCCTTCGCCAGCACGCTGGATGGCGTCAGCTTCCAGGATGCTCGGATCCCGGTGCTGAGCAACAGCGATCCCACCGGCTGCACCGAGGCAGCCAGCCTCAAGCAACGGTTGAAACAACAGATGACCACCGGCGTCCGCTGGCGGGAGACCATGGCCTCCATGGCGGAAGGTGGCATCGACACCTTGGTGGAGATCGGGCCGGGGAACGTGCTCAGCGGCCTGGCCAAACGCAGCATGACCGGCGTGACCACGGCACAGATCGCCAGTTCGGGCGATCTCGGCCAGTGAGCAGCGCACCACTGGCTCTAGCTCCAAAACCCAGCCTCGCTTACCGCCTGGTGAGTGGGTTGCTGGTGTTTCCACTCTTCCGGGGACTGTTTCGGGGCTCCACCCGCGGCCTGCAGCACGTGCCGAAGCAGGGGGCATTGGTGGTGGTGTCCAACCACGGCTCCCATTTGGATCCCCCGCTGCTCGGTCACGCCCTGGGGCGGCCGGTGGCGTTCATGGCCAAGGCGGAACTGTTCGCCGTACCGCTGCTGGGGGCTGTGATCCGCGCCTGTGGCGCCTATCCGGTCCGTCGGGGTGCCAGTGACCGAGAAGCCATCCGCACGGCCACAGCACGCTTGATGGAGGGTTGGGCTACGGGGGTGTTTCTGGATGGCACCCGCCAGCCGGACGGTCGCGTCAATGCTCCACAACCTGGAGCCGCGCTGCTGGCTGCCCGCAGCGGAGCACCTCTGCTGCCGGTGGCGATCCTCAACAGCCATCGCGCCCTTGGAACCGGCCAGGTTCTGCCCCGGTTGGTTCCTCTTCAACTGCGGGTGGGTGAGCCCGTGCCGGCTCCGGCGAGTCGCCGTCGCGCCGACCTCGATGCCACCACAGCCCTTCTTCAGGAGCGGATCAACGCTCTGTTGGAGCAGGATCCGCAGTATCCCTGAGGTCCCGGCCGGTCACCACCCAGCCCACGGCACGTAGCCAGTCTCTCCAACGCCTGACGGCACCCTCGTCACGGCAATTTGGTTCACACGCCACCGGCACGCCCGTGATCTGAATGCCACGGCTGCCGGCCACCACCTGGCCCACAGCAAGGGAGCGTTGCAGATGATCGGCGCTCGTCACGACGACAACATGGCGGACGCCCTGGGACGCCAGGTCATCCACGACGGACGTGAAATTGCTCAAGGTGTCGCGGGCCCTGTAATCCAGCTGCACTTGATCGGTCGTCAGCCCTTCCTCCTGAACCAACCAGCTGGCGTATTCAGGATTGCTGCCGCCACTCACCAGCAATGGCAGATCCAGTTGCCGTGCCAGCCGCGCCCCCACCCGTTCGCGATCGACATCTCCTCCCAACACCAGCACCAGCTCAGGCGGTGTGGTGTCCAGCAAAGCCCGGCGGTAGGGCGCCAGGGGCCCTTGAGCCACCAGCCACGTCAGCAATCCTGCGCTGAGCAGAACACCCGCCCGGATCCCGGCCATCAGACCGGCCCCACCGGAGAGGTCGGGTAGATGGGGAGGACGGGTTGCCAGGGGAGCGACTCATCCCGCTGAAGGGACCGCTGGAGGCGCCCCAGCAACGCCGCCACGTCGACGTCCACATCCACCTCTGCCTCGACGGCAGGACTCACCTGCTGATCCGCCTCCAGTAAACGCGGAGCCTGCAGCTCCTCCACCACAGCGTCCCTCACGCGGTACTGCCCGGCGACCACCCCCCGGCGAAGCAGCGGCTTGGTGATCCAGAACGGCTGCTCATCGGTCGCCAGACGCTGGGCCATCAGGGCGAAGCTGCTCACACCCAGCAATGGACAGCCAAGCTGCTGGGCCAGGGTGCGTGCCATCACTACCGAAAGGCGCGTGCCGGTGAATCCCCCTGGTCCGGTGGCCACAGCCAGTCCTTTGAACTCACGCCAGCGGCCATGGGGCACCAGGCTCGCGACCCGCTCAATCAGGCTGTTGGAAAGGCCTCGACCGTCATCGAACCCCATCACCCGCGGGCGGCCCTGGTCGACCAGGGGATCCTGAACTGCCACGCCGAAACGTTCGGTGCAGCTGTGCAGCGCCAGCAGCAGAGGGGAATCAGTCATCACTGCGGGACGGCTTCTCCAGGGCGCAGTCGGCTCCAGCGTCCGGGGTCGGACGCAAAGCTGGAGCAGGCCCGAACATCCCATTCAATGCCCGCACCACCACCGGGCAGATCCATGACGGAGACATGAATTCTCGGGGAGCGGGGCTCAAAATCCGGAACCTCGCTGAGGTGATCCACCCCATGCTGACGCTCAACTGCGTGATAGGCCTGGCAGCGGTCGACCCAGCGGCAATCCACACAGATGCACATGCCCTCCGAACCTGCGGCTGACTCCATTTTGGAGCGCCTGGCACCCCAGCGCTGGCCCCTGCCGCTGGATCGACTCCCAAAGGAGACAGCCCTGGTGGGGGGAGCTGTTCGTGATGCATTGCTGGATCGACTCAAGCCACAACCCGATCTCGATCTTGTGGTCCCAAGCGGTGCCCTCGCCCTGACGCGAAGCCTGGCCAAGGGCCTCGGAGGCAGATGCGTGGTGCTGGACGAGGAGCGGGATATGGCTCGCCTGGTGCTGGGGGAATGGACCGTGGACATCGCCCGGCGGGATGGCCCGACCCTCGAGGCGGATCTGGAACGACGGGACTACCGCCTCAACGCCATCGCCCTGCCGTTGCACAGGCCTGAGCAACTGATCGATCCCACCGGCGGTCTGGAGGACCTGCAACAGCGACGGCTGACGGCCGTGCGCGAATCCAACCTCACCGACGATCCGCTGCGGCTGTTGCGGGGCCTGCGGTTGATGGCTGAGATCCCCCTCACCCTCGACTCCATCACCGCCGACTGGATGGAGCGCCACCGGCAACAACTGGTCCGTGCCGCACCGGAACGGATCCTGGCGGAACTGCAGAAACTGGTGGCAGGTCCGCTGGCCGATCAGGCCCTTGTGCAGCTCACTCGGCTCAAGCTGGTCGAACCCTGGTCAGCGGGTCAGCCCCTGCCGACGGCGCACCACGCAGCTCAGCTCACAGCCGACGAACGGGAGCGGGCCTTGCCCCTGGCCCGCCTGACCGCCCTCATCAGTGACCAGGGGCTGGAGCAGCTGAAGGCCAGTCGAGCCCTGCGCCAGCGGTGCCGGCGACTGCGCCAGTGGCAGCACCAGCTGCCGCCGGATCCCGCAACGCTTGCCGAAGCGCAGCGGGTGCAACTGCATCTGGATCTCGATCGGGATCTACCCGCACTGGCCCTTCAGCTCGACCCAACCCGTCAGAGCAGCTGGCTGCAGCGCTGGCGCGACCCTAAGGACCCGCTGTTCCATCCGGCCACCCCTGTGGATGGATCCACGCTGCAGCGCGAATTCAACCTCGCTCCAGGCCCCGGGATCGGGGCACTGCTGATGCATCTGCGTCAGGAAAGGGCTTTTGGACGCCTGATTGGCCGCGACGATGCACTCGAGGAAGCGCACCGTTGGATCAAACGAAATCGGGACGCACTGTGATTAACTTTGCAGGTGTCAACGATGACGGTCCGACACCGACGATTCGCATTTCCCTTCCTTCATGAGCATCCGCCTGTACATCGGCAACCTGCCGCAGACCTTTGACGAACAGGAGCTGGCTGCTCTGCTTAAGAGTGTTGGAGAGGGAATCCGGTTCAAGTCAGTTCTCGACCGCGAAACCGGCGCATCACGCGGTTTCGGCTTCGCCAATGTCGACGACGAAAAAGTGGCCGATGCTGTGATCGAACAGCTGAACGGCAAGGAGTTCGGCGGCAGCGCCCTTCGCGTCGAGCGCTCTGAGCGCCGTGAGAACGGCGGTGGTAATCGCCGTGGCCCCAACGGTGGCGGCAATGGTCAGCCCCAGGTGGCACGCAAGGCCGTCAACAAGGTCGTGCACAGTGACGCCCCTGGAGAGGGTGCTCCTGACCCCCGTTGGGCCGGCGAGTTGTCCAAACTGAAGGATCTTCTTGCCAACCAGAAAACAGCTGTCTGACAGGTCCCGACCTGAAAATCAAACGCTTGCATCTACCCCGGAGAGTGCCATCTCCGGGGTTTTTTGATGGGCCGATCAGCGTGCCTGGGCCAGAACGAAAGAGCGCGGCAGATCCAGCAGCTTGCTGATCTTGCCCACATAGGCACGGTTGTTGAACACGTCGTAATCAACCCGTTCAATGGCATCGAGGATGCCTCTGTACAGCCGAAGCGACGTCCATACAGGCCAGCGCGCGTCGCGGGAGAGCCAGCGCACACCCGCTTCTGATCGCGCGAACCAGTCCCTGGCCCGCTGCAGTTGGAATTGCATCAGCTCAGACCAGGCGCTGTTGAGCCGTCCGGCCATCAGATCCTCTTCCGAGTAACCGAAGCGCTCGAGATCCTCGAGCGGCAGATAAATGCGTCCCCGGCCTCGGTCTTCTCCCACATCGCGAAGGATGTTGGTGAGCTGATTGGCGATGCCGAGAGCCACCGCCGCATCGGAGGTGTCCGGCCGGTCACTCCATGGGGCTGAGGTATAGGCACCATCAACCCCCATCACCCCCTGGGTCATCAGGCCGACGGTTCCAGCAACCCGATAGCAGTACAGCTTGAGATCCTCGAAGCGTGGATAACGCGTCCAGGTCAGATCCATCCTCTGCCCCTCAATCATATCGAGGTAGGGCTGAATGTCCTGGGGAAAGCGCTCGAGGGTGTGCACCATCACGGCGTCGAGATCATCCTCGATCGTGCCCTTGAACAGCGCTCGCGTTTTGTCCTCCCAGCGATCCAGACGCTCTGCCAGTTCCTCAACGGGTCTGGCTTGGGCCTCAGGGCTGTCCATCAGCTCGTCGGTGCGGCGGCACCAGACATAGATGGCCCAGATGGCACGACGCTTCTCCTGGGGCAGCAGAAGCGTCCCCAGGTAAAAGGTCTTGGCCCACTCGGCGGTCTCGCGACGGCAGGCCTCAAAGGCTGCGTCGAGATCCGGGGCTGCGAGGGGCATGACTCAGGCCGCGACCGGCTCGCTGACAGAGGTCGATGATGCCAGCTGATCCTGCTTGCGGTCCACAGCACCGGCACAGAGCTTGCCGCTGAGCACCGCCCCTTCCATGGAAGCCAGGTAGCGCTGCATCGTGTAGTCGCCGGCCAGGAAGAAGTTCTTGATCGGCGTGGTCTGGTCTGGACGCAGCTGCTGGCAGCCCGGGGTGGTCTTGTAGACCGACAGCGGTGTCTTCACGACCTTGTACTTGAGCAGCGTGGCAGGGTTGTCGCCACCGAAGTGCATCGGGAAGAGCTTTTGGAGTTCACCCATGGTGGCTTCGATGATTTCCTCATCCGGCCGGCCGATCCAGTCCTTGGCCGGGGCAAACACCAGCTCCAGCATCGACTTGTCGGGGTCTTCGTACTCCTTGCAGGTGATGCTCATGTCGGCATAGACGCTGAGCAGAGGGGAGCGGCTGAACAACAGGTGGTCGATGTCGGTGAGCTTGCGGTCAAACCAGAGGTGGAGGTTGATCACGGGAACACCGCGCAGCCCGTCCAGCTTTTTGAACACCGGCATCTGCTTCCAGGGCTCCGGCAACAACAGCTTGAACGGATCCACAGGCAGCGCACTCACGTAGGCATCGGCGGTGAGGTCAAAGCTGTCCTTGCCCTTCACACCACCGATGTGGAAGGCGGCCACTGAGCCGTCGTCATTGAGCTTGATCTCCCGCAGCGGACTGTCGAGATGCACCTCTCCGCCAAGACTCTCGACGTACTCAACCACCGGCTGACACAGACGTTCCGGCGGTGCACCATCGAGGAAGGCCATCTTGGAGCCGTTCTTCTCCTGCAGGAAACGGTTCAGAGCGGTCAGCACCACCGTGGCTGAAATTTCATCAGGATCGATGAAGTTCAGAGCCTTGCTCATCGCCAAGAACACTTCATCGTTGACCCGTTCGGGAATGTTGTGGACCCGCAGCCACTCGGTCCAGGAATACTTGTCGCACTCTTCGACGTAGCCCTGGCCCCGGAGCATGGCGGGGACCAGTCCCAGGCCGAAACTGATCTTCTCAGGCCAGCTCAGCATGTCGTTGTTGCCCAGGATCGCGGCAACACCATTCACGGGTGCCGGCAGATCGGGGAAGTCGAAACGGCTGTAGGTGCCAGGTTCGTCCTGCTGGTTGAAGATCATCGAATGGCTCTTCCACTGCAGCCGGTCTTCGATGTTCAGCTCCTTGAACAGCTGCAGCATGTTCGGGTAGGCGCCGAAGAAGATGTGCAGGCCGGTCTCGTACCAGTCACCGTCCTCGTCCTTCCAGGCCGCCACCTTGCCGCCGAGCACGTCACGGGCTTCCACCACGATGGGGGTATGGCCTGCATCAGCCAGGTACTTGGCGCAGGACAGACCCGCAAGACCGGCTCCGGCAATAGCGACGCGCATGCGGATAGTGAAAAGATGAAACCAACCTTAAAAGGGCCCGATCCCCTTTCGCTTCTTAGAGTCCCTGCACGACCGCAGTGCGCGCCATGGCTGACACCCTGCTGAAATGCACCACCCGCCATGTGCGCCTGTTCACGGCTCGGGTGGAGAACGACGATCTTGTTCCTTCCGGGGATGAATTGACCCTGGATCTCGATCCGGACAACGAGTTCCTCTGGCCCGACGCTGTGGTCACCAAGGTGCAACAGCGCTTTCAGCAACTGGTGGAAGCCGGCGCCGGTGGCGAACTCAGTGATTACAGCCTCAGGCGGATCGGAACAGACCTTGAGGGCTACATCCGCCAGCTGCTGCAGGCCGGAGAACTCAGCTACAACCCAGATGGGAGGGTTCAGAACTTCTCCATGGGCCTGCCCCGCACACCAGATCTGCTGTGAGCCGTTCCCGCTATGACAGACCCGAGCGCTACGAGCGCCCCGACCGCTACGACAGGTCTGAGCGACGGGGTGGTGGCTATGGACGCCCTCCGGGCCCTCCTCAAGGCAATGAGGGCCAGGGTGGATTTCAATTCAGCACGCTCACAGCGGCTGTTCTGGCCGGGGTCCTGATTGTGGGCATCGGCATCGGCAGCGCCGTCACCAGCACCACCCAGGGCGACCAGGGCAACATCGCGAGCTCTCAGCAGCTGGACATGGCGGTGCCCGACCCCGAGTTCTGCCGTCAGTGGGGGGCCAGCGCCTTCGTGATGGACATCGAGATGTACACAACCCTCAACCCCTCCAGCAGCTTCGTCACCCAGCCCACGCTTCAGCCCGGCTGTGTGATTCGACGGGAAAACTGGAGTGTGTTGCGCAAGGAAGGGGCCATCACCGCGAACCAGGAACGCGAGTGCAAGCAGCGGATGAACACCTTTGCCTACATCGGCTCGGTGCGCGACAAACCTGTGGTGCGCTGCGTTTACCAGACCGACATCAGCGAAAACAAGTTCCTCACCCGTGGTATCGCTGATGACGCAGCCGGCGTCACGCCGGAAGCCGATCAGTTCTGATCGATCAGCTTTGGAGCGGTAAGGGCTGAGACGGCTTGGCTTGCCGCAACGGGCTGTCGGCACTGGCGAACACCGGCAGCACGTCCTGCCGGAAGGCCGCTGAAGCGCGGGAGCTGTAACGGGCGGGGTGGGTGATCAACTTCAGTTGCCGCCGCACCTGCAGATCCGCCACCACCGGTCGGTGAATCGTTCCAGCCGCCAGCTCCCGTTCAATCGAGACCACAGGCACAAAGGCCGCACCAAGACCGGCCTGAACAGCGTTCTTGATCGCTTCCAGGGAGTTCAGTTCCATCTCAAAGCGCAGCCGCTGCACGTCCAATCCGGATCGAGCCAGCAGCTGGTCCACCATCTTGCGGGTGGTGGATTGGGCATCAAGGCATACAAAGCCAAGCCTGTACAGGTCTTCCTTAGTGAGTTCCGCCAGGCGGGCCAGGGGATGCTTCACCGGTAACACCAGGGCCAACTCGTCGCTGGCGTAGGGCACCACCTGGAGCAGGTCGTTGAGCTCAGGCGGCAGTTCACCCCCGATGATCGCCAGATCGATCTGGCCATTGGCCACGCTCCAGCCCGTCCGGCGGGTGCTGTGAACCTGAAGCTGCACAGCGACATCCGGATACTTCTGCCGGAACAGGCCGATCATTCTTGGCATCAGGTAAGTGCCAGTGGTCTGGCTTGCCCCGACGATCAGGGAGCCGCCCTTGAGATTGTGCAGATCATCGAGAGCCCGGCAGGCCTCATGGCACTGGCTCAGGATCCTGTCGCAGTAGCTGAGCAACAGGTGCCCGGCCTCCGTCAGCTGAGCCTTGCGCCCACCACGATCAAACAACGACACCTCAAGCTGCTTCTCCAGGTTCTGGATCTGCAAACTGACGGCCGGCTGGGTGACGTACAGGCTGTCTGCCGCTTTCTTGAAGCTTCCTTCGCTGACGATGGCGCGAAGAATGCGCAGCTGATCCAGCGTGAAGGGCAGATCGGCCACCGCGCTCGATGCGGACGAAACTGTAATCTAGGTCTGCCCCGGCCGACATCCAGAATCATGGCGCAATCTCCAGGGGCCGATGGCCATTTCCCACCACAGCAGCATCGTGATGCTGATCCTGCTGGTGCTGTTTGCCGTGATCCACAGCGGTGGTGCCTCCCTGCGGCAACGCGCTGAAGCCAGGATTGGTGCGAGGGCCTGGCGCCTGCTGTTCGCCGCCGCGAGCATCCCCTCCGCCGTCGTTGTGATCGGCTGGTTCCTGGCCCACCGCTACGACGGCATCCGTCTCTGGAACCTGCAGGGGGTGCCTGGAATGGGGCCCCTGGTGTGGATCGGCACCGCCATCAGTTTTCTTTTCCTCTACCCGGCCACTTACAACCTGCTGGAGATTCCGGCCGTCCTGAAACCCCAGGTGCGGCTCTACGCCACGGGAATCATCCGCATCTCGCGCCACCCCCAGGCCATCGGTCAGATCCTCTGGTGCCTCACCCATGCCCTGTGGATCGGCAGCAGCTTCATGCTGGTGACCTGCTTCGGCCTGGTCGCCCATCACCTGTTTGCGGTCTGGCACGGAGACCGACGCCTGAAGGAACGGTTTGGCGAGGCTTTTGACGACCTGAAAGCCACCACATCCGTACTGCCGTTTAAAGCCGTGATCGATGGCCGGCAACAGTTGGATTGGCGTGAATTTCTCCGACCCGCCCAAGTGGGCATTGCCATCGCAGTGGGCGTTTTCTGGTGGGCACACCGCTTCATCCCCACTGCTGCGGGGATGGTGCGCAACTCAGCACTCGAGAGTCTGCTGAGCTGAACTGCCTACACTCCAATCAACCTGTTGAAAGCGGATGCCTTCGGCCGCGGAACTTGCCTGGTTGATCCCGGTGCTCCCCCTCGCGGGAGCCGTGATCACCGGCCTTGGCCTGATCAGTTTCAACCGCACCATCAACCGGTTGCGCAAGCCGGTGGCGCTGTTGCTGATCAGCTGCGTCGGCGCAGCAGCGGTGCTGAGCTACGCCATCCTCGCCGGGCAACTGGCCGGTGCTCCCCCCGTCGAGAGCCTGTTCGTCTGGGCCAGTGCCGGAAGTTTCGTGTTGCCGATGGGTTTCGTGGTGGACCCCCTGGCCGCCGTGATGCTCTCCCTGGTGACCACCATCGCTCTGCTGGTGATGGTGTATTCCCATGGCTACATGGCCCATGACAAGGGCTACGTCCGCTTTTTCACTTACCTGGCCCTGTTCAGCAGCTCGATGCTGGGCCTGATCATCAGCCCGAATCTCCTCGAAATCTACGTGTTCTGGGAGCTGGTGGGCATGTGTTCCTACCTGCTGGTGGGCTTCTGGTACGACCGCGATGGAGCAGCTCACGCTGCCCAGAAAGCTTTTGTGGTGAACCGCGTGGGCGACTTCGGTTTGTTGCTGGGCATCCTCGGATTGTTCTGGGCCACCGGCAGCTTCGATTTCCAGGGCATTGCCGATGGTTTGCGTGATGGCCTGAGCTCAGGCGCCATTGCACCGTGGGCCGCACTCCTGCTCTGCCTGCTGGTGTTCCTCGGCCCCATGGCCAAGTCGGCCCAGTTCCCCCTTCACGTGTGGCTGCCGGATGCGATGGAGGGCCCCACCCCGATTTCCGCGCTGATTCACGCCGCCACGATGGTCGCCGCCGGGGTGTTCCTGGTGGCCCGTCTCGACCCTCTCTACAGCCAGTTCCCGCTCGTTCAGACCGTGATCGCTGTGGTCGGCACGATCACCTGTTTCCTGGGCGCATCCATTGCCCTCACGCAGATGGACCTGAAGAAAGGTCTGGCCTACAGCACGGTGTCCCAGCTCGGCTACATGATGCTGGCCATGGGCTGCGGGGCCCCCGTAGCGGGACTGTTCCACCTGGTCACCCACGCCTTCTTCAAGGCGATGCTGTTCTTGGGATCCGGTTCGGTGATCCATGCCATGGAGGAGGTCGTGGGCCACGAACCGGTGCTCGCCCAGGACATGCGACTGATGGGTGGTCTGCGCCAGAAAATGCCGGTCACGGCCATCACCTTCTTCATCGGCTGTATCGCCATCAGCGGCATCCCCCCACTGGCGGGCTTCTGGAGCAAGGATGAAATTTTGGGCCAGGCCTTCAACAGCTTCCCCGTCCTCTGGTTGGTGGGCTTCCTCACCGCGGGGATGACCGCCTTCTACATGTTCCGCCTCTACTTCCTCACCTTCGAAGGGGAGTTCCGCGGCAACGACGCGGCCATGCAGGCTCAGCTGCTGACGGCAGCCGGCAAGGATCCTGGCGACCATCACCCCCATAGCGGCAGCGTCCATGAATCCGCCTGGCCCATGGCTGCCCCTCTGGCGGTCCTGGCGGTGCCTTCCGTCCTGGTGGGCCTGCTGGGCACTCCCTGGAACAGTCGCTTCGCTGGCTTGCTCAATCCCGAGGAAGCCGTGGAAATGGCGGAACAGTTCAGCTGGAGTGAGTTCCTGCCTCTGGCAGGAGCCTCGGTGGCCATCTCCGTTGTGGGAATCACCCTGGCTGTTCTGGCCTACGCCCTGCACCGCATTGACCTCGGCCAGCTCGTGGCGGGCCGTTTCCCCAGCATCAACGCCTTCCTGGCCAACAAGTGGTACCTCGATGCCATCAACGAGAAGCTGTTCGTGCGCGGCAGCCGCAAGCTGGCTCGGGAAGTGCTGGAGGTCGACGCCAAGGTCGTGGATGGCGTGGTGAACCTCACCGGCCTGCTCACCCTCGGTAGCGGCGAAGGTCTGAAATATCTGGAGACAGGTCGGGCTCAGTTCTATGCCCTGATCGTGTTCGCTGGAGTGATCGGTCTGGTGGTGCTGTTCGGCGTCATCGGCGGACCAACCGCCTGAGCATCCTCTGGCTCATGTGTGTCATCGCCTATCGAGGTGATGACAGTTGGGCTGTGATTTCTACGATCCAGCCAGTGGTGTTCGGGACAGATCGTGATCGAATTCGCAGTCGCCGGGGCAAGTGATCCCGTAGCGGCGACCGTGCCCTGGCTGAGCCTGTCCATCCTGGTTCCCATTGTCGGCGCCTTGCTGGTGCCGTTCATTCCGGATGCCGGAGATGGCAAACAGGTGCGCTGGTATGCCCTGGGCGTCACCCTGATCACCTTTTTGATCACGGTGAGCGCCTATCTGAATGGCTACGACCCCAGCATCAGTGGACTGCAGTTGAGCGAACGGGTGAGCTGGCTCCCCGACCTCGGGCTCACCTGGGCCGTCGGAGCCGATGGCCTGTCGATGCCGCTGATCCTGTTGACCAGCTTCATCACCAGCCTTGCCTGCCTGGCGGCCTGGCCCGTGAGCTTCAAGCCCCGGCTGTTCTATTTCCTGCTGCTGGCGATGGACGGCGGCCAGATCGCGGTCTTCGCCGTGCAGGACATGCTTCTCTTCTTCCTGGCCTGGGAACTCGAGCTGATCCCGGTGTATCTGCTGTTGGCCATCTGGGGCGGCAAGAAACGCCAGTACGCCGCCACGAAATTCATCCTCTACACCGCCGGCAGCTCTCTGTTCATCCTGCTGGCAGCCCTGGCCATGGGCTTCTTTGGCGGGGGAACCCCCAGCTTCGAGTACACAGCCCTGGCGGCAAAGGACTTCGGCAGTGGCTTCCAATTGCTCTGCTACGCAGGTCTGCTGATCGCCTTCGGCGTCAAACTGCCGATCGTGCCGCTGCACACCTGGCTTCCGGATGCCCACGGAGAAGCCACAGCCCCTGTGCACATGCTGCTGGCGGGCATTCTGCTGAAGATGGGGGGCTATGCCCTGCTGCGGTTCAACTGCGAACTGCTGCCAGCCGCCCACGCCCAGTTCGCTCCGCTCCTCATCGTTCTCGGCGTAGTGAACATCATCTACGCCGCGCTCACCTCCTTCGCCCAGCGCAACCTCAAGCGCAAGATCGCCTACAGCTCCATCAGCCACATGGGCTTTGTGCTGATTGGCGTCGGCAGCTTCAGTACTCTGGGCACCAGCGGAGCCATGCTGCAGATGATCAGCCATGGACTGATCGGAGCGAGTCTGTTCTTCCTCGTGGGGGCCACCTACGACCGCACCCACACCCTGCAGCTCGACGAAATGGGGGGTGTGGGCCAGAAGATGAGAATCATGTTTGCGCTCTGGACCGTATGCGCCCTGGCGTCACTGGCCCTGCCGGGCATGAGCGGCTTCGTCAGCGAACTGATGGTGTTTGCCGGCTTCGCCACCGATGAGGCTTACACCCTCCCCTTCCGGGTGGTGATCTGCGCCCTCGCCGCCGTCGGGGTGGTCCTCACACCGATCTATCTGCTGTCCATGCTGCGGGAGATTTTCTTCGGCAAGGAGAAGCAGGAGCTGAGCTCCCACACCAATCTTGTGGATGCTGAGCCGCGGGAGGTGTACATCATCGGCTGCCTGTTGGTGCCGATCATTGGCATCGGCCTCTACCCCAGGCTGATGACCGACAGCTACAGCCGATCGATCGAAGCCCTGGTGGGACGTGATCTCGGCGCCATGGAACGGATCAAGCAACCCACAGCACCTCTGATCCGCGGTCAGGCGGCACCGGTGCCGGCGGTGCTCAACGCGCCATCGGTTCCTGCCGCGTAAACAAGTGTCGAGGTCTGCTGCAGATCGCGCTGAAGTCCGTAAGTTCTGATCGCATTCGGCCCCTCCCATGCGCCAGATCAACTTCGGCCTGATCTTCGGCTTCGGACTGATCACGGTGTTCTTCACCCTGGAGAACACCACCGCCACCACCGTCCATGTCTTGCCCGGAATGGATTACACCCTGCCGCTGGCAGGCCTGCTGCTGCTGGTGGCAGGCCTTGGCGCAGCCTCGGCTTGGTTTTTTGCCGCCTGGACGGGAATGCTGAACAACGTGGAACGGTTCAGCCAGGCCAGCGAAGTTGAAGCCCAGCAGGTGCGCATCCAGGAACTCGAAACGGACCTCAACCGCTACCGTTCGACGGTGGAGACCCAGCTCGGCCTGCTGCCGGCCACCACGGTGAGCAGCAGCGCTGGAGCTGACGACAGCAGCGACGCCACCTGATCCCAGTCTCTTAATGGCATCTGAGCCGAAGGACCGATACCTTCAGCCCAGTCGGGATTCCATGGTGCCCCAGGTGGCCACCCACGATGGTGCCGATGCGGGCGCCCGCCTGGCCATCCGCCTGTTGCAGGATGCCGCGGAGCGTGGGGAGCTCGACCCCTGGGATGTGGATGTGATCGCCGTCGTGGACGGCTTTCTGGATCAACTCCGCCAGAGGATCGAGGTGCCACGGCAGGTGGCAGCGGTCCTCGATGGTCGCGGCGGCAGCTACGAGCGGGACCTGGCGGACAGCAGCGAGGCCTTCCTGGCCGCATCCGTGCTGGTGGGTTTGAAAGCCGAGGTGCTTGAGGCAAGCATCCTGCCGCCGCCGGTGGAGGTGGAGGAGCACATCGACGCCGCGTTCGATGAACAAGGCTGGCTGGACGAAAGCTTTGACCTGCCGCGCCGGCCGGAGCGGCACCTCCAGCGACGCCCCGTTGCCCCGCCGCCGCTGCGGAGGCCGGTGACCCTGGGCGAGCTGATCGAACAACTGGAATCCATCGCCGAACATCTGGAAGCCGATGAGCTGGAGGCGCGCCGCCGGCAGCGGCGGCGGCGCTTCAGCGACCGTGAAGCGATTGCCCAGGTGGCAGGACTGGCCCATCGGGAGAAACTGCCCGAAACCACTGCAGCCCTTGGGGTTTATCTCAACGGCTGGGAGGACGCCCTGGCCTGGATCGACTTTGAACGGCTCGTGCAGCGCTGGAACAGCGTGGCGCCGGGAGATCTCGACACCGATCGGGTGGGTGTTTTCTGGGCCCTGCTGTTTCTGTCCTCCCAGGGGGCGGTGGAGCTGGAGCAGGAGGGTTGGCTGCATGCCCCTCTGCGGCTGAAACGCATCCCGGCCAGCGGCAGCTTCACCCAGTTGCCGATCACCAGGCTTGAGGTGCCAGATCCCCTGCCGACCCGAACCACGCAGGCAGCTTGAGGAGCGGTTTAACCTTCACCATCCTGTGATGTCAGAAACGCCGATGAAGGCGATGATCCTGGCGGCCGGAAAGGGAACAAGGGTTCAACCGATCACCCATGTGATCCCCAAACCGATGATCCCCATCCTGCAGAAACCCGTGATGGAGTTTCTGCTTGAGCTGCTGAAGGAGCACGGCTTCAACGAGGTGATGGTGAACGTCTCCCACCTGGCTGAGGAGATCGAGAATTATTTCCGCGATGGGCAGCGCTTTGGGGTGGAAATCGCCTATAGCTTTGAAGGGCGGATCGAAGACGGTGAGCTGATCGGTAGTGCCCTGGGTTCCGCCGGTGGTCTCAAGAAAATCCAGGATTTCCAGAACTTTTTTGACGACACCTTTGTGGTGCTTTGCGGCGACGCGCTGATCGATCTTGATCTCACCGAAGCGGTGCGCCGCCACCGGGAGAAGGGCGCCCTGGCCAGCCTCGTGACCAAGCGTGTCCCCAAGGACCAGGTCAGCAGCTATGGCGTTGTGGTCACCGATGCTGAAGACCGGATCTCCCACTTCCAGGAGAAACCCAAGGTCGAAGAGGCCCTGAGCGACACGATCAACACCGGCATCTACATCTTCGAGCCGGGGATTTTTGACCACATCCCCTCCGGTGTCTCCTTCGACATCGGCTCCGACCTCTTCCCCAAACTGGCCGAGCTGGGGGCTCCCTTCTATGCCATTCCCATGGATTTCGAATGGGTGGACATCGGCAAGGTGCCTGATTACTGGCAGGCCATCCGCAGCGTTCTTCTTGGGGATGTGCGTCAGGTGGGCATTCCCGGCAAGGAAATTCAACCCGGGGTGTACACCGGTCTGAACGTGGCAGCCAACTGGGACAAGATCAACGTCAGCGGCCCTATCTACGTGGGCGGCATGACCAAGATTGAAGACGGAGCCACGATCGTTGGGCCAACGATGATCGGCCCCAGCTGCCACATCTGTGAAGGGGCTGTGGTCGACAACTCGATCATCTTCGACTACTCCCGCATCGGCGCTGGGGTGCAGCTGGTGGAGAAACTCGTCTTCGGCCGCTACTGCGTGGGCAAGGACGGCGACCACTTCGACCTGCAGGAAGCAGCACTCGACTGGTTGATCACCGATGCCCGCCGTCAGGACCTGGTGGAGCCTTCACCCCAGCAGAAAGCCATGGCGGAACTGCTTGGAACGGAACTTACCCAGGCAGCGAGCTGACTCCAGCCTGATCGAGCACCAACGGGATCCGTTCCTCGGCTTTGATCGCCATCAGGTGAACCCCCTGGACGATCCCCAGATACCGCTTCACCTGTTCCGCCGCGATGGCCACCCCTTCCAGGGCTGGGTTGTCCGCCGATTCCAACCGCTCGATCAGGGTCTCCGGGATGCAGGCTCCCGGCACGACGCGATTGATGAATCGCGCATTTTTGGCTGACTTCAGCAGAAACACACCCGCCAGCACAGGCAGGTTCATCGGCCCCGCCAGTTCAACCTGAAACCGCTCCAGTGCCGCAGGGTCCATCACCATCTGGGTCTGCACAAAACGAGCACCGGCCTCCTGCTTGCGTTGCAGGCGGCGCTGCAGGCCACTCCAGCTGCGGGAATGAGAGTCCGCCGCACAGCCAGCGAACAACGTTGTCGGACCATCCAGCAACTCAGCCTTCACCGGATCCTTCCCTTGGTTGAAGGCCTTCACCTGACGCAGCAGTTTCACCGACTCAAACTCATTCACCGGTCGGGCATCCGCCTGATCGCCAGCCCTCACAGGATCACCCGTGAGACAGAGCAGGTTGTGAATCCCCAGGGCATGGGCCCCCAGCAGATCCGCCTGCAGCGCCAGCCGGTTGCGATCCCGGCAGGCCATTTGCAGTACCGGCTCCAGCCCCCGATCCAACAGAAGCCGACAGACCGCCAGGCTGCTCATGCGCATCACCGCACGACTGCCGTCGGTGACGTTGATCCCATGCACTCGCCCCCTGAGGTGTTCGGCCATGGCGAGCGCGTGGGAGGGGTCTCCCCCCCTGGGAGGCATCACCTCCGCTGTGATCGCCTGCTGACCGGACTCAATCGCGCGTTGGAGCGCCGTCGCCAAACCCTGAACTGCCGATGGGGCCCACTATGCAGGATCAGATCATCCAACGGCACTACCATGGGCCGAAAGGGGGGTTGAGGCCCATGTCCAGCAGCGATCCAAGTGATCCCCTCAATATTGCCCTCTCGGCTCGGGAGATTGAGATCATCGAATTGGTGGCCGAGGGTCTCACCAATCAGGAGATCGCTGATCGGCTGACCATCAGCAAACGCACGGTGGACAACCACGTCAGCAATGTGTTCACCAAAACCGGCTCGAAAAACCGCGTGGCCCTGCTGAACTGGGCGATGGACAACGGCAAGATCTGCCGGGACGGCTTCAACTGCTGTGCCCTTCCAGATGCCGACGGCCCCGAATGATCACCCCCGGCTGAGCTGGATCGGGGAGGTCTTGGAGTGAGCTGGGGGCCAGCTGAATCTGGAACAAGGCGGCGTATTCGACGCAGGCTTCCAGGCTGGAACCGACAAAGCGCAGCATTCCTTCCCGGTCGTACAAACCCACCATCGGCGTCACGCCAGTACAGGCAAATCTAAAGCAAATCAAAAGAGACTTCCAGGCTGGCTCAGGCAAAACCGAACGCCTCTCGCTCCGCCAGGGGCCAATCCTGCAGAGGCCGCCGGGCCAGGGCTGCATTGGACCAACGACCATCCCCGGTGATCTCGCGCCCGCACCAGGCCGGAATCTCAAGCGCTGTCTGCGCAGACGGCAATTCCACCTCCGCCAGCAGCAGCGGGCCATTGCGTCCTGCAAACTGATCCACGACCCAGTCCCCACCAACCAGCGACAGGGCAAAACGGGTCTTCTCCAGACGATGGGGAGCCAGGGTCCACAGCGACTCGGCATCCGAAACCGGAATGGCGTACTCGAATTCATGGCGCACCAGCCCGATGGCGTCAGCGGCCGCCTTCAGGGTCAGCCAGGCGGCCTCTACGCCACGCAGACGAACACGCACCGTCACCCCATCGGCGCTGGCGGCCAGATAGCCCTGGCGCAGCGGCTGGGGCGCTCCAGCCAACGATCGCCAGCCCTCACCGGTCAGGAGAAAGCGTCGTTCGATTTCGACAGCCACGGCTCGCTCAGTTATGGGACGGCTGGGCGGCCATCAGGCTTCCGGCCCAGTGCAGCTTGGAGGCCACAGTGCGGTAATAAGAGGGGCTCTGGTTCAGCTGCACCATCTGGGCATGGTGGCGTGCCTGTTGCACCACGCAGCACTCGCCGGGTTCCAGCACCGTGCAGCCAACCCCGTCCTTCCACAGCTTGACCCGGTGATCCCCCGCCCCGAGGGGCCAGATCACCAGACGGGCCCGCGGCGGCACCACCACCGTGCGGCTGGAGAGGCTCATCGGACAGATCGGAGCCACCACGATGGCGTCGATGCCGGGATGCAGGATCGGGCCTCCCGCGGCCAGGGCATACCCCGTGGAACCGGTGGGCGTGGAGAGGATCAACCCATCGCCGCGGATCTGGTCCACCACTTCCCCATCGATCTCCAGTTCAAGGGTGCAGGTGGGTGAAATCTCGTCGCGGTAGGCGCGCAGATAGAAGTCGTTGAGAGCCCAGTGATGCTCTTCGTCGTCCTCAAGATCAGGCTGCTGAAGAGGCGCTGGTGCGTTCGCCCGTTCTTCAGCGCTGCGGCGATCCACCATGGCCTGAAGCATCATCCTCCGCTCCATGGCGTACTGATCGTTGACCAGTCGCTGCCAGATCTCATTGCCCCGGAGAACACGGCGATCGTGGGTGAGGAAGCCGAGATGGCCCCCCACATTGATGCTGAGGATGGGAATGTCGTACACCGCCAGGTGACGGGCGGCCCCAAGAACCGTGCCATCACCGCCGAGGACCACCGCCAGATCCGGCAGTTGCTCATGGGTTGCCAGCAGCCCGGGGAATGGATTGACGCGGGCCCCTGACATGGCGGTGGTCACCTCACTGCCGAAGGCCTTCAGCTCCTTGGCACATTGACGGGCTTCACGCTGAGCCGGTTGGCTGTCAGCCCGATAGATCACCCAGACCCGATCGAGACGCATGGCCCCTGTGGATGGTTACCAGCGGAGCAGATTGAACTGTTCCATGTCGACGGTAACCCTGTTGCGATAAAGCGACAGCAGGATGGCCAAACCCACGGCGGCTTCAGCAGCAGCCACGGTGATGACGAAAACGGTGAACACCTGACCGCGGATCAGATCGCCATCCACATAGGAGGAGAAGGCCATCAGGTTGATGTTCACGGCATTGAGCATCAGCTCGATACTCATCAGCACACGCACGGCGTTGCGGCTGTTAATCAGCCCCCAGACGCCGATGCAGAACAACATCGCGGCCAACAGCAGAAAGGCCTGAAGCGAAGGGAGTTGGGATAAAAGCTCGGTCATCGTTCAGAGGTCAGGAAGAAGGACGCTCAACCAGCAGCGGCGTGCGGGATTTTTCGATCAGGCCCTGATCAGCGGCTTCACCGGTGACGACGTCTGTCGCCAACACATCCCGGCGGGCCAGGACGATGGCGCCGATCATCGCCATCAGCAGCAGCACAGAGGCCACTTCGAAGGGCAGCAGGTAGTCGGTGAACAGGTGCTCACCGATGCGAGCGGTGGCCTCTTCACCAACGGCGGCAGGACCGGGCAGGGCCCATGGGGTGGTGACCACAACCCGCACCAGTAGGGCCAGCAAGCCCAGACAAACCCCGCCGGAAACGGCCCGACGAACGTTCAAACCGGCGATGGCCTTGAGGTCTTCCCGCTTGTTCACGAGCATGATCGCGAACAGGATCAGCACATTGATCGCCCCGACGTAAACCAGGATCTGGGCAGCGGCGACAAAACTGGCGTTCAGCAGCAGGTAAAGACCGGCCACGGCCATGAATACCCCTCCGAGCAGGAAGGCGGAATAGACGATGTTGCTGAGCAGAACGACCCCGAGCGCCCCGGTCACCACAACCGCGGACAGCACCAGGAAACAGATCACCTCTGTGGTGGTCGCAATGCTCATGCGTCGCTCTCCTTGGCGTCACCGCTGGATTGTCCCTCATTCTTGGCCGCAGCCTTCGCGGGAGGGGCCAGGGTTTCCAGCACCTCAGAGGGAAGCTTTCCAGCACGGGGGCGATCATTCGCCACACCATGGGGATCGATCTCGCCGGCGGGAAGGTAGGCGAGCTCACGCAGGGGCTGCACCGAAGGATCGGTGGTCACGCTGGTGGGCAGCCTGCCCAGAGCGACGTTGTCGTAGTTGAGGCTGTGACGATCAAATGCCGCCAATTCGTATTCCTCGGTCATCGAAAGGCAGTTGGTGGGGCAGTACTCCACACAGTTGCCGCAGAAGATGCAGACACCGAAATCGATGGAATAGTTGCGCAGCTCCTTCTTCTTGGTGGCCTTGTTCATCACGTAATCGACCACCGGAAGGTTGATCGGGCAGACCCGAACACAAACCTCACAGGCGATGCATTTGTCGAACTCGTAGTGAATCCGGCCGCGGTACCGCTCCGAAGGGATCAGCTTTTCGTAGGGGTACTGCACCGTCACCGGACGGCGTTTCATGTGGTCAAAAGTGACCGAAAAACCCTGGGCCAGGTTGCGCGCGGCATCCACGGCATCCCGCGTGTAATCACCAACCTGTTTGAGAAATCCGAACATGGCGAGAAGCCTGGAAGAGAAGGAGGGTCAGGTCACCGAAACCATGATGGCCGGTGCAGCACGATCCAGAGGGATCAACCGCCGAAGGCCACAGGAAACGCCAGTTTGAGAGCAGCGGTCACCAGCAGGTTGACCAGGGACAAGGGCAGCAAGAATTTCCAGCCAAGATCCAGCAGCTGGTCAATGCGAACCCGGGGGGTGGTCCAGCGCAGAAGGATGGCCACAAACACCAGCAGATAGGCCTTCAGCACCGTCATCACGATGCCGACGGAACCGGTGATCACCTGAACGACCGGGGCATCGATCGGCTGGTTCAACCAACCCGCCAGCCATTCAACGGGGATCGGGAAGCCCCAGCCCCCCAGATAGAGAACGGAAACCAGAACCGCCGACAGCACCAGGTTGATGTAGCCCGCCAGATAGAAGAGGGCGAACTTCATACCGGCGTATTCGGTCTGATAACCCGCCACCAGTTCCTCTTCGGCCTCAGGAAGGTCGAAGGGCAGACGTTCGCACTCCGCCAGCGCACAGATCCAGAAGATCAGAAACCCGACGGGTTGGCGCCAGATGTTCCAGCTCAGGATGCCGGCGCCGGTCTGCTGACCGACGATGTCGACCGTGCTGAGGGAGTTGCTCATCATCACGATGGCCAGCACCGCCAGCGCCAGGGGAATTTCGTAGCTGATGGATTGGGCTGCAGCCCGCAGACCTCCCAGCAACGAATACTTGTTGTTGGACGCATAGCCACTCATCAGCAGACCGATGGGCTGAATGCTGCTGAAAGCGATCCAGAGAAAAATGCCGACGCCGACATTGCTGATCAGCAGGTTCTGACCGAAGGGAATGATCAGCCAGGAGATGATCACCGGAATCACCACCAGCACAGGACCGATGGTGAACAGAAGGCTGTCGGCACGGGCCGGGATGATGTCCTCCTTCACCAACAGCTTGAGGCCGTCCGCCAGTGGCTGAAGCACCCCCAGGGCACCGGCGTACTCAGGTCCGATCCGCTGCTGCACTGCCGCGGAGATCTTGCGCTCCAGCCAGACCGACACCAGCACGCCGACCACGGCGGCCACCAGCACCAGGAGCATCGGCAGGGGCAACCAGAGCAGCCTTGCGGCCTGTTCCGACAGGCCCAGACCCTGCAGTGCCTGGCTGAAACTCAGTTCAAGGTCCAGTCCCGGACTCACCATGGTGTCGACTGAAGTGCCTGCAACTTAAGCGGCCGAAGCGGATGCTCGCTCGTCCATGGGCATCCACGCGCGTGGCTGGGACCCCGAATAGATCTGCGATGGGCGAAAAATGCGGTTGGCCCCGAGCTGTTCACGCCAGTGGGCCAACCAACCGGCGACCCGAGCGATGGCGAAGACCGGCGTGAACAGATCCCTGGGGATGCCCAGCTTGCGGTACACAAGCCCGGAGTAGAAGTCGACGTTGGGGTAGATCCCCTTGGGCCCCAGCCGGGACTCCGCCTCCCGCTCGATGGCCACCGCCACGTCGTAAAGGTCGTCGTGGCCAAAGCGGGCGAACATGTCTTCCACAAAGGCCTGAAGAATCACTGCCCGGGGATCCTTCACCTTGTATTCCCGGTGGCCGAAACCCATGATCTTGCTTTTGGCGGCTATGGCCTCATCGAGGAAGGCGCCAGCTTTTTCGGGGGCTCCGACCTCCTCCAGCATCGCCAGAACGTCCTCGTTTGCCCCACCGTGCAGGGGCCCAGCCAGGGTGCCCACCGCGGAAGCCACCACGGCGTAGGGATCGGTGAGGGTGCTGGCGGTGACGCGGGCGCTGAACGTACTGGCGTTGAGGCTGTGCTCGGCATGGAGCATCAGGCAACGGTCGAAGATGCGGGCCGCCATGGGGTCCGGCTCACGCTCAGTGAGCATGTAGAGGAAATTTGCGGAATAGGCCAGATCGTCGCGGGGCTGAATCGGATCCTGGCCCTTTCGAATCAGCTGAAAGGCCGCAACCATCGTGGGAATCTTGGCGATCAGCCGCACCACCGCGTCGTAGACGTACTGGGGGTCGTCGATGGCGCGACGGGAATAGAACAACCCCAGGGATGCTGCGCTGGATTGCAGGGCATCCATCGGATGCCCACTGGCGGGGAAGCACTTCATCATGTCCCGCACCCGGAAGCTCACCCGTCGGTGCATCTGCACAGCGTGTTCGAACTCCGCCAGTTGATCGCGGCTTGGCAGTTCCCCCAAGATCAACAGAAAGGCGGTTTCCAGGAAGCTGCTGTTCGCCGCCAGGTCCTGAATCGGGTAGCCGCGGTAGGTCAGCAGGCCCTGCTCGCCATCGATGTCACAGATGGCGGACTGGGTGGCCGGTACACCGTCCAGACCGGGTCGGAGTTCGATGCCTGTCCGCGCATGGCGCAGGTCCCCTGACTGCTGCTGAGCCACCGCCGCTTCGTCACTAATGGCAAACCTAAGCCGGCCGGATCAGATTCCCCTGGTGCCCTGCAGCAGTCCGGGCCGCAGCAGGGCCTCGAGCGACCAGCCCCCAGGTCTGGATCGCAGCTGCACCAGACCGGCCTTTCGAATCCGCAGGGATCCGGGCGGCAGCCTCAGAAGGTCGCAGGCCAACAAGCCCAGGTCCGGTTCATGACCCACCAGGGCAATGGAGCCACTGTGGTCGTCGAGCAACGCAGCGACCAGTCCGCCGGGGCAGAGCCGGTCGTCGCTGTCCAGCACGGGGGCCAGACCGGCCTGCAGCGCGATCTGTGCGGTCTCCAGGGCACGGACGTAGGGACTGGTCACCAGTCGATCCATTCGTAAACCACCTGCCACCAGAGCCTCCATCACCGCCTGGGTGCGGCGGCGCCCCCTCTGCGTCAGCGGCCGGTCAGCGGCATCGCGCCCCTCCACTCGCGCCACGGCGATGCCGTGGCGCAGCAGCACCAGCTCATCCAAGCTCGAGTCGGGCATGCAGGGGGAGAACAGAGCTCCCCTCATCCTGACGATCCGCCTCCAGGCTCAGGCTGAGCCCCTGAATCCGTGACTGCAAGGTCTGTCCTGCCATGGCCTGCAACAGGGACCAGGGCTGCCATTGCGCCAGAACAGCGCGGGCTGGCGTTGAGGCCAGCATCAGGGACTGGACCGGAGCGGACTGGAGACGACTGAGGTTGCGCCACTGGTGCAGGCGTGGCTCGAGAGCCCGAACGTCCTGCCGTTGCGTCAAGGCCGGCAGGGTCTCTGCCCACCAATCGCGATCGTTATCCGTTGATCGCGCCAGCGCCAGGCTGGCTTCCACGCCGGCACTGCGGCCCCGTTGCCGCGTCAGCCGTGTCCACACCTGAATCGATTCGCCATCACCGCTCAGATCGGACTGGGCCAGCCCCTGGGCCTTGAGCTGGTCATCCACCGCCGACAGATCCGGTTCGTCATGGCCGCTGGCCAACAGCCAGCCCTCGTCTTGTTGCTGCCACAGCAGGGGGCCCTCATCCAGCTCCAGCACGGCCAGGGCCGCCGGCTGCTGAGCAAGTCGCTGCTTGAGCACAGGCCCGAGCCACTGCGCCAGAGGGTGACCTTCATCCGGGTCGAGCAGGCGGTGTGGGTTCTGCAGCTGGGCCATCAGGCTGGCGCGACCACCGGAACCACTCACAAGATCCCGCTGAACAGGCCAGGGTTCGGCCTCGATCGTCTCCTGCCAACGCAGGCGACCCTCCATCAGCAGATCGGCGTTCTCCGCCTGCAGGGCCGCCACCATCCCCTCAAGTCCACTCAGGGCCGTAGGCAGGTCGAACCAGCGCCGCAACGCCTCGGGGGAGGCCGTCAGCAGGGCCACCCCATGGTCCAGCTCAGCCATCTCCCGCCCCAGCTGCTCATCGCCGAGCTGATGCTGCTGCTGAAGCTGAGAGACATCCAGAACCCGCTCCAGCACCCCCCGCCCGGAGGCCAACAGCACCAGGTCTTCGTCAATCAGGGCCGACGCCAGAGGCTGCGGTTCCCGACCCACCAGGGCACCACGGCCGCTGATCAGTCCCATGCCCCGATAGCTGCTGATCTGCAGATCGGTGCCCGCCAGGCTGCGGGTCTGCCAGAAGCGTTGCAGAAAACGGCGGGCGCCATCGCTGTCGCTGCTCGTCAACGCCAGCACCCAACCCGGCGTATCGCTGGCATCCAGAAGGGTGAGGCTGAGTTCCGGCCCCACCCAGCCAGCGAGTTCAGCGTCGAAGTCGAGCCCCGCCAGCGCGAAGGCACCATCACGCCACTGACGCATTCCATCCCGTGCCGCCCGCCGCTGACGCGGAGGTGCCACCGCCTGGGCATAGGCCGGCAGACGCGCAGTGTCAGCCAGCCAATGCAGCGACAGGGCCGCATTGCGGGGGACGAAACGGGCCGCCCGTGGCAGGTGCAACGGTTGGTCCACCAGATGGAGCGGACTGCGCCGTTCCAACCCCCAGAGCAGGCCGGTGGTCACCAGCACCAGGGAGAGCACGGCGGCGGCCAGAGCCGTCAGAAAGGAGCGGGCCTGCATGGGCCTGCGAAGTCAGATGACGTCATCTTTGTCCATCGCCGCAGAATGGCGCCATGGAATCGACCCACCCACGCCCGATTCAAGCCCGGGATCTGCACGCCTGGCTCCAGGACGACCGCCCCGATCCCCTGCTGGTGGACGTGCGGGAGGACGCGGAACTGGAGCTGGCCCGCTTCCCCGCGGAGGTGCAGCACTGGCCTCTGAGCCGATCCGACGCCTGGCTGGAGTCCGTCCCCCAGCAGCTGGCGAATGACCGTCCTGTCGTGGTGATCTGCCATGCCGGTGTGCGCAGCCTCCATTTGGGTTTGTGGCTGCTGCAACAGATGCCTGAGCTGGAGGTGTGGAACCTTGAAGGGGGTATCGATGCCTGGAGCGTTCACGTGGATCCGTCGGTGCCCCGCTACTGATGAAGCCTCTGTCCCCCAGGCAACAACAGGTGCTGCAGGCCACGGTCAACCACTACGTGGACACGATGGAACCGGTGGGCAGCCGCACGCTGGTGCAGCGCTTCGGCATTCCCGCCAGCTCCGCCACGGTTCGTTCAGCGATGGGGGCACTGGAAAAACGGGGTCTGCTGACTCAGCCCCACACCTCAGCCGGCCGCATCCCCAGCGCCCTTGGTTATCGCCATTACGTCGACGACCTGCTGCCGGAACCGGGGGTCGCCGTGCAGCACCTGGAACGGGAAATCACGGGCCTGAGCCTGCGCTGGGCGGCCCTGGATGACCTTCTCCAGCAACTGGCCCGTCGCTTGACCGACTTCACCGGGCTGATGAGTTTGATCACCCGCCCGCAGCAACCCCGAGCGCAGCTGGAGGCCATCCGTCTGGTGCAGAGCGGTGATCGTCTCCTGGTGATGCTGGTGGAGGACAGCGGCCTCGCCAGCCATCTCAACCTGCGGCTACCACCGGGAGCCGGCGATGAACTGACGGCCATGGAACGCTGGACCGATCAACAGCTGGAGGAAGGCACCCTCAACTGGCAATCCCTGCCACCCCATCTGCAACGCAGCGGCAACGTGCTGCGCAGTGCCCTCGACCACCCCTCCATGTCCCCCGAGACGCCCCTCGTGGTGCATGGGCTCTCCAGATTAGTGGCCGAACCGGAATTCCACACCACAACAGAGCTGCGACCACTGCTGGAGTTGATCGATGACCAGCCCTGTGCCGTGGTCAGTGCCACCGATCAACCGGGGGTCTGGATTGGGGAGGAACATCCCCAAAAGGCCCTGCAGGCCTGTTCAGTCGTCCAGGCCCCGTACCGCTGCGGCCAGGAAGGAGTGGGTCAGGTGGCCTTGGTGGGACCGATGCGGATGACCTATGCCACGGCCCACGCCGCCGTCCAGCGGGTGGCCCGCCACCTCGATCTGCTGCTCTGCTGAGCCGATCAGAGCTGATCACCCAGCTTTTCAGCCACGGTGTTGACGTCCTTGTCGCCGCGACCGGAGCAGTTGATCACGATCTCGCTGCCCTCAGGCAGCGTGGGGCAGAGGGTCTCCAGCCAGGCGAAGGCATGGGCGGTCTCCAGGGCCGGAATGATCCCCTCCAGCTCACTCACCAGGCGCAGGGCATCGAGGGCCTGCTGATCGGTGACGGCGCCGTACTCAGCCCGTCCGATCTCGCGCAGGTAGCTGTGCTCAGGGCCCACACCCGGGTAATCGAGACCGGCGCTGATCGAATGGGCTTCCTGCACCTGTCCGTCGTTGTCCTGCAGCAGCAGGCTCATGGCGCCATGGAGCACCCCGGCACGACCTTCGGTGATGGTGGCGGCATGGCGACCGGTGGCGACGCCATCACCAGCGGCTTCGACACCGATCAAACGCACATTGGTGCACTCCACAAAGGGGTGGAACAGCCCCATGGCATTGGAGCCACCGCCCACGCAGGCCATCAGCACATCCGGCAGGCGACCGAAAGCCTCACGGCACTGCTGACGGGCTTCCTGACCGATCACGGCATGAAAATCCCGCACCAGCATCGGGTAGGGATGGGGGCCGGCGACGGATCCCAGGATGTAGTGGGTTGTCTCGACGTTGGTGACCCAGTCGCGGATCGCTTCGCTGGTGGCGTCCTTCAGGGTGGCGGTCCCGGCCGTGACCGGTTGAACCGTGGCCCCCAGCAGGCGCATCCGGAACACATTCAGGGCCTGGCGCCGCATGTCTTCGGCGCCCATGTAGATCACACACTCCAGACCGAAGCGGGCGCAGACGGTGGCCGTCGCCACACCGTGCTGGCCGGCACCGGTCTCGGCGATGATCCGCTTCTTGCCCATGCGCAGGGCCAACAGCGCCTGGCCGAGGGCGTTGTTGATCTTGTGGGCGCCGGTGTGATTCAGGTCCTCACGCTTGAGCCAGATGCGGGGGCCACCATCGGCGCGGCGGTAGTGGGCCGTCAGCCGTTCAGCTTCGTAAAGCGGTGTGGCCCGGCCGACGTAGTTCTTGAGCAGCTGGTTGAGTTCTGCGGTGAAGGCGGGATCGTTCCAGGCCTGGGCCGCGGCCTGCTCCAGCTCCGCCAGAGCCGGCATCAGGGTTTCCGGAACGTACTGGCCACCGAAACGACCGAAGCGACCGTGGGCTCCAGGACGCACGGAAGGCTGCAGGCTGGCGGGATCCGGCGTGCTGGCGGTCGGCAGGGTGCTGGTCACAGGGATCCACAGCGGAGCGTCGACTCAGGGTAGGCAGACGCGCTGCAGGCAGGATGGATCCGATTGCACGGAATTCGGATGCCGAAGGGCGGCTGGCAGGAATTCAGCAGCGCTGACAGCCTCCAGCGCCCAGCTGTCACGGCAGACAGCACACCAAAGGCGCAGCAGATGGTGCGGGTGCAACCCACCCGCGGTGGCAAGGGCGGCAAGACCGTGACCGTGATCCGTGGGCTTGAACTCGACGCCGCCGGGTTCAAGGCCCTGCTCAAGAAACTGAAAACAAGGATCGGCAGCGGCGGCACCGCCAAGGACGGTGTGATCGAGCTGCAGGGGGATCAGGTGGACCTGGCCCTGGACCTGCTGGCCAAGGAGGGCTATCGACCGAAGCGAGCCGGTGGTTAGGGGAGAATGGCGCGCACTTCAGCCTCAGCCCATGACCGCCAGCCCCACCTACGGAGAGCTCACCAACCAGGGGGCGTCCACCAACATCGCCTGGCATCAGGCTTCGGTGGATCGGGCGGCACGGGCTGAGCAACGCGGTCATCGCAGCGCCATCCTCTGGTTCACCGGACTTTCCGGCTCCGGCAAGAGCACCCTGGCCAATGCCGTCAACGCCGCCCTGTTCCAACGGGGCCTGGCGACCTACGTGCTGGATGGCGACAACGTCCGCCACGGCCTCTGCAAGGACCTGGGCTTTTCCGATGCCGACCGCGAAGAGAACATCCGTCGCATCGGCGAGTTGGCCAAATTGTTCCTGGACTCCGGCGTCATCGTGCTGACGGCCTTTGTGTCCCCCTTCCGCGCGGACCGGGACAAAGCCCGCGCCCTGGTGGAGGACGGTGATTTCATCGAAATCCACTGCGCGGCGGATCTGGAGGTCTGCGAATCCCGCGATCCCAAGGGTCTCTATGCCAAGGCCCGTGCCGGCCAGATCAAGGAGTTCACCGGCATCTCCAGCCCCTACGAAGCACCGGAGGCCGCAGAACTGAAGATCGACACCGGCAGCCAGGAGCTGGCCGAATCGGTCGAACTGGTGATCAAGGCCCTGCAGGAACGGGGGGTGATTCCGGCGGCGTGACACCGCTCCTCGCCGCCTCGGCGAGGGTTTTGATGCAGCTGGCCACAGGCACCGCCAGCAGCAGACCCAACAGATCGCCCACGCCGAGAATGGCTCCGAGCCGGGAGCCGATCGGCAAGGCGATCAACAACCAAGCCGGCTGCAGCCCAACGATGCTGCCCATCAGCCGCGGTTGGATCACCTGATCCACGATCTGGCCGACCACGATCGCCGCCGCCAGCAGCTCGATGCCGGTGCGGGGATCCTGCACACCGAGCACAGCGCTGACGAACACGATGGTCAGGGCACTGGCGTAGGGAATCAGGGTGGTGAAGCCGATCAGCACGGCGAACAACACGCCATAGGGAATCTCCAGCACGGTGAACACCACCAGTTGTCCGGCGCTGAGGATCAGAGCCAACACCACCTGTCCTGCGAAGTAGCCGCGGAAGGTGCGATCCAGCGTCGTGCCCACCAAGCCACGCCAGCGGGGCGGCAGCCACTGGAGCAGCCCCGCGGCGATCGAATCACCGCCCAGCAGCAGAAACACCGCCAGCACCAGGATGATCAGCCCATTGATCGTGGTGCCCACCGTGGCCCCGAGGATGCTGAGCAGCCGCTGGCTGAACTGCGTCGCCAGTCGACTGATCTGGGAGATCAGATCACTGCTGAGATCAGCGAACTCCGCTGGCAAACCATGGTTCAAAGCCCAGGATTGCCCCTGGTTGATCCAGGCTTCCGCTGCAGCGAGCAAAGCGGGCGAGGCATTGGTCAGCTGACTGAGCTGGTCAATAAGCAGCGGCAGCAGCTCCACCGCCGCCAGCCCGAGCAGGCCCACGGTGAGCAGCATCACCAGGGAGACGGAACCGATGCGGGAGAGACCGCGGCCCATCAGCCAGCGACAGGGCAGGTCCAGCAGAAAGGCGATCAAGGCCGCCGTGAGGAACAGGCCGGGAAACGGCGCGAACTGCACCAGTAGCCGCTTGAGCACAAAGGCATTCACCCCCAGAAGCGGCAGCACCAGTCCGAGACGCAGCCAGGCCGGCCAGGGGTTCATCGCGTTGAAAGTCAGGGGGTCGACATGCCGTCGAGATAGGCCGTGCTGCCGAGATCCAGCAGACGGGCATCCTTGGCCGCCACTGCATCGTGCAACCTGCGGCGATAGTCCGCCAGTCGAGCCGCCAGGGCCTCGTCCGCCACCGACAGGATCTGTGCAGCCAGCAATCCGGCATTGAGGCCGCCGCCGATGGCCATGGTGGCCACAGGAATGCCTCCCGGCATCTGCACAATCGAATGGAGCGAATCCACCCCGGACAGGGCTCGGCTTTGCACAGGGACTCCGATCACCGGCAGGGTGGTGAGGGCCGCCACCATCCCCGGAAGATGGGCCGCACCACCGGCGCCGGCCACGATCACACCGAAACCCTCAGCACGGGCCGCTTGAGCAAACGCCACCATCTCCAGGGGCGTGCGGTGGGCGGACAACACCCGCACCTCCACCTCAACCCCCAGCTCCCGCAGGATGGCCGCGGCCGGTTCCATGGTCGGCAGGTCGGAATCACTGCCCATCACCACGGCCACGCGGGGGAGAACTGTCGTCACGGAAAAGAACGGCAAGACTGTCATCGTCTCCCGCAGCGGCCCCTTCGGCCAGACCTGATGCGACGGATCACCGATGTGCGCCTGCCCGCACCCCTCGGCAGCGACAGGGAGCGACGCCATTGGGTCGATCTCAACGATGACGGCTGCATCGTTGCCATCCAGCCCCAGGTTGAGGCGGAACAACGCCATGGCACCAACTGGCACGGCGACTGGCTCAGCCCCCGCGGCATTGACCTGCAGATCAACGGTGGTCTGGGGCTGGCCTTCACTGAACTGGTCGACCAGGATCTGCCGCGGCTTATCGCGCTGCTGGAGCTGTTGTGGCAGGACGGTGTCGAGGCGATTGCCCCGACCCTGGTGACCTGTGGCATTGGCCCGTTACGTCGAGCCCTGGAGGTGTTGCGCCAGGCGCGGCGGCAGCATCAGCCGAGCCGCTGCCGTTTGCTGGGGGCCCATCTGGAGGGTCCGTTCCTGGCGGAAGCCCGCCGCGGTGCGCATCCGATGGAGCATCTGGCAGCCCCCAGCCTGGAGGCACTGGAGCAGCGGATCGGCGGTTTTGAATCGGAGATCGCCCTGGTGACCCTGGCGCCGGAACTGGAGGGGGCCGCCGTGGTGATCCAGCGGCTGCGGCAGCTGGGCATCGCCGTCGCCCTCGGGCACAGTGCCGCCAAGGCAGAGCAGGCGGGCCAGGCCTTTGACCTGGGGGTGGAGATGATCACCCATGCCTTCAATGCGATGCCAGGACTGCACCACCGGGCGCCTGGACCACTGGGGGAAGCCTGCCGGCGGGGCGGTATCGCCCTGGGCCTGATCGCCGATGGGGTGCACGTGGACCCGACCATGGCGGTGCTGTTGCAACGGCTGGCCCCGGAGCAGGTGGTGCTGGTGAGCGATGCCCTGGCTCCCTACGGCCTGGCGGATGGCGAACACCGCTGGGACAAGCGGGTGCTGCTGGTGCAGAACGGCACCTGCCGGCTGGAGGACGGCACCTTCGCCGGGGTGACCCTGCCCCAGCTGGAGGGTGTCAGACGTCTTGCTTGCTGGAGCGATGAACCCGGCGCTGCAATCTGGAGCGCCACGGTGGCGCCGCGGCGGCTGAGCGATGGCGGCACGGGGGTGGAGGACGCCCTGCTGGGGAAACCACTGAAGGAACAGCTGCGCTGGAGCCGCCAAGCGGCTGGAGATCTGCACTGGGCCTGCGCTGCTTAAGATCCCGCCGAATACGTCCAACCTTCGATGGCCCCCGATCAACTGCTGGAGCAGAAACAGGCCGAGAAGCAGGAGGTGAAGGGCTACTTCGAGACCACGGGCTTCGATCGCTGGAACCGCATCTACAGCGAAAGCGATGAGGTGAACAAGGTGCAGCGCAACATCCGCATCGGCCACCAGAAGACCGTCGATGAGGTGCTGGCCTGGATCAAGGAGAGCGATGAGCTCAACGACGTGAGCTTCTGTGATGCAGGCTGCGGCGTCGGCAGCCTCAGCCTGCCGCTGGCCGAGATGGGGGCCGGCTCGATCAGCGCCAGCGACATCTCCGAAGCCATGGCCCAGGAAGCCGACCGACGCGCCCGCGCGGCAGGTCTGGACATGGCAAAGCTCAGTTTCAGCGCTTCAGACCTGGAGAGCCTTCAGGGTTCCTTCCACACCGTGTGCTGCCTGGATGTGTTCATTCACTACCCCCAGCAACTGGCCGAGGAGATGGTGAAGCACCTCTGCAGCCTCACCGAACAGCGCCTGATCGTCAGCTTTGCGCCCTACACACCGCTGCTGGCGCTGCTGAAGGGCATCGGCCAGCTGTTCCCAGGCCCCAGCAAGACCACCCGGGCCTACACGCTCAAGGAAGCAGGCATCGTCAAAGCGGCGGAAGCCTGCGGCTTCAAGCTGGTGCGCCGCAGCCTGAACAAGGCCCCCTTCTACTTCTCCCGCCTGATCGAATTCCGCAAGGCCTGATCTCCCTCAAACGGGGGATCGACCTGCAGTGTGGACTCCCCCAACTGAGGGAGTCCGGACAACCGCCAGGCATGCAGCCGGTAGCCCCCATCCCCTGGGGTTGCTGTTGCGGAAATCTCTCGGTTGAGCAGATAGAGCGGATCTCCGAGCAGCGGGCTGCCCAGCTGCGCCAGATGAATACGGATCTGATGGGGGCGACCGGTGGAGATCGTCACCTGCAAACGATCACCCTCAGCCGTGCGCTCCAACAGCTCGAACTCGGAGTGGGCTGAAAGCCGTTTGCGGATTGGCTCCTCATCCAGGGGTTCCGGCCCCCAGATCCAACCCAGCAGCGGATGCGGCCGTTCCACCACGTCACTGCTCACCGTCAAACACCGCCCCAGCTCCAATCCAGGCACCCGCTGGCTCCAGGCCTGATACACCTTGCGGCAGCCGCCATCCGGCCGGAACTGCTTGGACCAGAGGGCGCGAGTTGGCGACGTGCGCGCGCACACCTGCAGGCCGGAGGTGAACCGCCCCAGCCGATGCACCGGCCGCGCACCGGTGGGCTCGAGCAAGGCCGTCAATGTGTGGCGGAGGAAGCCACCGCCGGGCATCACCGGCAACCCCGAGGGCTTGTTGATCACCAGCAGATCGCCGTCGTCGTGGATCGTGTCCCAGTGATCGGGAATCGCCTCTTCCAGCCAGGGCGGCCGGCTCCAACAGAGGATCTCACCGCCCTGCAGCTGTTGATCACCAGAGAGAACTGCTCCGTTCAACTCCAGCTCGCCCGCAGCGATCCTCTGCTGCCAGATCAATGCTTCGGAGTGGCGGTAGCGATGCGCCAGCCATTCGCTCACCAGGGTCCTGACGCCGACCCGCGGCACCCTGTCGCGGTAGGTCCAACCGCTGTTGAGCGCGGCAGGCTTCAAGTCACCAGACGGTGCTCCAGGGCGTAGCGCACCAGTTCCGTGCGGCTGGAGGTACCCGTCTTGTTGAACAGCCGGCTCACGTACTTCTCAACGTTGCGAATGGAGGTCTCCAGCTGACGGGCGATTTCCTTGTTCATCAATCCTTCCGCCACCAGCTGCAGCACGCTCGCCTCCCGCGGCGTGAAGCTGTGCACCACGGGCTCAGTGGAAGGCAGTGCTTCCGCCTGGGCCAACAGCGAGCGGATCTCGGTGATCTGCTTGGCCATCTGACCCATATCCGTATCCGCAAAGCGGGCCGCCTCCTGCAGCAACCGCTGCTGCCGCTGGGCCACATTGCGCACCCGCGCCACCAGCTCATCGGGATCGAACGGTTTGGGGATGTAGTCATCCACCCCCGCCAGGTAGCCCTGGGTGCGGTCCGCCGTCATTCCCTTGGCGGTGAGGAAGATCACCGGGGTGCCTCCAAGGCGTTCATCGGCCCGCAGCTTCTTCAGCAGCCCGTAGCCATCGAGCCGCGGCATCATCACATCGCTGATCACCACCTCAGGAAGCATCTGCTGCGCCTTGGTGAAGCCTTCTTCGCCATCCACGGCGGTGGTCACCTCAAACCCTTCGTCCTCGAGGTAGGCCTGCACTGCCGTCCGCAGCCCCGGCTCGTCATCCACCAGCAGCAGCCGCGGGGCCGGCACAGAAGCCTCCTGCGCGTCAGGGCTGGGAATTGGCGTGTCGGTCATGGCCGGAATCGCTCTGACAGAAGCCTATGGACGGGGAGACTTCGGAGCCAGTGCGGGTAACTGCTGCTGACGTTCGGGAATCAGGGTCGAATAGCCCAGATCAAGGGCCTTCTGGCGCAACGTCGCTGGTTCGGTTCCCGCCACTTCGGGAACACAGGCTGCCCACCACACCAGATGATCCTCACGGTTGGTGTCGCTCACAGGACCGCCGGGGTTGAGGTTGCGCACATACACCGCCGTGGCAGTTCGTTTGACCCGCAAGGGATTGGCAGCACTGCAATTCACCGACTCGAAGTAGATGTTCAGATCATTCGGCAGCTCTTCCCAGATCTTGTACTGCCGCACGTCCGGATCAGCGGCGCTGGGCTTGATTGCATAGATGCCGATGGTGCGCAGGCCACCGGCATCCGGCGTTTCGATCAGCACCTTCAGATCAGCGGGGCGGGACTTCTTCATCTGCTCTAACACCTCCTGGCGATCAATCGCAGCGGCGCCAGGGGGGGCCAGCAACAGGGCCAGGCCGAACCAGGCCGTCGGGAATCGCAGACCCATGCCGATGGTCAACTACGTGGCCAAGCATGATCGCAACAGTGTGAACAAACCAGCTGTCACGCCGTCCTCTTGCCTTTGATTTCCAGGCCACCACGCCCTGTGCGGCTCAGGTGGTGGAGGCGATGGCGCCCTACTGGAGTGAGGAATGGGGCAATCCCTCCAGCCGTCAGCACCGCCTCGGACTCACCGCTTCAGCGGCTGTGAACCTGGCCCGCAGGCAGATCGCGGAAGCCCTGGCCATCACGCCCCAGCGGCTGGTGTTCACCAGCGGTGCCACGGAAGCCAACAACCTTGCGCTGCTCGGCCATGCCCGAGCCCTGGGGAGCGGCCATCTGATCAGCGTGGCCACCGAACACCACGCGGTGCTCGATCCGCTGCATCAACTGCAGCGCGAGGGATTTGCCGTCACGCTGCTGCAACCGCGCGCGGACGGGCTGATCGATCCGCAGCAGCTGCGTGCGGCGATCACCCCCGACACCCGGCTGGTCAGTGTGATGGCCGCCAACAACGAAATTGGCGTGCTGCAACCGCTGGCGGAGCTGGCTTCGGTCTGTCGCGACCACGGCATCGCCTTGCACAGCGATGCGGCCCAGGCCTTCGGTCACATCCCTCTCGAGCCCGATGCCCTGGGCGTTGATCTGCTGAGCCTCAGTGCCCACAAGCTCTATGGCCCCAAGGGAATCGGTGCTCTGGTGATCCGAGAGGGTCTGGGACTTCAACCCCTGCAATGGGGCGGGGGCCAGGAGGCGGGCCTGAGGGCCGGCACCCTGCCCACCGCCCTGATCGTGGGTTTTGCAAAGGCTGCCCAGCTGGCCATGGCCGATCGGGAAGAACGGCAGCAGCGGCTGGCAGGACTGCGTGATCAACTCTGGGAGGGCCTGCAGCAGCGCCTCCCCGGCGTGCTGCTCAATGGGGCCCTGCAACCAAGGCTGCCCCACAACCTCAACATCACCCTGCCCGGGGTGAACGGCAGCCGCCTGCATCGCTCCCTCAAACCGCAACTCAGCTGCAGCAGCGGCTCGGCCTGCAGCAACGGCGCCCCCTCCCACGTGCTGCAAGCGATCGGCCGTTCGCGCGCTGAAGCCGAAGCCTCCCTGCGGCTGAGCCTGGGGCGCGACACCACAGCGGACGACGTCCACCAAGCAGTGATCGCCGTGGGTGAGACCGTCGCTGCAGCCCAGCGCAGATCTACCTACGTTCAGCTCGAGTGATTTGGATCCATGAGCACCCGGGCCGAGCTTTCCGTTGGCGCTGCCATCCAGGAGGGATGGCGGGCCTTTCGACTGGCCCCCTGGGCCTTTGTGGGGTTTGTGCTGCTCAGCTCGCTGCTGGCCCAGTTGGCCAATCTGATTCCTGTGTTGGGCGCTCTGCTGGCAACGCTGGTGAACCTATGGGGCGGTGTTGGCCTGATCCGCGGCTCCTGGATCGCCCTGGGGGGGACCGCACCTCGCTTTGACGATTTCACCCGCTGGAACGGGGCTGCCCTATGGCGTCTGTTCAGCCGGCAGCTGGTGCTTTGCCTCCTGCTGCTGCCCATCGCCCTGTTGGTGATCGTCGTGGCCCTCAATGCCGCCGATGCCTGGACGGTGTTCGCTCCGCTGATGAATCTGGCGCTGACGGTGGACCCAAGCGATCCGCAGCTGGCGGACGCCGGCAGTGCTGCCGCCCTTGAGCTGGCCCTGAATTTCAGCCGCAGCCCCCTGGCCTTGCTGACCCTGGCCTTCGGGTCTCTGTTTGCCACCTACATCCAGGTGAACCAAAGCTTTCTTGGCTTCATTGCTCTGCTCGAGGGCCTCAACCCGATCGCCACGATTCAGCGCGGCATCAGCGTGGTGCAGGATCAGTGGTGGCAAGTGTTCGGCCTGTTGGTCCTGCAGGTGGTGATCCTGCTGCTGGGGCTTCTGGCCTGTGTCGTCGGCCTGGTAGCCGCCGCCCCAGTCTGCGTCTGCATCACAGGCGCTGCTTATCGGCAGCTGTTCGGTCAGGAGGACCAAGCCGGCCTGCTCAGGGATCAGTAACCTTGCGGGCCAGGCGCCATTTGGCGCTGCGGCTGCGGGGATTGGCCTCTTCCTCCTGCTCCGTCGCCACCACCGGCTTGCGGGTGATTCGTTGCAAGCGCTCATCCCGCAGGAAAGCGGTCTTGACGCGGCGGTCTTCCAGGGAATGGAAGCTGATGATCCCCAGCAGGCCCTCGGGCTCCAGCCAATCGGGAGCCTGCTGCAGCAGACGATCCAGCACCCCCAGCTCATCGTTCACCGCAATCCGCAGGGCCTGGAAGGTGCGGGTGGCGGGATGGATCCGACCTCGGCGAGCCTTGGGGGGGTAGCAACCGGCCACCGCATAGGCCAGGGCCGACGTGCCTTCGTATGCACCCTTCTCCTTGAGGTCGGCTTTGATCCGCCGGGCGATGCGACGGGAGAGCCGCTCCTCCCCATAGCCATAGATCAGATCCGCCAGCTCGTTCTCCTCCAGGCGATCCATCAGCTCAGCCGCGGTCTCCCCCTCACCGCTGGAATTCATCCGCATGTCCAAGGGGCCATCCAGGCGGAAGCTGAAACCCCGCTCCGCCACATCCAGCTGCGGGCTGCTCACCCCCAGATCTGCCAGCACCATCACAGCGGGCTCGGGCGGCACGTAGTCGGCAAAATTCGTGGCCACGATCGAGACGCGATCGCCGAAGGGAGCCAAGCGCTCCGCCGCCGCGGCCCGGGCCGTGGCGTCCTGGTCCAGGCCGATCAAGCGCAGGCCGGGATGCTGTTCCAGCAGCAGGGCGCTGTGGCCGCCACCGCCGAGGGTGGCGTCGATCAACAGGCCATCGGCACGGTGGATCTGGCGGGCTGCATCCAGCACCGCTTCCGCCAGCACGGGCACATGGCTGAACAACGGCACAGGCCCGAGGCGAGGACTACCTAAGATCTACTCATCGATCGGACCGCCGCTCCCATGACGCAGCTGGAAACGCGCACTGAGCCCATGGTGGTGAACTTCGGGCCCCACCACCCCTCCATGCACGGGGTGCTGCGGCTCGTGGTGACGCTGGACGGTGAGGACGTGGTCGACTGCGAACCGGTGATCGGCTATCTCCACCGCGGCATGGAGAAGATTGCTGAGAACCGCACGAACGTGATGTTTGTGCCATACGTGAGCCGCATGGACTACGCGGCAGGGATGTTCTATGAGGCGGTGGTGGTGAACGCCCCAGAAAAACTGGCGGACATCCCGGTGCCCAAGCGAGCCAGCTACATCCGGGTGCTGATGCTGGAGCTCAACCGCATCGCCAACCACCTGCTCTGGCTTGGCCCCTTCCTGGCGGACGTTGGTGCTCAGACTCCGTTCTTCTATATCTTCCGCGAGCGGGAGATGATCTACGACCTCTGGGAAGCTGCGACGGGCCAGCGGCTGATCAACAACAACTACTTCCGCATCGGCGGCGTCGCCGCTGATCTGCCCTGGGGCTGGTTGGAGAAGTGCCGCGATTTCTGCGACTGGTTCGGCCCCAAGATCGATGAATACGAAAAGCTGATCACCAACAACCCGATCTTCCGGCGCCGCATTGAAGGGCTGGGAACGATCGAGAAGCAGGACGCCATCAACTGGAGCCTCTCGGGGCCGATGCTGCGCGCCTCCGGGGTGCCCTGGGACCTGCGCAAGGTGGATCACTACGAGTGCTACGACGACTTCGACTGGCAAGTTGCGTCAGAGAAGGAAGGCGATTGCTACGCCCGCTACCGCGTGCGCATCGAGGAAATGCGCCAGTCGCTCAAGATCCTGCGGCAGGCCTGCGACATGATCCCCGGCGGTCCCACCGAAAACCTCGAAGCCAAAAGGCTCAATGAAGGCAAGGGCAGCGACGCCGCCGGTTTCGACTTCCAGTATGTGGCCAAGAAGGTGGCCCCCACGTTCAAGATCCCCAACGGCGAGCTGTACACCCGGCTGGAGTCCGGCAAAGGCGAGATCGGTGTGTTCATTCAGGGCAACAACGACGTCACCCCCTGGCGCTTCAAGATCCGCGCTGCCGACAGCAACAACCTGCAGATCCTTCCCCACATCCTCAAGGGACACAAGGTGGCCGACATCATGGCCATCCTTGGTTCCATCGACGTGATCATGGGCTCTGTGGATCGCTGAGGTCCTGAACCGTTTCCTCCAGCGAGTCCGCAGGACGGGGTATGTGCTGCCGTCGGTTCTCACCGGGACCCTCTGGCTGAAAGGACTTCATCCGGAGCTACCAGGTTGGAGTTGCCCACTGCGGTCTCTGACCGGTATTCCCTGCCCCACCTGCTTCCTCACCCGCGCCACCGCCGCTGCACTCAGCGGTGATCTGCACGGTTCCATCCAGTGGCATGCCTTTGGCCCCATGGCCGCGGCTGGATTGCTCAGTTGGAGCGCATTGGCCCTGGTTCGACGACGGTTGGTCCCACTGCCTGAAGGCCGGTTCCCTTGGCTGGGGGTCGCCACGGCGCTGCTGATGTTCTGGCTGTTACGGCTGACCCTCAGCTATGGCTTTGGGGTGGAAGGCATCCTGGGGTTCCCGGCTTTGCCTTGAACCATTCGCCGCCGATTGCCGTGACCTCACAAGACCACTGGCTCAAGTTGGAACGCCAGGTTCATTTCGGAGACACCGATGCCGCCGGTGTGATGCACTTCCATCACCTGCTGCGCTGGTGCCACGAAGCCTGGGAAGAGAGTCTGGAGCGTTACGGCATCGACGCCGGCACTATCTTCCCGGGCTGCCGCGGCCAGCAGCAATGGCCAGCGGTGGCCCTACCGGTGGTGCACTGCCAGGCCGACTTCCTGCGTCCGGTGCATGGTGGTGATCGATTGCGCGTGCATCTGAAGCCCCAGCGGCTCGACCCTGGTTGCTTCGAGGTGCGAACGACGTTCCAACTCGAGACCACTGTTGTGGCCAACGGCCTGATCCGTCATCTGGCCATCCGTTCAGACTCCCGTGAGCGCTGCCCGCTGCCTGAGCCCGTGGACCTCTGGTTGGAAGCCTCTGGCTTGGGCCAGATCACTAGCCTCTAGTCCCGCCGTCGCTGCCAGGCCCAGACGAGGGCTGCGCACTGCAAAGGGAACACGGCAGCAGCCCAGGCCAACGGATGAAACCCCGCGGACCCATGGCCCACCAGGGCTGCCGTACTGAACAGTGCGGTCCCAGACAGCAGGGCGGTGCTGGCCGATCGCCGGAAGCCAGAGCTCGACATCAGAACCAGGGTTTCTCCTGATCGAGATAGAGCTCGCGAAATTCGTCGGTGGATTTGGTGAGGTAAATGACCCCCTCGATCAACCCGATGATGGACATCACACCAGTGGCAACGCCGCAGGTCACCACTCCACCGGCCAGGCCCACCACCAACATGATGATCCCGGCGTTGTTGTAGCCCAGCACAAACTTGTGGATACCGAAGGAGCCCAGAAAGATTCCCAGCAAGCCAGCTGCCAGCTTCCTGTTGCTGATCTCGGTTTCAGACAGCTCAGCCATCGGGGTCTGGCGGGTTCCCTGATTCTTGCGACTGCAACCAGGCCTGCCAACGACGTCGATGCCACTTGCCGGCCTCCGATGGCGCCAGCTCGGGACAGAGCACCCAACGCTGCGGCCGCTCTGCCGCAGGCCAAAGTCGGGTGAGGTCCTGCAACCGCTCCACGATGTCGGGAGTGCTGCTGCGCACCAGACCCACCAACCGCTCACCCCAGTCCGCATCAGGACGCCCCAGCAGCAACACCGCCTGGAGTGGCAGGCCTGAGGCCAGCAGGCGGGCCTCCAGCTGTTCCGGAAAGACCGTCTCACCCCCGGAAATCACGGCCCCATCCAGCCGGCCCAGGATGCGCAGATCCGCCTCGAGCACAGCCCGATCCCCGGAACGCCACCAACCACCGGCGTCGCGCAGGCCCTGCAACTGTTCAGGCTGCTGCGGCCGCCAACAGGCGATCGCCAGACGCCCCGTTTTCACCTCCAGGGCCCCATCTGCAGCCAGCCGCAGCTCAACGTCCATCAGCGGGACACCGCAGCTGTCGTCCCCCTGCAGGAAGCGTTCCGGCGGCAAAGCCGTCACCATCGCCGCCGTCTCCGTGGCGCCGTAGCAAGGTGACAACCTGATTCCCGCCTGGCGGGCCTGATCAGCCATCACAGCCGGGAGCGCGGCACCCCCCACCCAGATCACGCTGAAGCGTTGCAGCCAGTCGATACCGCTTGGATCCGCCAGAAGCCGACCGAGCTGGGTGGGCACCAAGGACAACAGGGCAGGCCTCTGGCCCCACCCCGCCTGCGCTTCGCAGGTCCCGATCAACTCCTGAGGCTGCTTGAGCGCAGTGGGCTCAAGGGAAAGGTGGGGCACCCCCCAACAGTGGCTGCGCCACCAAGGCATCAATCCACTGACGTGATGCATCGGCAGGGGATTACAGATCAGCACCTCCCCCGGATCCAGACCGATGCCCTGCAACCAGTGAGCCGTTGCAACTGCTGATTGATCCAGATGCTTCAGAGGTTGCAGACAGATCCGCCGACCACCACTGCTGCCGCCGCTGCTCACCAGCACTCCTGGACCGGGCGGCAACAGCTGCTGAGGCAGCGCTTCCGCTCCCCTGAGGGGCATCCAGCGCCCGTCGCGGAACCCTTGCAGCAGCTCACGGGCCGTCATGGTGAGGCCGCCTCCCACACCGCAGCCGGGTCGTCGCTGAACAAGGGGCCCGAGGGACACCAGCCCGGCGCAAGCCCCGGTGCCACGGGCGTCGGCCCCTGCAGCTGCAGCGCCGCCAGATGATGCAGCCAGCGGCGCCCGATTCCCGTTTCAAAGGCGGTGCTGAGCATCCGATAAGGCACGCACTCCTGCAGCTGCCGCAACAGCGGCCGGGGATCCCCCTCCAGCAGCGGACGCCGCACCTGCCATCCGCCCCAACGGTTCCGCAGCGATGGGTCCTGGTCCAAGGATTCATCCAGGGCAACCGGCCCCAGGCCCGCCAGATCCTTCAGGCCCTGCTGATCGTCCGGTGCCAGAGGTTGCTCCAGCCAGGCGAAGCGTGGATCCCCCACCAGCCGTTCCATCCAGCGGCGGGCCGTGGCCCGGTTCCAGCCACCGTTGGCATCCAGCCGCAGGGACGCCGTGGATGGCAACCGCTCCAACAAGATCTCCAGCAACGACCACTCCTTCGGGTCCGGGTCCGCCGCCACCTTCCACTTCAGCGTCAACTCCCGCTGACGACCCCGCTGTTCCAGCAATTGCTCCAGTTGCGGCAGCATCCGCTCACCTGCCGGCAGCAGCTCAGCAGACCTCGGCGCCGCCAGCCACCCCTGTCGGCCAGGGCTGCCCACCAAACCGTCCAACTCCGCCAGGGCTGCCCCGACCCCGAAGCCCAAGGCGGGAGACAGCCTGGGCAGCCGCTGCTCGAGCTGTGATCGATGCAGCAGTTGACCAGTCAGCTGCTGCAAACCAGCAGCGCACGGCGATCGCTCGGCTGGATCGAGCGGCGCCACCTCACCCCAGCCCAGAGCACCATCGCTCGCCTCAATCCGCAACAGCCAGCCTTCGCGGTCTTCAATCACCCCCGCCGCGGTGCGCAATGGCTGCTGCAGCAAAAAGCGAAAGCGGCGCCACTGCAGCTGGAGAGGCATCACAGCCCCCCCAGGGCCAGTCCAAACGCCAGACCCAGGCCGTTCCAGGCCTGGAACCGCAGGGCCAGAAACTTGCTCCCGCTGATGCGGTCGGGCTGGTCATGGCAACGCCGCATCAATCGGATCAAAGCCAGACCCGCCGGAAGCCCCAGACCGCTCAGCAACACGGTGAAAGGCCAGTCTCCGTTCAGAACCGGAAGCCACTCCAGCGCCAGCGTCAAAGCCACAAACCAGGGCACCAACGCCGCAGCCCGTCCTGTGCCGAGACGCACCACCGGTGAACGTTTGCCGTGGGCCGCATCCTCCTCCACCTGATGAAAATGTGAGCAAAACAGCACCAGGCTGGTGGCCAGGGCCGGCCCTGACCCCAGCATCCAGGCGGTTTCCCAAGGAATCGACGTCACCCCCCTGGGCTGCAACACCATCAGGGCCGCTGCGGTGGCAAAAGGCCCAAATGCCAGCCAGCACAGGGGCTCACCCAAGCCGCGATAGCCAAGGCGGAATGGCGGGCCCTGATACACGAAACCCAGTCCGCAGCACACCAACACCAGGGCCAACACCGTCCAGCTGCTGCTCCAGGCCAACCAACCCATCAACAACAACCCCAGGGCCAAGGCGGAGGTCGCCCCCAGCGCCACCCGGTCCCGCCGTCCGGTGAGGTTCACCACGGAGTGGGGTTTGCCGGTGGTGTCGACACCCGTGGCCGCATCAAACACATCGTTGCTGAGGTTCTCCCACAGCAGCAGCAGGATGGCCGCCAACAGAAACCCGAACAACTGCGTCCAGCGCAGCGATCCAACGGCACCGAGGCGCCACCCCGCCGCCAGCAGTACCGGCATCACCGCCACGGAATACATCGGCCACTTGATCGCGGCTTTCCACAGCAAACGCCGTTCGGCGTAACGGGATGCGACAGCCTGCGGCTTAACCATGGACTGGACCCGATTCCCGCGGGTGATCACCCATACATTTGAACAGTATCCCCGGCCGGAACCGCCGCAGATGTCGGCTGATTGTTCGTTCAGCAGTGTTCTCGAGGCCTCCCGGCAGGGCTGGATGGCCGCAGGAGGAGAGGACACGCTGCTCAGCCTGGCCCTGCCCCTCGATGGCATTGACCCGCTTCAGGCCCTGCCGGTGCTGGCAGATCAAGCCCCGTTCCAGATGCTCATGGACGGTGCCCCAGGGCTTTGTCTGGCGGCTGCCGGGTCCTGCCAGCAACTGGAACTGGACGGTGCACGTCGTTTCGAACTGGCCCAGCGCTTCGCCGATCTCAGCCTCAGCCGTCTGGTGGACACCAGGCCCGTCTGCCCCGCCCAGGCCAGGCCAAGGGTGGTGCTGCGCTTCCGATTCTTCGATCAGGTCGGGGAACACCACCACGGAGTCATGCACCCCCCAGCTGTCGAGGCGGTGCTGCCCCGCTGGCAGCTCACCCGTCAGGGACGCCGTGGCTGGCTCCGCCTCAATGGGGTCGTCAACGCCACCGCCGAAGCCCGGAATCTGGCCGAACAGCTCTGGCTCAAATGGGAACAACTTCAGAAAGAGCTGCCCCAAGTCGCGTCCAGTCGATCACCGACGCAGCTGACCAACGGCAACACAGAGCATTGGAAACAGCGCTACAGCCGTGCTGTCGAACGAGGCATCGATCTGGTTAACAAGGGGGAACTGCACAAGCTGGTGCTGGCGGTGCGGCACACCATTGATCTGGACACGCACTTCAATCCCTTGCCCCTGCTGCAGCGACTGAGGCGTCAGCAGGCCGGAAGCTGCCGCTTTCTATGGCAGCGGAACGCAGACGACGCTTTTTTCGGCGCCTCCCCAGAACGTCTGCTGAGCCTGAGGGGTGGCTGGCTGCGCAGCGATGCCCTCGCCGGAACCGCAGGCGAGGGCGATGACGGAAACCAACTGCTGCGCTCTGACAAAGATCGTCGTGAACATGAGCTGGTGGTGGACACGCTCACCAACCAGCTGTTGCAGATGGGACTGACACCCTGTCGCCGCCGCCTGCCGCAGCTGGCCCGCCACGGCCAACTCACCCATCTGCACACCCCGATCACGGCTGAGGTGCAGGAAAGGCCAGTGCTCAGGCTGGCAGAACAGCTGCATCCGACCCCTGCCGTCGCTGGCTTGCCACGACGGGAAGCCATGGCCTGGTTGCGCACGCTCGAACCCTTCGAGCGAGGCAACTATGCGGCACCTATTGGCTGGATTGATAACCAAGGTGATGCAGAGCTTCGTGTCGCCATTCGCTGCGGCCACGCCCGAGGACATCAGATGGAGTTCACAGCCGGCGCAGGGCTCGTTCGCGGCTCATGCCCGGATCGGGAAATGCAAGAAGTAGATCTAAAATTACAAGTTCTGATTAAGGAATTTGACGCAGCAACAATTTTTAATGTCAGAAATGCCTGATCAAAGGGTTCCCCTCCTTCAGCAATACTAAAATAAGAATAATGAATTAATCGAGGAAATGGCAGCAAACGATGTTGCGTCAAATTTTTATGACGCTTTTGTCGCTTACCTGCAAAGCGAAAAAGGAGAAAGGAAGGAAAGCAAAAAAGCTTTGAGATCTTTGATGTCTAAAGATTTCAACTTGAAAGTCTCTGGCACACCAGGAATTGTCTCCAACGCCTACGGAGCATCCAATCAACCCGTCAAAAACGACGGCACGGGAGATCCTCTCTACAGCGACGGCATTCCTAATGGACGCTCCAACGCGATGAAGCGGTTCAAGGCACTCCGCAAAGAAATCACCACCGACTCAGTCGAAGTTGATTTCGTCATCGGCGGGGAATTCGGCACATCATTGACCATCACAGATCCGGTGACGTGGGCAACAGAACCCATGACGGACAGGGTGGTCATACTCTCTGACCATTACGCAACGGCCAAAAATACCAACAACAATTTCCGCCTTGATGTCGCGAGCTTCTTCACAGTCGGCGATGACGACAAAGTCAACGACTTTGAAATGCGCTTCGACTCCTATGTGATGTCACAAGCCATGTCAGGCATGGAGCCTTTGATCGCCAATCCAGATATGGACGAGGCGATGCAGGGGTATCGCGATAGTTCTGTAACCACAGATCAGACCATTAACGGCACATTTACATTCTTCGGGACATTTGCAACCGCGGCACCCCCAGATCCAGACAACCTTGACGTGATCGCACCCGTTCTAACGGACGAGGTGAGAGTCAAGTTCCAGGGAGATCCCAACTTTCAACTCTCGGCCCGCGACATAATTGGCATCGGGAAGGATGACTATTTAGCCGTACAAAAAGGCTCATGGGTGCAAAGCATCAGTGAACTTTTCACGATGGAAGAAATCTATGCTCTTGATGACATTTCTGTCGCAAACTATAAAGAACAACGGATTTCATCTGGACCTGGTTTTTCCGAAGAAGGCCATGGGCCGAGCCTAGGAAATCGGTTTGTTATGGACGCAGCAATCATCACCTACATTCATAACAACGAGGAAAACCCTGACCTCCCTCAACTCACTGCGTCAACGGAAGGGTTATTTGATACAGCACCGATCGTGGAAGCAACCTACGGATCAGAGCCTTTTCCAATTCCTACCCAAAGCTACGTTGGACCATTGGCGTAATACTTTGCAGGGCACCATGCCAGTTTAATCTTTTCTTTAGATCAAAGAAGGTCGTTCTGCGAAATTTTAGTTAAAATAAAGTTAAGCATACCCAGCTTAAAGATGGCCACTGCAGCAGAGATTTCATCAAACTTTCTCGCAGTCTACGAAGATTATTTGAAAGGAGAGGCATCTGCCAGAGATCTTCGTCCCTTTTTGGCCAAAGATGTCGTACTAGACAGGTCTGGTCAGGCCGGCCTGATTTCTTCAGTCGGCGGCGTCTTTGAGGGCCGATCAACAGTAATCAAAAACTTCAAACGTTTGCGCCAACTGGTCTCTACTGAAGAGATGCCAGTTCATGACGTCCTGTCCAACAGTTTTGCTGTCAGTCCAACCTTTGAATTTACGCCTCAAACCGACAGAATTGCTGCGGCCACAGACCAGTTCTCAACTGTCAGAGAAAACGGCAAGTCGTTTCGTCTCGACCAAATTGCCTACATGACTGTTAATGCGAAGGATCGAATCTCAGATCTTCGCTTCCACTACGACAGCTACCCCATGGCTGAAGCCATTGTTGGGGAGGACGATCAGATTCCCAACCCAAACATGGATGATGTGTTGGAGCCTGTCCGAGATCGTGACATCGATACTCAAACAGCATTCGGAATCGTTGGTAACTGGTTTGGCACCTTCGGAGGAATTCAAGGTAGCAAAACAGGAGACACATCTGGACTCACAGCTCTCGAGCCAGTAACCCAACCCGACGCGCTGATTAAATTCCAAGGCGATCCAGACCTTCTCCCCTTTGCCGACTCAGAGGTTCGCCAAGGAATCGACGCCTTTATTCAGACATTCGCAGATCAGTGGGAACACAGCTACGACCGTGAATTCGAAATCCAGGAGTACTTCTATGAGAACGACAAAGTGATCGTGAATACACGCGAAAAGCGCATGGCCATTCCTTCGAATCGTCATTATGACGTCATGGTCTCTATCGTTCAAACTGCATCGTCTGAAAATGGAGGCCGCGTCAATTCCAATGAGGGAATTTTTGATACCATGATCACAGTGACCGCTTTCGAGGGAGAGTATCCCTTCGTTAATGCTTGCTAAATCATCCGAGGAAAAGTTGAATCGCCACAGTCCTGTGGGATGAATCCAGAAGCCGACCTGAAAAGGCCGGCTTTTTTGTGGGTTGCTCTACAAATCAATTGCCAGGAGCTCAGAAATATTTAGAGTATATATGTACGAATACGACTCAAATGAAGTATCGCCTTCTCGGTAGGTCAGGACTACGCGTTTCCGAAATGTGCCTCGGGTGTGGCACGCTCGGGACCAATTGGGGAGATTTAGGGGCCAATCAAGAAGAGTCCAATAAGATCCTCGAAGGCTTCGCCAATGCAGGTGGAAACTATCTGGACACCTCAAACCGATATCAAGAATCGCAGTCAGAGCAGTGGGTCGGTGACTTCATTCAAAGAGAAAGAGATTTCTTTGTTGTCGGAACGAAATATTCCCTGGGTGATGGCGCAGCAGATTTCAATGGTGTTGGCAAGCCAACCAATCAAAAAGACCCGAACAACCGCGGTAATCACCGCAAAAACCTGAGGCGATCGGTGGAGGGCAGCTTGAAGCGCCTGAAAACTGATTACATCGACGTCCTTTGGCTTCACATCTGGGATTACACAACCCCATTTGATGAAATCGTCCTGAGTGTCAATGATCTCATCAAAGAAGGCAAAGTCCTCTATGCAGGCTTGTCCAGTGTGCCTGCGTGGCAGGTCTCACGCATGAACACCTATGCCGATTATCACGGTCTGCACCCGTTCATTGCACTACAAAATGAGTGGAGCCTGGTCGAGCGGTCGCACGAACCAGAATACCTGCCCATGTGCAAAGAACTCGACATTGGAATGACCTGCTGGTCCCCACTTCACGGTGGACTTTTATCGGGTAAATACACCACCGATTCCGTGGATCCCTCAATTCCGAATCGAGTACTACCGCACGTCAAGGACAGCAGTCAATTCTGGTACGAAGCAACCCAGAGGAACCTGGCCATCCTGAAAGAACTTCAACCCATCGTGGACGAAATTGGAGAGCCATGGACTGCATTTGCGCTGCGCTGGCTGATGCAACAAAAGGAGACCGTCACGATTCCGATTTTCTCAGTACGCACCGCTAAGCAACTCACTGATGCATTGCGAGCTACAGAATTTGAACTCAGTGACGAACAAATGGCAAAAATCAATGCCATCTCATCACCTGCGATCACATCGCCGTACCCGGCCTTTGGCGCTTACCCATACACGATGCTTGAGTACGGAAGCCCAGCACTCCCCAACTTCTTCTCAAGGGCACTGCTTTATGGAGAGACCGAGGCAATGATTGAAAACCACCGTGTTCCTCATCCCTATCAGTTTCAGATGGAGGGCTGACCCGCCCAGCTGAATCCAGGACGTTTGTGGCGTTTTTCAGACTTTTTATCCTGCAGAGAAAAAAGCAGTAGAATTCCTCAAATGCTTATTTTAGATGAAGCGGACTTCAGCAATCATTGCATGTCTTGCGACGTTTGCTTCACCTGCTCTTGCAGGAGAAGAGTCGGAATCCACAAATTGGCTGCCTGGCTCTCAACCCGCTGAGGCAGTCATTGAGGACTCCGAGTCTGAAATCACACCAGAACAGATTGCTGATCGAATTAAAGAGCTCGAAATTGAGCTGATCAAATTAAAGAAAGCCGCAGGCGTTTACGGAAAAGGCAAAAAGATTGCTTTGCCCAAAAACGGAATTTACGTACAGGCCGATATCGGGATACAACAGCGTGAATGGTCAGGGGAAAATGGCAATACTCAGTTGTTCTTCAACGAGGGCCTCTACGGTGGTCTAGCTGTTGGCTATCGCTACGACCGCAATTTCCGTTTCGCGTTTGAATACTCTGAAATGAATAATGATGTCAGCGATATGCGAGCAGGTAATGGTGGCCAACTCTTCCGAGATCCTAAAAATAAAGATGTCATTCTTCAGGATGGATCGTCTAAAGTTTCCGGTAATGGTGATGTAAAACTGCAAAGCTACACACTAAATGCATATTATGATCTGAATGGGTTTGGTCATGAAAGAAGGTTTAGGCCTTATCTAGGAGCAGGGATTGGTTTACAAACATCAACTTTGAAGGGTGTTACCCCCTCATTTTTCCCATTTGCCGGGTTAGGTGCCGAGGCTAATGGAGCCTCCACCGATCCTGTTATGACACTCGAAGCAGGTATCAGCTATCTCGCAACAGATCAAGCTGAGTTCTTTCTAGGTGGTAAATACTCATTTGTAGACGGTTTTCTGCTAGAAAACACAGATTTTGGTAATTTGCAGCCTCAAGGAAGCCGTAACTGGATCCTGAAAACCGGTGTTCGCTATACCTTCTAATTCATAATGAAATTACTTTCGTCTTTGTCAGATCGGGCCTGGAAACGGTCCCTAATGCTCAGCCTGCTTCTTGCCAGTCCTCTCGCCATTCAACCTGCTCATGCAGATGAATACTACATGTACGAGGATGAAATTGAATATGCTCTAGCGGAAAGGATCGAAAAAGAACGTCAAGATTTAGCATCTACTCGCGTGAGTGCCAATCCTGGATCCGATGATCCGACTCCTGCAGGCCAAAAAACAACATTTACAGATCCGCGTTTCTCGGGTGTTTTCAAGCTTGACTTCAAGTCTCAATACATCTCATTCGGTGTTGTTTTACAAGATGAAGGTGTGACGATCCAGCCAATGCTGGCATTGCGATACACCTTCTTTGACAAGGTTCTTGACAATTCTGAAGACAGTTTCATTAATAATGTTACTGGCTTTATCTCATCCTGGAACGATATCAGCACCAATAAAGATCTCTCAAGCCCTACATCACCCTATCGTTACTACACGGAAGCTGATTTGGTTACGGGTTTATCAGTCACCTTCCAAGATCGATTCAATCTGACGACCTCTCTCACTGAGCTTCAATCTCCGGCTGGTGCGTTCGGGCCTGGAGCATTCTTGAAAGCTGTTCTTTCAATGGATGACACGGGAATGGTTGTCGACAACTTTGCCTTGAAACCGCAATTCTTGTTGATCTACGAAATTCCATGGGAGTCGCAGATTGGACTGCAGCCTGACGCCTTTCTTTTTGAGCCTGGCATTACACCCACTTATATTTTTGGGTCCGACACGAACTTCCCTGTCACTTTGGCAGTGCCAATGCGTGTTGGCCTCGGCAACAAGTTTTATGATGGCAATGATTATGGATTTTTCTCAGTGGGTCCAGAGTTTACGGTGCCAATTTCTGGTCTATCCAGTAAAACCATCAAAACGTATGCAAGCATTGGCTACACATATATCAATTTAGGCCCTACGACCACAGACTTTATTTTGAATGGTGATGGAAGCTCCAATAAGCATGTTTACAATTTTGGCCTAACGACCACCTTCTGAGCTATTTGTTTTAAATAGCCAATAAATATAAGGGAGTGTTTATTAGCAAACACACCCTTATTTTGTCTTTATAGACTGAACTGTTTCACAGCCGTGCTGGCAGCAGCGAAGATCGCCCCTTGTGGATTACCACTCGTCAGCGAAGGTAAAACGGATCCATCTACAACGCTCAATTGCTCTACACCGCGAACACTGAAGTCTGGACGACACACCGCATCCTCCGATGCACCCACAGCACAGGTCCCAACTGGATGCCAGATGGTTGTTGCGTACTTTTTCAAATAGTCAGCATCAGCAAAATGATCAGCCGGACAGAGTTCCTCGGCGCAATAGGGCTTCATGGCATCTGACGATGCAATCTGACGAACAATCTCAAGGCCCTTCTGATAAACCTGTAGATCCGTTGGATCCTCCAGATAAGCAGGATTGATATCGAAGGTCACACCCTCGTCAGAGCGTACAGGCCGGATGGAGCCACGGCTGCGAGGACGCCCAAGAACGGGGACGAAAATCACCGAATGCTCAAGACCACCCTCGGGCAGAAACTCCTCGGCCACAAACCCATCGACTCCAGCCGAGAAGTTGATTTGCAAATCAGTTTCTAGACCGGCATTCAAGCCAGAGCGTGTAAACAACGCAGCTTCACAAAGAAAATCGGTTGCACCCGGATCAGCCTCTGAGCGATAGGCCACCATCACTCGCATATGGTCTGAAAGGTTGCGTCCGACCATTGGACGATCAACTTTGACAGGAATGCCCGCCGATTCAAGTGAATCCTTGGGACCAACACCTGACTTCATCAACAAGCCTGGGCTTTGCAAGGCCCCGGCGCTGAGGATGACATGTTTTGTCTCCAGCGTTTCACCGGAGGAAAGTTGAACGCCGAGGCAGCGACCGTTCTCAATCAGTAACGACTGAACATTGCTATTGCAGCGCACAGTTAAATTGGCTGGAAGAACACCTCTTAAATATGCATTCGCAGTGCTTGAACGTTTGGCTTCAGCATCAATGATCAGCTGCATGTAGTCGCAACGGTCATTCTGCTGAGAACCATTGAAGTCGGCACGCTGATAACCCAGTGCCTGACAGGCCTCAAGGAATGAACCCGACGCAGCACTTGGGCGAGGAGGATGATTAATGGACATCCGGCCATTTTTCCCACGGAGCACATCCTCCCCGTAGTCTCCTAGGCAATGTTCCAGCTCCTTGAACATTGCTTGAAATTGATCAGGAGACCAATTCGAATCACCACCAGTTGTTTGATACCACTCCTCGAAATTAAAACGACTCCCACGCACATACATCATGGCATTGATTGCCGTTCCACCTCCAAGGACCTTGCCTTGATTAATCAAAACTTCCCGGCCACCCAGGCCGACTTGTGGGGTGGTTTTTAACTGCCAGTCGGCTTCTGTGAACCATGATTGGAACAGATTTGAGATTCCGGACTCAACAAAGCGAGGCTCCTGACCGTCAGTTCCGGACTCCAAGAGCAAAACCTCACCTTGGCCTGCATCTGCAAGACCACGGGCCAAGATGCAACCAGCTGCTCCGGCTCCTACAATAATTGTGTCGAATCGCTGACTCATCGGGAGATAGTTGTATTTCCCTTCAGGTAGCAATGACCCCGGTCTGAGAGAAGTCTTATGTGAAAAATCGAAAAATTCATTTCGCGCTAGCTGTGCGGATTTAAAGCAGCTGTCGCAACCGTTCGATCGTTTGATCCGCCAATGGCTGGTTCATTAACCGTTCCACTTCGCGCACGCCGGTGGGGCTGGTGACGTTGATTTCGCTGAGCATGCCGCCGATGACATCGATGCCGACAAAGAACAATCCCTCCGCCCGCAGCGCCGGGGCCAGGGCGGAACAGATCTGACGTTCCCGCTCGCTCAGTTCCGTCGCCTCGGCCTGGCCACCCACCGCCAGATTGCTGCGGAATTCCCCTGCCGACGGGCGACGGTTCACAGCACCGAGAGGTTCACCATCCACCAGCAGGATCCGCTTGTCCCCCTCGGTCACATCGGGCAAAAAGCGCTGGGCCATCACCGGCAACCGCTCCTGTTCCGTCACCAACTCCAGCAACGCCTTCAGGCCTGGGGCCTCAGCCTGCACGCGAATCACACCGAGCCCGGCCCGACCACCCAGGGGCTTGAGCACCACGTCACCCTGATCCCGGGCGAAGGCCATCAGCTCGCTGACCCGACCGGCCACCAGGGTGGGGGCCATCCAACGGCTGAAGCGCAGGGCACCCAGCTTTTCGTTCCAGGCCCGAAGCGCACTGGGACGGTTCAATACACGAACGCCGGCCCGCTCAGCCACTTCCAACAGGTGTGTGGCGTAAAGGTAAGCCTCATCCACCGGCGGATCCTTCCGCATCCAGATCACGTCGAACCCAGCCAGGGACTGACGTTCCGGTGCTCCTACGGTGATCCAGGGGTCCGGCGTGACCGGCACCGCCATCGCCAGGGGCTCATCACCTCGGGCAATTAGATCCGACGGCGTACAGGCCCAGATGTCATCCCCGGCGCGCTGGGACGCTTGCATCAAGGCGGCGGTGGAATCCTTCTCCGGCCGGATCTGCGGCAGCGGATCCAGCACGAACAGCTGGCGCATGGCTCAGGCGTTCAGCAGGGGATCGAGCTCTCCGGCACGCTCAAGGGCGTGAAGGTCATCGCAGCCGCCGATGTGGCGGTCGTCGATAAAGATCTGAGGGACGCTGCGACGTCCGTCACCCCGGGCAGCCATCGCATCGCGGCCGGGTTCATCACCGTCAACGGCGTGCTCGTTATAACCCACACCCTTGCGGTCCAGCAGACCCTTGGCGCGCACACAGAAGGGACAGGTGCGCCAGGTGTAGATCTCGACCTTGGCCATGGAGCTGCTCCGTCTGTGCGGATCCTATGCAGCGGCGGCACTGATAGCGTCAACAACTGATCAGAACCGCAGTCCTTGCTGGATCTCACCGACTTCAAGCGCGATCTCTCCGAGCTCACTGACCGCCTGGGCCATGCCCAGGACTGTCTTTGACGTCCCCGCACTGAAGGCCAGACAACAGGATCTCGAACAACTCGCTGCCCAGCCTGACTTCTGGGATGACCAGCAGGCTGCCCAGAAGCAGATGCGCCGCCTCGATGAAGTGAAGGCCCAGCTGCAGCAGCTGGCGGACTGGGGCAGCGCCGTGGACGACGCCAAGGCAACGCTGGAGCTTTACGAGCTCGAGCCGGACGAGGAGATGCTCACGGAAGCCCAGGAGGGCCTCACACAGCTGCGCCAGGGCCTGGACCGCTGGGAGCTGGAGCGTCTGCTCAGTGGTGACTACGACAAGGAAGGCGCCGTTCTCACCATCAATGCCGGCGCCGGTGGCACCGATGCCCAGGACTGGGCGCAGATGCTGCTGCGCATGTACACCCGCTGGGCGGAAGACCACGGCATGAAGGTGACCGTGAACGAACTCTCGGAAGGAGAGGAAGCCGGAATCAAGAGCGCTTCCATCGAGGTGGAGGGGCGTTATGCCTACGGCTATCTGCGCAACGAAAAGGGCACCCATCGCCTGGTGCGCATCTCACCCTTCAACGCCAACGACAAACGCCAGACCAGCTTTGCCGGCATCGAGGTGATGCCCAAAATTGATGAGGAGGTCGACATCGAGATTCCTGAAAAGGATCTGGAGGTCACCACCAGCCGCTCCGGCGGTGCTGGTGGTCAGAACGTGAACAAGGTGGAGACCGCGGTTCGCATCCTGCACATCCCCACTGGACTGGCGGTGCGCTGCACCCAGGAACGCTCCCAGCTCCAGAACAAGGAGAAGGCGATGGCGCTGCTCAAGGCCAAGCTGCTGGTGATCGCCCAGGAGCAGAGAGCCGCCGAAATCGCCGACATCCGAGGCGACATCGTCGAGGCGGCCTGGGGCAACCAGATCCGCAACTACGTCTTCCATCCGTACCAGATGGTCAAAGACCTGCGCACCAGTGAGGAAACCAATGATGTGCAGGCGGTGATGGATGGGGCCCTCGACCCCTTCATCGACGCCTCGTTGCGCCAGGGTGTCGACAGCCCCGGCTCTGACGCCGATTCCTGACCCCATGGCCACCGAGAGCACCCCACCACCGAGCTTCGTCAAACAGGCGATGCGCAACATGGTGCGCAAGGGCAGCAAGAGCCTGTTTCACTTCGGCCTGACCGCCATGGGATTCCTCGGCTTCATCACCCTGGTGGCATGGCTGGGGCGGCCGACGCTGCCGGGATAGCCATGGAGCTTGATCTGGCCCTTGATGCTGACGGCCCCTGGGCCCCTGAAGACCCGACGTCACTGGCGGAGCTTCAGACCTGGCAGACAACCTTGATGGATTGGATCCAGACGATCGGTGCCGACCCTGCGCTGCCCTGTCCGGCGGTGGTGCGCCAGGCAGATGAACTGTGCCTGGGGCTGCGCTTCACCGACGATGCCACCATCACCGCGCTCAACAGCACCTGGCGGCACCGGAACCAAGCCACGGATGTGCTGTCGTTTGCGGCACTGGAGGATGCCCCTGCGTTGCCGGACGTGTCGTCGGTGGAACTGGGCGACATCGTGATCTCGCTTGATACGGCCCGACGTCAGGCGTCAGAGCAGCAGCACAGCCTCAACCGGGAGCTGCGTTGGCTGGTGAGCCATGGCCTGTTGCATCTGCTGGGCTGGGATCATCCCGACGAGACCAGCCTCACCGCGATGCTGCAACTGCAGGAGCAGCTTCTCGACGGTGGAGGTAACGTTCAGGCCTCGGAGCTGCATCCGGTGGACACCACAGTTGACGGCAATGCCCGCTGAGATCCCAGTGCCGGTGGAGAACGAACTCAAGGCCGTCAGGTTGGCGGTACGACGCCGCAGCTGGCAGATCGCTGGAGACTTGCCCGCCAGCTTCCGTTATGCCGCTCAGGGGCTGGGCTACGCCTTCAGCAGCCAGCGCAATTTCCGCATCCATGTGGTGATCGGCGCGGTTGTCTTCGGACTGGCGGTTGTGCTGCAGCTGGACCTGATCCGCATGGCGGTGCTGGCGCTGACGGTGACGGCCGTGCTGGTGCTGGAACTGCTCAACACCGCCATCGAGGCGGTGGTGGATCTGGCCATCGGTCGTCGCTATCACCCCCTGGCCCGCATTGCCAAGGACTGTGCCGCCGCTGCCGTGCTGGTGGCCGCCATCAGCTCTCTGCTGATCGCCCTGTTTCTGCTGCTGCCACCCTTGCTGCTCCGCCTGAATTTCTGAGGTCGCGCCGATGCTGCTGGTCATCGATAACTACGACAGCTTCACCTTCAACCTGGTGCAGTACCTCGGTGAGCTGGCACCTCATCACCCCATCGCAGCGGACCTCCAGGTGCACCGCAATGACGCCCTCACCATCACCGAGATTCGAGACCTGAAGCCCGACGCCATTCTGCTGTCACCGGGCCCTGGTGATCCGGACCAGTCCGGCGTCTGCCTGGAGGTGCTGCGGGATCTGTCCCCCACCATTCCCACCCTTGGGGTTTGCCTCGGGCACCAGGCCATCGCCCAGGTGCATGGCGGCCGCGTCATTCGTGCCAGCCAACAGATGCACGGCAAAACATCTCCGGTCCTGCACAACGGTGAAGGGGTGTTCGCCGGACTGCCTCAGCCCCTGACGGCCACCCGCTACCACTCCCTGATCGCTGAACGCAGCTCACTGCCGGACTGCCTGGAGGTCACGGCCTGGTTGGAGGACGGCACGATCATGGGGCTGCGTCACCGTGAGCATCGCCATCTGCAGGGGGTGCAGTTCCATCCCGAGAGCGTGCTGACGGACTCCGGCCACCAACTGCTGGCCAACTTTCTGCAGGAAGCCAGCGGAGAACGCTGTTAGCGTCCGAACTCACATCAACGCCAACCATGTCCGTCCTGCGCTCTGCTGCGTTTGCTGCCACTGGACTGGCACTGAGCCTGCAGGCAGCGGCCGATGCCGGCGGTGGCGTCAGCATCAGCAGCTACGGCCAGCGGGCTCTGTTTATTCAGGGAGGCGGTCAGTCGGTGCTGCTCAATCCCTACAAGGCAGTGGGTTGTGCGGCGGGCTTGCCCGAACCCCGCGTCAAAGCCGGGGTCGTTCTGGCCAGTTCCGAACTGGCCGACGAAGGGGCCCGCGGCATTGCCACGGGGCGGTTCCTGGTGGCGCCGGGTTCCTACAAAGTGGGAGGCCTGAATCTGGAGGGTTTCGCCAGCCCCCACGACCGGATGGAAGGCCGTCGATTCGGCAACGCCACAATCTGGCGCTGGCAGCAGGGAGGCCTGGACTTCGCCCATGTGGGTGCAACCGCAGGGCCGATCAGCGGTGCTGACCGGGTGCTGCTGGGGCGCCCCGATGTGCTGATCATCGGCGTGGGCGGCGGAAGCAAGATCTATGACGGCAAGGAAGCTGCTGCCGTGGTGAAGCAGCTCAACCCCAAACGGGTGATTCCGGTGCAATACGTCAATGGCGATGCCCCCGCCAACTGCGACCAGGAGGGAGTTCAGCCATTCCTTGAGGCCATGGGCGGATCCACCGTGGTGAATCCAGGCCGCAGCATCGATCTTCCGGCCAACCTGCCCGACACCACCGTGATCACGGTGTTGCGCTGAGCGGTGTTGCGCTGAGCAACGCCGCCAGACCCTCCCGGTCCAGTCCGGCGATCAGGGCCAGCGACAGCAGCACCCTGGCCTTCTGAGGATTGAGGCTGCCGGCGGGCAGCACCCCCAACCGTTCATCTTCGGCACATCGATGCACCGGGCCTGAACCGCAACGGTTCGACCGCAGCATCAACGGCCGCTTCCCCGGCCATGCCAGAAGCACCGAGCGCTCCCCAGCCGACAGCTGGCCCGCCCCTGTTCCTGTGAACACCACCCCGGCAACACCAGCATGGAGACAAGCGGTCAGCATGAGCGCTTCGGGCTCCACGCAGCCGTAAAGAATCGGCACCTGGGGCCATTGCTCCGGCAAATCGAGCCCAGCGAAGGGCACCTGACGGGATCCGCCCGCCATTGGGAAATGAACGCCAACGTCATCCACCCAGCCCAAGGGCCCGCTGCCGGGGCTGGCGAACGCCCCCACCCCCTGGGTGGCCAGCTTGGTGACACGCTGGGCGCCATGGATCTGGCCATCCATCACCACCAAAACGCCATGGCCGCGTGCTTCGCTGGTCAAGGCCACCTGCACCGCCTGGAACAAATTGAGGGGCCCGTCAGCACTGAGGGCCGTTGCTGGCCGCATCGCCCCCACCAGCACCACCGGCCGGGGATCGTCGATCAGCAATTGCAGCAACCAGGCGGTTTCCTCCAGGGTGTTGGTGCCATGGGTGATCACCACCCCTGCGAGATCCGGATCCATTCGGAACGCCTCTCGGATACGCGAGACCAAGTCGCGCCAATGCGCAAACAGCAGGTCGGCGCTGTCGACGTTGGCGATCTGCTCGACATTGATCGTCGTCAGATCCTGCAGCTGCGGCACCGCCGCCAGCAGGTCCTCACCCCTCAGTACACCTGCGCTGTAGTCGTTCAACGTCGCACTGTCGGCCCCACGGCCGGCGATGGTGCCGCCGGTGGCCAGCAGCAGCAGCCGACTCATGGATCGAGACGAAGGTAGGCCTCCATGAAACGCTGCATCTGGCTGGTGGTGCCGATGCTGACGCGGAAGCAACCATCGATCAGCGGCTTGCCCGCCATCGAGCGGATCAGGATGCCCTCACCGCGCAGGGCTGCATCCACCTCCGCCACCGGTTTCCGGGGCCAGATCAGCAGATAGTTGCCCCCATCGCAGTGATGGCGCACTCCCGCCTGCTGCAAAGCCTCCACGGTCCAGTCTCTCGCCCGCAACACCTCTGCGACGTAGGCATCGACGTAGGACTGATCCGCCAGGGCGGCAAAGGCGGCGGCCACCGCAACGCTGTTGACGTCATAGGGACCGGTGACGCGACCGACGCGGTCGATCACAGCGGCGTGGCCGACAGCGAACCCGATCCGCAACGCGGCTAAGCCGGCGGTTTTGGACAGGGACTGCAGCACCAGCAGATTCGGCGTCTCTGCGAAATCGACCAGCGGCAGCACGCTGTCGCCGGTGAACGCGGCATAGAGCTCATCCACCACCAACAGGGTGTCCGGCGCTGAGGCGGCCATCGCAATGATCTGCTCCGGAGCCAGACGGGTTCCGGTGGGATTGTTGGGGTTGCAGATCAACAGCAGCCGAGGTGAAAGGCGCGTCAACGCTTCCTGAATGGCCGCAAGGGGGAATGCAAACGTCTCACCTTCGTAGGGAATGGCTTCGATCGTCATGCCCTGCGTGCGGGCACAGGGGGTGTAGTAGCCAAAGGTGGGGGCCGTCGTCAGAACGCAGTCGCCGGCATCGCCATAGGCCTGGAAGACGGCGTGAATGGCGGCATCCGCGCCGTTGAACAGACCCACCTGGTCGGGATTGAGTCGCTCCCGACAACCACCCTCCATGAGGTTGCGCACGACGGCCTCCCGCAGGCCGTCGTACTCTGGATAAACCGCAATCTCCTCAGTGCTGAACCCCCGCAAGGCTTGGGCCACCAGCGGGCTGGGGCCAATCGTGTTTTCGTTGAAATCAAGGCGCAGCATGTTGCGCCGACCCTCCAGGGGGGCGCTGTAGGCCTTGAGCTGCTCGACGTCGGCGCGGGCCGCCGGAGCACCACCGGGTGTGAACGGTTGAATGTTGTCGTTCACATGCGGTCCAGGGTGGCGATGCCCAGCAGTCCGAGCCCCAGTCTGAGGGTGTCGGCCGTTAAACGGCAGAGGGCAAGGCGGGATGCCAGTGCTTCAGGATCGGCCTTGAGCACCGGCACCTGATCGTAGAAGCGGTTGAACACCTGGCTGAGCTCGAACAGATAGCTGCACAAGCGGTTGGGCAACAGCTCCTCCTCCACCTCTGCGATCACAGCGTCGAACTTGAGCAACTCCCGCACCAGAGCCCACTCCTGGGGCTCACTGAAGGTCAGCTGGGCTGTCTCCACATCCAGGTCACCCCCCTTGCGGGCGATGCCGGCGATGCGCACCACGGCATAGAGGAGATAGGGCGCCGTGTTGCCCTGCAGCGCCAGCATCCGATCGAAGGAGAACTGGTAGTTGGTGATGCGGTTCTGGCTGAGGTCGGCGTATTTCACCGCCGCCAACCCCACGGTGCCCGCCACATGCTGAATGAACTCCTCCGACTCGCTGCGCTCCTCTTCCTTCAGGCGTGAGCGCAGATCGGTCTCGGCGCGCTCGACGGCTTCATCGAGCAGATCCCGCAGGCGCACGGTGTCACCGGCGCGGGTCTTGAGCTTCTTGCCGTCTTCCCCCTGCACCAGGCCAAAGGGCACGTGCTCGAGGCGCGCACCGTCCGGGATCCAGCCGGCCCGTCCCGCCACCTGGAACACCCCGGCGAAATGGTTCGCCTGGCCGGCATCGGTGACATACACAACGCGGCGGGCACCATCCCCTTCCGGCGCTGCACCGAAGCGGTAGCGGATCGCCGCCAGATCAGTGGTGGCGTAGTTGAAACCACCATCACTCTTCTGCACGATCACGGGCAGGGGATTGCCGTCCTTGCCCTGCACACCCTCGAGGAAAACGCACTGGGCGCCGTCGTCGGTGACCAGCAGTTCGGTGGCCTTCAAGCCATCAAGCACCGCCGGCAGGAAGGGGTTGTAGAACGACTCGCCGCGTTCGCTGAGGCGGATGTCGAGCCGGTCGTAGATCTTCTGGAACTCGCGCCGCGACTGGTCGCAGAGCAGGCCCCAGGCCTTGAGCGACACCGGATCGCCCCCCTGCAGCTTCACCACCTCATCGCGGGAGGTGGACTGGAAGGCTTCATCCTCATCGAAGCGCTTCTTGGCCTCGCGGTAGAAAGCCACCAGGTCTCCCAGATCCACCGCATCGGCGGTGTCCAGGGCTTCCGGCGCCACCTGCTTGAGATGCGTGATGAGCATGCCGAACTGGGTGCCCCAGTCGCCCACGTGATTGAGGCGCAGCACCGGATGGCCGCGGAACTCGAGCACCCGCGCCAGCGAGTCGCCAATGATCGTTGAGCGCAGGTGCCCCACATGCATCTCCTTGGCGATGTTGGGGCTGGAAAAATCCACCACCACCGGCGCCGCGTTGCTGACCGCCGGCACGCCGAGACGCTCGTCCCCCAGCCGGGCCGACACCTCCGCCGCCAGCCGCTCCGGGCGGATCGTGAGGTTGATGAAGCCCGGCCCGGCGATCTGGGGCTCCAGGCAGAGGTCGGTGAAGGCGGGATCACCCTGCAGCTGCTCCACGATCGCCGTGGCGATCTGGCGGGGGGCCTGCTTCAGGGGCTTGGCCAGGGGCAACGCACCATTGGCCTGGAAGTCACCGAATTCCGGCTTGCTGGCCGGGGCCAGCTGGGGGTCCAGCCCCGCATCGGCCTCCGGGAAGGCCCGTTGCATCGCCGCCCGCAGCTGGGCATCCAGGGACTGGGACAGGCTGAGCATGGGCAGTGCGTGGCCGGGGGAATCCGGCTCTGATCATCCCTCTTCAGGTGAAACGCATGCTCAGGTCGAGCCAATGGCTACGGGTGACCGGCGCGCTGGTGGAGATCAGATCGATGCCGGTGGCGGCGTAGGCCTGCAACTGCTCGGGCTGAATGCCCGAAGCCTCCAGCATCACTCCGCGATCGCTGCAGTCCCGCAGGCGCGGCACGAGCTGCGTGAGCCGCTCAGGGCTGAATTCATCCAGCAGCACCCCATTGGCGCCCGCCTGCACCGCCTCCAGCGCCTGAGCCTCCGTCTCCGCTTCCACAATCACGGCCGTGGGCCAGGGGGCCTGCTCACGCACAGAAGCGATGGCCGCCGTGATGCCCCCCGCCCAGGCGATGTGGTTCTCCTTGAGCATGGCCGCGTCATCCAGCCCCATGCGGTGGTTGATGCCGCCGCCGCAGCGCACCGCATATTTCTCCAGCAGACGAAGCCCAGGGGTCGTCTTGCGGGTGTCGGCCAGACGCACACCGGTGCCCGCAAGCTGGGCCACCAATGCAGCAGTAGCGGTGGCAATGCCCGAGAGCCGCATGGCCAGGTTCAAGGCGGTGCGTTCCCCGGCCACCAAAGCCGTGGCCGGCCCCTGCAGCTCCAGCAGGCAGTCCCCGGCCTCGATGGCCTCACCGTCCTGCCGCAGCAACCGAACGTTCACCGCGGGATCCAGCCGCTGGAACAAGCGCTGCACCAAAGGGCCACCGCAGAACCGGCCCGGCTGTTTGGCGACCCAATGGGCCTGACCCTGCTGACCCTGCAACGCCACCGCAGTCAGATCTCCGCGGCCGATGTCTTCCGCCAACCAGCGATCCAGTGCACTGGTGAGAGCTTGGGACTGCCAATCCATTCCGCAGATTGCGGTTGAGCGGACTGTATGGGAAAGGCCAGGCTGATTTCGATGCAGCGAACCGCTTGGCGACACACCATTTCAAGAACCTCAGAATCCAGACCGGTGATCTCGACGGTCTGCTTGGACTGGGCCTGAACAACCTGATTCAAATCCTGCTGATCATCAGCCTCTGCCGCGGAGTGCTTGGCTTCCCCGACAGCCTGTTGTTCGGGACGATCCTGCCGGCGACGGGCATCAGCCTGCTGCTGGGGAATCTGATCTATGCCCAGCAGGCCAGGGCCCTGGCCCGACGAGAACAGAGGAACGACTGCACAGCACTGCCCTACGGCGTCAACACGGTCAGCCTGTTCGCCTTCGTGTTTCTGGTGATGCTGCCGGCAAAGCTTGCGGCTCTCAGTGCAGGGCTGAGCGAAGCCGATGCCGTGCAGCGCTCCTGGCAGGTGGGACTGATGGCTTGCCTCGGGTCCGGCCTGATCGAAACCCTCGGGGCTTTCGTTGCCCACAGCCTGCGGCGCTGGCTGCCGCGGGCAGCGCTGCTATCCACCCTGGCGGGCATTGCCCTGGGCTACATCGCCCTGGGATTCCTGCTGCGCAGCTTCGCCCACCCTCTGGTCTGCCTCAGCAGCCTCAGTGTGATCCTGCTTGGCTATTTCGGTCGCGTGCGCTGGCCGATCCCCACCGGCCTGATGGCCCTGCTGCTGGGGATGGCTCTGGCCTGGGGCAGCGGCTTGAACACGCTGGATCCCGAAGGCTGGCAGCGAGGACTCAGCGTGATCAGCCTGCATTGGCCGACGTTGCAGCTGAATGCCCTCTGGCAGGCCCGTTTCGAGCTGCTTCCCTGGATCGCCGTCATTGCACCCATGGGGCTGTTCAATCTGATCGGATCGCTGCAGAACCTGGAAAGCGCCGAGGCTGCGGGGGATCGCTATGCAACCCGCAGCAGCCTGCTGATCGATGGCCTTGGAACCCTGAGTGCCGCGGCCCTGGGCTCCTGTTTCCCGACCACGCTCTACATCGGCCATCCGGGCTTCAAAGCCCTGGGAGCGCGGTCGGCTTACTCCTGGCTGAACGGAGTGGTCATGGCCTCCGGCTGCTTCCTGGGGCTGTTCGGAGCCGCCAGCGAGCTGATCCCGGTGGAGGCGGGTCTCGCAATCCTGCTGTACATCGGATTGACCATGGCCGCCCAGGCATTCGCCAGCACACCCGAGCGCCACGGGCCGGCCGTGGTGCTGGGCCTGCTGCCAGGACTGGCGGGATGGGGCGCCCTGATGCTCAAGGCCGGACTGCGGGCTGGAGCAGCCGGCTCGGGCGAATCAGCATTCACTCCCGATCTGCTGAGCGAACTTGCGTCAGCGGACGTCTGGGCCCAGGGCCTCTTCGCCCTGGAACAGGGGCAGATCATCACCGCGATGCTCCTCTCAGCCTGGTTGGTGTACGCCATCGAAGGCCGCTTTCTGGCCTCGGCGCTGTGCACCGCGTTAGCAGCCGGCCTGGCCTGGATCGGTCTGATTCATGCCTGGCAGTTCAGTCCCGCCGACACCGTGATGCAACTGGGATGGGGCAGTGGACAGGCTTGGGCGGAGGGGTATGCCGCCATGACGGTGATTGTGATGCTCGCCCACTGGCGACAACGCGGCGCCAACTGACGCTTATTTACCGATGCAGAAGCGCGAAAACACCCGATCCAGCACCGCTTCGGTGAGCTCCTCACCGGTGATCTCCCCCAGCGCGCGGATCGCCTCGCGCAGATCGATGGTCCAGAAGTCCCAGGGCAATTGCTGGGCCGCCACCTCCTGGCTGCGGGCCAGCGCCTCGGCCGCGCGGGCCGCCAGATCCCGCTGCCGTTCGTTCAGCGCCAGCAGCACAGCCGAGGCATCGCCGGCGCCACAGCAGGTCAGCACCGCCTCCACCAGTTGGTCCTCCCCCTCACCACTGATGGCCGACAGCAGCACATCGGCTTCCGCGGGTGCCTCGGTCCTCAACAAATCCTGCTTATTGGCCACCACCAGGCGCGGAACCGCCGGGGGAATGCGCTCCAGCAAAGCGCGATCCGCCGGGGTCCAGCCCTGCTGGGCATCGATCACCAGCAACACCAGATCGGCTGAGGCCAGGGCCTGCTCGCTGCGGGCAATCCCCATCTGCTCCACCACGTCCTGAGTCGCACGGATGCCAGCGGTGTCGAGCAGGGTGATCGGCACCCCCTCCAGCACAATCTCGCTCTCCAGCAGGTCGCGGGTGGTGCCGGGCAGCTCGGTCACAATCGCCCGCTCCCGCCGACTGAGCCGGTTCAACAGCGAGCTCTTGCCCACATTGGGGCGGCCCACCAACGCCACCCGAAGGCCGCTGCGCAGGGCATCCCCCCGCTCGCCATCCCGCACCAACTGCTGGAGCTCCAGGCGTATGGCTTGCAGCTCCAGCAGCAGGGCCTCGCCATCCAGCGCCGGCAGGTCCTCCTCGAAGTCCACCCGGGCCTCCAGCTCGGTGAGCTGATCCAGCAACCGCTCGCGCAACGCGGTGATTTGAGCGTGAATCCCGCCATCGAGGCCAGCGATAGCCAGATCCGCCGCCCGCCGGCTGCGAGCCGCCACCAACTCACTCACCGCCTCCGCGCGGGTGAGGTCCAGACGGCCGTTGAGCACGGCCCGCTGGCTGAATTCCCCCGGCAGGGCCCGCCGAACCCCCGGTTGCTCCAGCACCCGCTCCAGCACCCGCTGCACCGCCATCACCCCGCCATGGCAGTGGATCTCCACAACGTCCTCACCGGTGAAACTGCGGGGTCTGCGCATCAGCAGCAGCAGCACCTCATCCAGGCGTCGCTGACCAGTGGCATCCAGCACGTGGCCATAGACAACACGGTGAGACTCCCAGTCCTGCCGTCCTGGGACTTGCACGATCGAACGGCCGACGTCTTCCGCCACAGGGCCTGAAACGCGGATCACAGCGATTCCGCCCTGGCCTGGGGCGACCGCCGTGGCCACAGCAGCGATGGTGTCGGAAGCGGTCAGGGAAAGGACGCCTTTCAGTACCTCATTCCTAGGATCCGCCCGTTCATCTGCCCGTCACGGTTCATGCAACGGTTGCTGCAGACCAACCGTGAACGCCTGCGCCGGGGCCTTCAGTGGCTGTGGGCGCAAGAGGGCACAGCGGGGCAACGGGCCAGGGGTGTGGCCGCCGGTGTGTTCTGCGGCTGTTACCCCTTCTTCGGGCTGCAGATGCTGCTGAGCGTTGGGCTGGCCACCCTGGTGCGTGGCAACCACCTGCTCGCCGCCGCGGGCACCCTGGTGAGCAACCCCCTCACCTACGTGCCGCTGTACTGGTTCAACTTCGTGGTGGGCAGCCGGCTGCTGGGACCGCTGGCCGGGGCCGACCTCGACGGTGTGAACCGCAGCAACCTCTGGAATCAAGGCTGGGACGTTCTGCAGCGACTTCTGCTCGGTTCGACGCTTGTGGGAGCTCTAATGGCGTTGCTGCTGGGATTGCTGGCCTACCGACTCTTTCAGCAACGCACCTTCGTCAACTGACCCCGGTTCGGGCGATGTCGATCACATCGGCCATGGAACGGATCTGATCCATCGTGCGGCTGAGCTGGTCGGAACCGCGCAGTTCCACCCGCAGATCGATCCTCGCCGGACGCCCCGCGGCGGTTTTCACCTGGGCATCGCTGACGTTGATGGCCCCATCGGACAGCCGCATCAGGATGTCCTTGAGAATGCCGACGCGGTCGATCACCTCGATCCGCAGCTGCACCGGGAAGCGTTGCAGAGGCTGGGCACCGTGGGTGTTCCAGCGCACCGGTAACCGACGTTCCTTGGGAATCGTCTCGACGTTGGCGCACTCCTGCCGGTGAATGGTGATGCCGTGGTTGCCAAGGGCCACCGTGCCGACGATCGGTTCACCGGGAAGAGGGCTGCAGCAGCCCCCCAGGCGATAGTCCAGCCCTTCGAGGCCAAGGATCGTGTCCACGCTGTGGCGATGATCCGACGTGGTCTCCCTGGGGGGGACGAGGGCCCTGGCCACCTCCTCGTTGCTGGGGGGAGCCGTGTCCTGCTCGGCGATCAGGCGGATCTCCTCGCGGAAGCGATTGAGCACCTGTTGCAACGTCACCGCACCGAAGCCGAGGGAGGCCAGCAGGTCATCTGTGGAACCAACGTTGCAGCGCTGAGCCACACGGGCCATGGCCGCACCGTTCAGGAGAGCTTCGAAGCCATCCCGTCCCAGTTCGCGCTCCAGCAACTCCTTACCCCGTTCGATCGTCTCGTCCCGGTGACTGCGCTTGTACCACTGGCGAATGCGATTGCGGGCCGTGGGGGTGGCGACGAAATTGAGCCAGTCCAGGCTCGGATGGGCCGTGTTGCTGGTGAGGATCTGAACAAAGTCACCGTTCTGCAACGCCGTGGCCAGGGGGCAGAGCCGGTCGTTGATACGCGCACCATGGCAGTGGTTGCCCACCTCAGAGTGAATCCGGTAGGCGAAGTCCACCGGCGTTGCCCCCTTGCGCAGCCCGACCACATCGCCCTTCGGCGTGAACACGAACACCTCTTCATCGAAGAGGTCCTCCTTGATCGATGAGAGGTAGTCGTTGTGGTCGTCGTTGCCACCCTCCTGCTGCCAGTCCACCAGTTGCCGCAGCCAGTTGAAGCGTTCCGCCGCGCTGCTGCTGCTGGCCGGTGAGCCGCCCTCCTTGTATTTCCAGTGCGCGGCGATGCCGAATTCCGCCACCCGGTGCATCTCGATGGTGCGGATCTGCACCTCAATCGGCCGATGGCGTCCGATGACGGCGGTGTGCAGGGATTGATAGCCGTTCGGTTTGGGCAGACCGATGTAGTCTTTGAAGCGACCGGGAATGGGTCGGAAGGTGTCGTGCACTACCGCCAAAGCACGGTAGCAGCTCTCGACACTCGGCGTGATGATCCGCAGCGCGGCCACGTCGTAGATCTCGTGGAACGCCTTCTGCTGACGCTGCATCTTGCTCCAGATGCCGTAGAGGTGCTTGGGACGACCACTCACCTCACAACCCTCGAGTCCGGCCTGAGCCAAGCGGTCGTTCAGCAGGGCGACAGTGACGCCGAGACGCTCCTCCCGCTCACTGCGCTTGCTGGCCACCTCCTGCTGGATCTCTCGGAACGCCTCCGGCTCCAGCAACTTGAAGGCCAGGTCCTCCAGTTCCCATTTGAACCGCCCGATGCCCAAGCGGTTAGCAAGGGGGGCGTAGATCTCGCGGGTCTCCCGGGCGATGCGCTGGCGCTTCTCCTCCTTGAGCGCCCCCAGCGTCCGCATGTTGTGGAGCCGGTCGGCCAGTTTCACCAGCACCACCCGGATATCACTGGCCATCGCCAGAAACATCCGCCGCAGGTTCTCGGCCTGGGCCTCGGTGCGGTTGTTGAAGTGAATGCCGCCCAGTTTCGTCACCCCCTCCACCAGCTCGCGCACCTCAGAACCGAAATGCAGCTCGATCTGGTCGGGGGTGACGTCGGTGTCCTCCACCACGTCGTGCAGGAACCCGGCCGCGATCACGCTGGCGCTGGCACCGATGTCCCTCAGCAGATCGGCAACGGCAACGGGGTGAACGATGTAGGGATCACCACTGGCCCGGAATTGGCCCTCGTGCAGCTGAAACCCGAAATCAAAGGCCGCCACCAATAGGGCTTCTGGATCCGTCGGGCAGCTCGTCCCCAGGCCCGGTGGAACGTTGAGGATGCACTGCCGCAACCACTCCGGCAGGGCGATCTCGTACTCGTCCGGATGGCGGACCGGATGACGCCTCAGCTCCGGGCCACCGCACTGCACAGGCGCCGGAGCACTCTCGGTCCGGGAAGAGTCCTGTGGTGAGGAAGCGTCGAGCATCCGACCCAGCGGGTCAATCCATGGTATGCAGTGCTCGACCCCCCGTCCTCTCCATGTCGCGCCCTGTCCTGGAGCTCGAACAGCTGCGGCTGCGCTACCCGGGCAGTGATCGCTGGACCCTCAATGGCCTTGACCTGAGCCTGATGTCCGGAGAGACCATGGCCCTGGTGGGCTCCTCGGGCTGTGGCAAGAGCACCGTGGCCCGCGCCGTGATGCAGTTGCTGCCCCCGGGCACCCAGTGCGAGGGAAGCTTGCGGTTGACCGGCATCGACCCACGGACGTTGGATCGCCCCGCTCTGCGACGGCTGCGGGGTCAGGCCGCCGGGCTGGTGTTTCAGGACCCGATGACCCGGCTGAATCCGTTGATGACGGTCGGCGCTCATCTGCTGGATACCCTGAAGGCCCATCGACCGGACAGCAGCGACCGCTGGCGGCGCCAGCGCTGTGATGAGCTGCTGGAGCGGGTGGGCATTGGCGCCCGGCGTCGGCGCGCGTTCCCCCATGAACTGAGCGGTGGCATGCGTCAGCGCCTGGCCATCGCCCTCGCCATTGCGCTCGAACCGCCTCTGCTCATCGCCGATGAGCCCACCACCAGCCTGGATGTCGCCGTGGCCGGGCAGGTCATGGCCGAGCTGAGCGGTCTTTGCGCGGAAATGGGCAGTGCCCTGCTGTTGATCAGCCACGATCTGGCCATGGCAGCGCGCTGGTGTGAGCGCATGGCGATGCTCGATGGTGGCCTCAAGGTGGAGGACGGCCCGAGCCGACAGCTGCTGACGCAGCCCCGTTCCGAGGTCGGGCAGCGATTGGTGGCCTCGGCCCGGGCCCGGGAAGGGGGGCAGACGCCGTCGAGGCCCAAAGCTCAACCGGTGCTGACCGTGGACGCGATGCGCTGCTGGCACAGCGTCGGCGGCACCCCCTGGTCCCCCGTCTGGCTCAAGGCGGTGGATGGCATCAGCCTGGAGTTACGCGCCGGAGAAAGCCTCGGAGTCGTGGGAGCCTCCGGCTGCGGCAAGAGCACCCTCTGCCGGGCCTTGATGGGTCTCAACACCATTCGCGGCGGCCGCGTTGACCTGTTGGGCCAGAACCTGCTCAACCTCAAGGGTGAACCGTTGCGCCAGGCACGCCGAGTCCTGCAGATGGTGTTTCAGGACCCACTGGCCTGTCTCAATCCGGCCCTGAGCGTGGCGGAGGCCATTGCCGACCCCTTACTCATTCATGGCCTGTGCAGTAAGGCTGCCGCCCGCCAGCGGGCACGGGAGCTGATGGAGCGGGTTGGCCTCAACCCAGCTGAACAGTTCCAGGATCGTCTTCCCCGCCAACTCTCCGGCGGACAGCAACAGCGGGTGGCCATTGCCCGGGCCCTGGCGCTGCAGCCGAAGGTGCTGATCTGCGACGAAAGCGTCAGCATGCTGGATGCTGAGGTGCAGGCCGAGGTGCTGGCGCTGCTGCGGGAGCTGCAGCAGGAGCTGGGGCTGGCGATGATTTTCGTGACGCACGACCTCTCAGTGGCCAGCGGGTTCTGTCATCGCGTGATCGTGTTGGACAAGGGGGAGATCGTGGAGGAAGGACCGGGTGAGCGGATCTTCCAGGCCCCTCAGGCCGCCATCAGCCGCACGCTGGTGGATGCATGTCCGCGCTTGCCTTGACACCCTTGGTGGGTTGCTGCCATCGGCCCATGGGATCCCGTGTCCGCACTGCTATCGCTGTGGCAGGTCTTCTGCTGATCTGGAGAGGATCACCGGCTCTCGCCACACCACCCCAGGTGGTGGAGGTGCCCGCCGGGCCGGCCTTTGTCCAGCGACCGGGGGAAGCTCAGATCCCCGCTCGTCAGGGGCAGTCGCTGATCCCATCCACCCTGCTGCGCACCAGCAAACCCGGACGAATGCAGGTGAAGCTCAGCAACGGCCGCCAGTTCCGCATGGGGGGCGATGCCAAGCTGAAGCTGGCGGGTGCGGGCGTCGAACTGCTGAAGGGATCGATCATCGGCTGGATCAGTCCATCCATCACCAACCGACGTCCGTTTCAGATCCGCACGCGACTGGCCACCGCATCAATCCAGGGAACCACGGTGTTTCTGGAACTCAATGATGACACCTTCCGCGTGTTCAGCTGGGAAGGGGCCGTGCAGGTGCGCACCAAGGACGGCGAGGAATTCACGCTGCAGAGCGGCCAGCAACTGCTGCTGGATCTCAAACGCCAGCTCGATGACACCCGGGGACGGGTCACGGATGCCATCGAATGGGAGCCCCCAGCCCCCATGGCCAACACCGACATTGATCGGAGGATGAAGGGCAGTGCCTTGATCAATGGCTTTTCGACACCGCTGGACACCCTTCCCATCATCGAGCGGGAACTGGGGACCAGCGCCGCGCCACGAGATTGATGAAGCGATGGGCCATGCCGGTGCTCTGGCGGCTGGGGGTGGTGATTCCGCTCCTGCTGGCACCGGCCTTGGCGACAGCCGATGCCCTCACCCACCAACTGCTGATGCAATGGCGCGGTGCCAGGCCGCTTCCGGATGACCTGGTTCTCATCGGCGTGGATGAAGCCTCCCTCGATCCGGCCTTGGCGGACTTCGGGCCTTGGCCATGGCCGCGCAGTGTTCAGGCCACCCTGGCCGCCCTCCCCCTTAAGCATGGGGCGTCGCAGGTGGTGTTCAACATCGTCCATTCCGGCGCCAGCGGTTTCGGGCCGGAGGACGACGCGGGCTTTGTGCAGCAGCTTCTGCCTTGGCGAGAGCGCGTTGTGCTCAGTGCGAGCTACATCCGCCAGCAGGCCAGTGACCTGGAACAGGTCCAACTGCGACGCCCTCAGGCCGAGCAATTCCCGAGGGTGGGCCTGTCGAGTTTCGTGCTGAACAGTTTCGGCGTGGTGGAGGCAACACCCGGCCAGGAGGAACTGGAGCGAATGCTCTCCGGATTTCCCCAACCCTGGCCCAAACCGCTGGCCAATGTGACTGCAGCCACTTCGGTGCCGCGGCATGACACCGGCCTGGAGGTGCTGGGTCCGGCCGGTCATATCCCGATCATCCCGGCCTGGGGGGTGACCGACCTGCCGGCGGACAGCTGGAGGGGCAAGACGGTGATCATCGGCGCCACGGCCCCGTCTCTTGGAGATCAACTGGAAACACCCTTTGGTCAACTGAGCGGATCGGAGGTGCTGTACGCCGCCATTGCAGGAGAACTCCAGGGCAAGGGGTTCCGCAGACCCCACCCGGCCCTCTGGAGTTGCCTTGCCCTGGTCTGGGGACTGCTGCTGCTCTGGCGCATCAATGTGGGCCGGACCGCAGCCGCCACCACCACCGCAGGCCTCCTGCTCGCGGGGCTGGGGGGCGGAGTCACCGTGCTGGGCTGGGTCTCCGGTTTCTGGCTGCCAGCCACGGCGCTCTGTCTGTCGCCACTGCTCGGGGGTGGCCTGCGGGCGACGGCTCAGTTTCAGCACGAAAGTCGTCAGCGACGGTTTTTGCACACCGTGCTTTCTCGCCGCGTCTCCCCCACCCTGATGGCCGACATGGTCCGCTCTGGAGAAGCGGTGTGGACCCAGCTTGGGGGGCAACGAAGCCGCTGCGTGGTGCTGTTCACCGATCTGGTGGGGTTCACCACCCGCAGCAGCGTGATGGAACCCGACACGCTGTTCGCACTGATGAATCGCTACTTCGAGGCGATTTCTGCTCCTGTTCTGCAGGAGCAAGGACTGCTCGACAAGTTCATCGGTGATGCGCTGATGGCGGAATTCGGAATCCCCCACAACCGCGGCGACCGGGAGGAAGCCCTGGCGGCAGTCCGTGCTGCTCTAGCGATGCAGAGCAATCTCGACAGCTTGAACACAACCCTGGAGGCTGAGGGGGTGGAACCCCTCGCCCAAGGCATTGGAATGCATTTCGGTGAGGTAATGGCTGGCAATCTCGGCTCAAGCCATCGCCTGGAGTACACGGTGATCGGTTCGGCGGTGAATGTGGCCAGCCGCCTGGAAGGGTTGACCCGACGCTTCAAGGAGCATCCGATCCTGATCAGTGGGGAACTGCGGGAGTTGCTCGGGGATGCCGTGGAGGTGGTCGACCTCGGGCCACAGATGGTGAAGGGATGGCCCACTCCCGTGCAGGTCTTCGGGCTGAAGGGGCTCAACACCCCAAAGACCGACCGATCTGATCGGATTAACCTGAGACGGGCGGTTTGAGGCCATGTCCTTCCCCTCTTTCCTGCGCGAACTGGGCCAGTTGATTCAGGAGCGTGCGGTGATCAGCTGCACTCATCCGCGCCTGGTGGCGATGGATACTGTCAATGAGCTGGCAGGACTCACCTGCGCCCATCCAGGTCTGATCACAGCATCCGGTTCAGACGTGCTCTCCCACCTTGAGCGACATCCTGCCAAGGCAATTCTGTTCATCACAGAACATGTTCAAGACGGCCACGGCCTCGAGTTGATCCGAGAGGTGCATCGACGCGATTCGAGTCACCGCAGCGTGTTGATCCTCACGGACAATCACGGTCACAGCGTTCAAACACTGCAGGATCCAGCTTTAGCAGCTGTTGTGCTGGATCAGAACATCGGCGGGCCGACCTGCGTTCTCACCAAGGCCCTGGCCGCGGTGAACCACGGCGAACGCTTCGTGGACCCTGCCATCAGCACCGGCGCCAAGACAGACGTAACGATGGAAAGCCTCAGCGACAGGGAACGGGAAGTACTGAGCCTGGTGGCCGACGGACTGAGCAATAAGGAAGTTGCAGAGCGCCTCCACCTCGCCTCCACCACCGTGCGCGACCACATGCAATCCGTGATGCGCAAACTCCAGGTGAAAAGCCGCACCGGAGCGGCGGTGGCTGGGTTTCGGCAGGGACTGCTAACAGCCTGAATCAGGCTGCCCTGGACACGTCGCTGGACGCTGGCACGATCCTGTCCCGCGGCTGATCGACGACAATCAGATGCCGTCTGATGTGGGTCGGCATCACCTGATTGCGCAGCGAGCGCAGCAGGGCAGACACCCAGATGCGGCGGCAACGCAAACGGATGGCCACGATCAATCGTTCCAAGAATTGGTCTATGGAAAAGAGTTCCTGCGATTTGTCAAGCGATTCGCCTGCGCAGGACCTCCAGCAACCGCTCGATCACGGGCGGCAGGGGCGCTTGAAACAGCATGCGTTCGCCGCTGATCGGATGATCCAGACCCAGTTCAAAGGCATGCAGCGCCTGGCCCGGCAACTCCATCGGCAATTTGCGGCAGCGGCTGTAGGTGGGATCCCCCACCACCGGATGGTTCATATGGGCGCAGTGCACCCGGATCTGATGGGTACGGCCGGTGTCCAGCTTGAAGCGCAGCAGTGAGTAATCCCCCAGCCGTTCCTGCAAGGTCCAGTGGGTGCAGGCATAACGACCGGAGTCATCGCTGACCACGGCGTACTTTTTGCGATCGGCAGGATGGCGGCCGATGGCGCCCACGATCCTGCCGCTGTCGCCACCTGGCACACCGTGCACCACGGCCAGATACTCCCGTGAAGCGATCCGCTTCTGGATCTGCCCCTGCAACCGCACCAGCGCCTCCTGGGATTTGGCGATGACGATGCAACCGGTGGTGTCCTTGTCCAGACGGTGCACGATGCCCGGCCGCAGCTTGCCGCTGATGCCAGGGAGATCAGGGCAGTGATGCAGCAGGCCGTTCACCAGCGTGCCGTCCTTGTTGCCAGGAGCCGGATGCACCGTGAGGCCCGCTGGCTTGTTGACCACGATCAGGTGGTCGTCCTCGAACAAGACGTCCAACTCCATCGCTTCCGGCTTCAGGTAGGGGAGCGGTTCCGGTGGTGGCATCCACAGCTGGACTTCATCGCCTTGACGCAGAGGTGTTTTGGCCTTGCCGGTTTTTCCGTTCACCCGCACGTAACCGGCATCAATGAATTTCTGGATCCGGGCGCGGCTTTGCTCCGTGCGCTGACTCACCAACCAGCGGTCCAGCCGCATGGGAAGCGGTTTGGGGTAAACAAGCGTCAGCAATTCACCCTCACCTTCTCCGAAGGACGCACTGAAGGTCTCCTCCGGTAGGGGAGGTCGCTTCCAGGTGGGGCTCATGCCGGCAGCTCCAAGGCAATGCTGCCCAGGGCGGATTTACGGAAGTCATCCAACAAGCGCTGGGCCATCCGAGCCGTATCACCGGAGGTGTGGCGCTGGGCTGCAGCCTCCAACCAATAGGCGGGATCCGCTGTCTCGTCCTGGACGGGAATGCCGTAGCGCTTCTCCAGAACGGCCATGGCAACGCCAGAGGCCTGCTGCGGCTGCAGCTCCATCAGCAACTGCAGAAAGGCCTGAGCCACCAGCTCGCCGTCGTAGGCGGCCTGACCGATGTCGTCGCAGAGGGCCAGGTGAAGCGCCGCCTGCTGATCATCCAGCCGCGGCGGCAACACCCCGGGGGCATCGAGCAGATCGAGGTCCTGCCCCAGCCGCACCCAACGCAAGGTGCGGGTGACGCCAGCCCGCCGGGCACTGGCCACCACCTTCTGCTTCACCAGACGGTTGATCAGCGCTGACTTGCCCACGTTTGGGAAGCCCAGCGTCAGAGCCCGCACCGGGCGGGGCCGCATGCCGCGGTTGCGACGTCGTTCATTCAGCTGATCACCGGCTCGGATTGCTGCCTGCTGCACCTGCTTCACACCGGTGCCCGCCTTGGCATCGCACCAGACCGTGCGCTGGCCGCGGCCCTTGAACCAGGCCTCCCAGGCCTCCCGAGCCGCCGGCGTCACCATGTCGCGCCGGTTGATCACCAGCAGGTGCTGCTTTCCCTTGAGCCAACGGTCCAGATGGGGATGCCCCGTCGCCAGGGGGATCCGGGCATCTCGGACTTCAATCACCAAATCCACCTTGTCGAGGTGTCGGCTGAGCTGCTGCTCCGCCTTGGCGATGTGGCCGGGGTACCACTGGATGGCCGGGGTACTCACAGCACCACCGAGGTGTTGAAGCTCACGCCGCCGGGTCCCATCACGTTCACAGCACCATTCAACTTGTCCGCCACGTCGGGGAATCCAGCGGCCATGGACAGGAGAACGGTCTCCAACATGGGTGCTCGGTGATGCGAAAACACGGGTTAATCTCCTCCCGATTTCCTACCGCACGACACAACCCCATGGCGAAGCGTTCCCTGGCCAGCCTTAACGCCGGCGACCTGAGCGGCAAACGCGTTCTCGTGCGGGTTGATTTCAACGTGCCCCTCAACGACGCCGGTGCCATCACCGATGACACCCGCATCCGCGCCGCCCTCCCCACCATCAACGACCTGATCGGCAAGGGCGCCAAGGTCATCCTGTCGGCCCACTTCGGCCGCCCCAAGGGCCAGGTGAACGACGCCATGCGCCTGACTCCCGTGGCTGCTCGCCTCAGTGAGCTGCTGGGCAAGCCCGTGGCCAAGACCGACAGCTGCATTGGCCCCGATGCCGAAGCCAAGGTGGGCGCCATGGCCAACGGCGATGTGGTGCTGCTGGAGAACGTGCGCTTCTTCGCTGAGGAAGAGAAGAACGAAGCCGGTTTCGCTGAGAAGCTCGCGGGTTTGGCTGAGGTGTACGTCAACGATGCCTTCGGCGCCGCCCACCGCGCCCACGCCTCCACCGAGGGTGTGACCAAGTTCCTCAAGCCCGCCGTCGCCGGCTTCCTGATGGAGAAGGAGCTTCAGTACCTGCAGGGTGCTGTGGATGAGCCCAAGCGTCCCCTGGCCTCCATCGTCGGCGGTTCCAAGGTGAGCTCCAAGATCGGCGTGCTCGAAGCCCTGATCGACAAGTGCGACAAGGTGCTGATCGGCGGCGGCATGATCTTCACCTTCTACAAGGCCCGCGGCCTCTCGGTGGGCAAGAGCCTGGTGGAAGAGGACAAGCTGGAGCTGGCCAAGGAGCTGGAAGCCAAGGCCAAGGCCAAGGGCGTTGAGCTGCTGCTGCCCACCGACGTGGTGCTGGCGGACAACTTCGCCCCCGATGCCAACAGCCAGGTGGCTGATGTCACCGCCATCCCCGACGGCTGGATGGGTCTGGACATCGGTCCCGATGCGGTGAAGGTGTTCCAGGCCGCCCTGGCCGACTGTCAGACCGTGATCTGGAACGGTCCCATGGGTGTGTTCGAATTCGAGAAGTTCGCCACCGGCACCAACGCCATCGCCACCACCCTGGCGGAGCTAAGCGGCAAGGGCTGCTGCACGATCATCGGCGGCGGCGACTCCGTGGCTGCTGTGGAGAAGGCCGGTCTGGCCGAGAAGATGTCCCACATCTCCACAGGCGGCGGCGCCAGCCTCGAACTGCTGGAAGGCAAGGTGCTGCCCGGTGTGGCCGCCCTCAACGACGCCGCCTGATCAACAGGCCAACGTCTTCTTTAACTTGATTCATTAACGCCCGGCGGTCCTGTTTTAGGGACTTCCGGGCTTGTTTTTTGCGTTGACGGCAGTCCTTCAAATCGCTTATGGACTGTGCAGCATCCATACAGAGCTGCGTGCTCTGCAACAGCTTGAGGCGCTGGTTGATTGTCTGCCGGGACCAGTTTTGAATGACGCCTGGGCTGACCGCTTCATGGGCTCAGGGTTCGGCATGCCTTCACTCTGATGGGAGCGTTCAAGCAAGATCTGCATGCTTCGGGCCCAAGCCATGACCAGATGTGACCTGAACCTTGGCTTCATCGGCCTAGGTGCCATCGGCCTGCCGATGGCTACCAATCTCTGCCAAGCCGGCGTCCCGCTCGCCGTGCACAGCCGGAGCCGGCACGCGGAAACAGCACCCGGCCTCCAGGGAGCACGCCCATGCGCCAGTCCGGCCGAAGCCGCCGAAGCCGCCGACGTGTTGTTGATCTGCGTCAGCGATGACGCCGCCGTGGAGACCGTGCTGTTCGGAGCTGATGGAGCAGCCTCGGCCCTCCGCCCCGGATCGGTGGTGGTGGATTGCTCAACGATCGCGCCAGCGACAGCCATTGCTTGCGCTGAGCGCCTGGCCCGGAAGGGCATCAGCTATCTCGATGCACCGGTGACCGGTGGCACCGAGGGAGCCAAGGCAGGAACGCTGACGCTGTTGGTGGGCGGGGAACCGGAGGCCCTGGAACGGACGCGCCCGATCCTCGAGGTCATCGGCGGCACGATCCACCATTTCGGGCCTGTGGGTCGCGGCCAGCAGGTGAAGGCGGTGAACCAGGTGCTGGTGGCCGGCAGCTATGCCGCAGTAGCCGAAGCGATGGCCCTGGGAGAACGGCTCGACCTGCCGATGGATCAAGTGGTGGAGGCGTTAAAGCACGGGGCCGCTGGCTCCTGGGCCCTCGAACACCGAGCCCCGGGCATGCTGGCAGGGCGGTACCCCCTGGGCTTCAAGCTTGCTCTGCACCACAAGGATCTTGGGATCGCGCTGGATGCAGCAAAAAACATGCAGTTGGAACTGCCCATCAGCCACCTAGTGCAACAGCTGGAAGAGGGCCTGATGCAACAAGGGCATGGCGATGAGGACGTCTCTGCCCTGCATCGCCAATTCAGAGCGAAATCGTGAGGTTATAGATGATATATTGGATCAATACCGTGCCAACTCGGCGGTTGTGCTCACCACCCGAACCTGCTGAGTCGCGGTGACCACGCCATCGGGGTGCACCAGCATCAGGGCCCATGCCTGAATCCCCGGGCGTTGCGGTGCCTGCACCTGCTTGAACAAGCCTCCGCCGCCGAGGGGAGCCAGCTGGATGGTGGGACGTTGCTGGTCGAGGCGCTGATCCGGCGTGAGTTCGATCAACCCTCCTGCCGCTACCGCCTGACCCAAAGGCTCATCAAAGATGACATCGATGTCGTAGCGGCTGCCGGTGAGCACCGCGTCTGGGACCTGCACGGTGATAGGCAACGAAGCCGTGCCGCTGCGCAACAGCGAGTGCTCATCGATCACCTCCTCCTCCAGCAACACACCGGCCTCGATCCGTCCGGCGAGGACCTGCGACGCCTCAAGCCGATAGTTCAGGCCATCAGCCTGCCTAGTACCACGCACGTTGACCCTCAGGCGGGAGCGGCCATCGGCCAGGGGATCCATCGCCTCGACACTCCAGCTGGCCTCCGGGAACGCAGCGGATAAATCGTCATAACGACGCCGAATCGTGCTCTGGAGATCAGGCCCCGTGAGATGGAGCAGTCCTTCGGCATCGCGACTGTTGAGGGCCATCTCCAGGCGACTCCCATACCCTGCCGCCGGGGATGGGGCCGCGACACTCGACGCCACCACCGGCAACGGCAGCGCCAACGCACACACCAGGCTCAGAAGGGCTGCTCGCACTGAAGACCGCACCAGACCAACCCCGTCAATCGACCTAAGTTAGGCGCCACCAACGGGGACGTCCGCCGCCATGACCCGGCTTCTGATCGCCGCCAGCGGCACCGGCGGCCACCTGTTCCCGGCCCTGGCGGTGGCGGACTGTCTCGATGAGGGCTGGCAGGTGCGCTGGCTCGGTGTGCCGGACCGCCTCGAAACACAGCTGGTGCCGGAACGTTTCCGGCTGATCACCGTTCAAGCCGGGGGCCTGCAGGGCAGCGGCTTGCGCAAGCTCTGGCAGCTACTGAGGCTGGTGGCGGCTGGCTTTCGGGTGCGGCGCCTGTTGAAACGTGAACGCACCCAGGTGGTGTTCACCACCGGCGGCTACATCGCAGCGCCGGCGATCCTCGCGGCTCGACTCTGCGGCATCCCCGCCGTTCTGCATGAAGCCAACGCCGTCCCCGGCCGCGTCACGCGACTGCTCGCCCGCTTCTGCACTGCCGTGGCCATCGGTCTGCCGGCGGCCTCAGAACGCATCCCCGGCTGCAGACCATTGCTCACAGGGATGCCGGTCCGCAGCAGCTTCCTCAACCCCCAACCGTTGCCGGACTGGGTGCCCACTGGGGAGGGGCCGCTGCTGGTGGTGATCGGCGGCAGCCAGGGAGCGGTTGGCCTCAACCGCATGGTGCGAGCGGTCCTGCCGGAGCTGCTGGAGCAGGGCTGCCGGGTGGTGCACCTCACCGGCCGCAACGACCCCGAGGTGGGCCAGATGCAGCATCCGCTGCTGGCGGAGCGTTCCTTCAGCGATGAGATTCCAGGCCTGCTGCAACATGCCGACCTCGCCGTCAGCCGAGCTGGCGCCGGCAGCCTCAGCGAACTGGCGGTGTGCGGGACTCCCACCATCCTGGTGCCCTTCCCCCAGGCTGCGGATCAACACCAGGAGGCCAATGCCGCCTGCGCCGCTGAAGTTGGCGGGGCGGTGATCGTCCATCAGCACGCACCGGAGGAGCCGGTGCTGATGCAAACGATTGAACGGCTGCTCGGGGCACGGCTCGGCCGCCCCCAGGCGGATCCCACCTTGCTTCCGACCATGCGCCGGGGCATGCAACACCTTGCGGTGCAGGACGCCGATCAACGGCTGATGGATCTGCTGCAAAGCCTTGTGGCCTGAACTCAGTGCTGGGGAGCACGCTGCAGCTCCCGCCGCAGGGCGCGAACGATGCGGCGGTTGTTCCAACGGGACTGCAGGCCGATCCGCAGCCAACACTCCCCCAGACCGGCGAAGGATCGACAATCCCGCAACAGAATCCGATGGCGCTTTTCAAGCGCTTCGCGCAGGGGCACCTGGGAGGTCTCACTGCGGATGAGCAGATAGTTCGCCGCCGACGGCATGGCGCAGATCCCGGGCAGGGCAGCCAACTGCCGCTGCATCCAGACCCCCTCCGTTGCCGTCCAACGCTGCACGCGCTCACACCAGCGTCGGTAATGCCGAGGAGATGCCAACAACCGTTCGCCAACAGCTAAAGCAATGCCATTCACCGGCCAGGGGTCACGCCATGCCGCCCAGCGCTGCAACCGCTCGGGCTGTGCAACGGCATAGCCCAGACGCAGCCCGGCGATGCCATACAGCTTGGTGAGGCTGCGGATCACCACCAGGTTGGGGTGGTGCTGCACCAGCGGAATCAGCGACTGCCGCTCGCCATCGGGCACCAACGGCAGGAAGGCTTCATCGCAGATCACCAGCGAATAGCGCTCGAGCAGTGGTACGAGCGACTCACAACTCCACAACTGGCCTGTGGGGTTGTGAGGGTTGCAGATCCAGAGCACTTCAGCCTGGCTTGGCTTCGGCAGGGGCTGGGGAGCATCAGCGCACCAGTCCAGCGGCAGCTGCTGACCCATCCAGGGCCCATCCCAGCAACCGAGGGCTCGGCTGTAGTCAGCGAAACCAGGAGATGGCAGCAGACTCAACCCCGTTCCAGCTGCATCACGCGCAGCCCAGGTGAACAGTTCTGCGGCCCCGTTACCCGGCAACAACATCGCACCGGGAACGGCGTGCAACCGCGCCAGGTTGCGACGCAAACCACTGAGATGACGATCGGGGTAGTCACGAATGAGTGATCGCCTCAGCGGCGGCAGACGGGGGGTCCAGGGCACCAGAGATGCGCTGGCATCCAGCAGATCTGAGGGTCGACAGCCAAGGCGCGCTGCAATCGAAGCCCGGTTGCCGCCGTGACGGTGCTCGACGTCCATCCCGACTCCCGATGAACTCAAGCAGCCAATTTTTAAGTATGCCAATTGACTCTTAAACCCCTGAACAGCCTTCCGCATCGTCTGAAGCGGCCAGCCAGGGCAAACCACTGCCCACCGCCTCCGAGATGGTCCTCAAACCATGGCGGTCCATCTGCATCTGGAGCCCCTCAAGAATCTGAGGCACCAGATCAGGCCCTTTGAAAATCCAGCCCGTATAGAGCTGGACCAATGAGGCTCCAGCGGTGATCCGCTCCCAGGCGATCTCAGCCGAATCGATGCCTCCAACACCGATCAGCGTCAGGGCCGGCCCGGCACTGACCCGCAGGCGGCGGATCACTTCAAGTGCCCGTTGCCGCAGGGGCGCTCCACTGAGCCCCCCCGCTTCCTGTGCCAGGGTGCGGCCGGTCTGCAGCAGCCGACGCTGCTCCAGCCCCAGGCGATCCAGGCTTGTGTTCACCGCGATCACCCCAGCCAAGCCCTCCTCGAAGGCCAGGCGAGCGATGCCATCAATCGCCTCATCCTCCAGATCTGGAGCGATCTTCACCAGCAATGGCGGACAGGCCGGCAAGCGCCGCAGTCGCTCCACCAGCCGCCGCAACTGACTGGAGTCCTGCAGATCCCGCAGTCCAGGGGTGTTTGGGGAACTCACATTAATCACGGCGTAGTCCGCCGAGGGAGCCAGCAGCTCCAGCGAGGAGGCGTAATCCTCCGGGGCCTGTTCCAGCGCGGTGACCTTGGATTTGCCCACGTTGATTCCCAGCACCGCCGGGCGGCGGCCGGGGGGATCCAGCCGTTGCCGTTCCAGGGTTCTGCGCAACGCCTGGGCCCCGTCGTTGTTGAAGCCCATGCGATTCAGGGCCGCCTGTTCCTCGGCCAGACGAAACAAACGGGGGCGGGGATTGCCGGGCTGGCCATGCCAGGTGACGGTGCCCACCTCCGCAAAGCCGAACCCGAAGCGATCCCAGAGACCGGCCGCCACACCGTTCTTGTCGAAACCGGCCGCCAGACCCACCGGATTGGGGAAACGACAACCGAACAACACCTGCTCGAGGCGCAGATCACGCCGCTGCAGATCACCGGCAAGGCCCTCCAGCACCGTGGACACCAGGGGCCATTGACGCCTCAGCGACGCCTGTCCCAGAGCGGTCAGTGCTGTCTGCGAGAGCTGCTCTGCATCCAGTCCTTCGTCATTGGCCAACACCGGCCCCAGCCAGCGCTGGTAGAACTCGCCGCTGCTGAGAGGGGATGGCGGCATGGCGATCGCTCAGGACTGTTCTGATCCTGCCTCGCGACGCTGCAGGGTCCAGCGCCCCTCTTCAGCTGGGCGCACCTGCCAGTCCCGCCAGAACCACGGCTCCTGACGGCGCTCGAGCTGCTTCAACGGCAGTTCCACAAGCTGCGCCAGCTCCAACAGGCTGAGGCTGAAGCCCCCATCCGCCAGACGATCCGCCAGCTCCAGGCGGCTTAACAACTGCACCAGCTGTTGTGGTGCTGGATCGTCATCGGCCACCTCCGCATCACCCTCAACAGATGGCTGCCCGAGATCCATAAGGCGACCCTGGGAAAAAGCGACTGCGATCCGGTCCACCCGATCGTTGTCCGGATCACCGCTGTGGCCTTTCACATAGGCCAACGGCACATCATCCAGCCGGGCTGCGTCCAGAGATTTCCAGAGATCCTGGTTCAGCACAGGCTTGCCGGCCGCTGTCTTCCAGCCCTTGCGCTTCCAGCCCTTGATCCAGGAGCCAAGTCCATCGATCAGGTATTTGCTGTCGGTGCGCAGGGTGAGATCGGGATGCCGCGGAAGGTCCTTCAACCGCTGCAGCAGCTCCAACGCCGCCTGCAGTTCCATGCGGTTGTTGGTCGTCGCCGGGTCATGACCGCCGAATTCCTCGACACTGCCGTCTTCAAAGCGCAGCAGGCCTCCCCAGCCCCCTGGGCCCGGATTACCACTGCAGGCTCCATCGGTGGCAGCAGCCACCACCCGGCCCCGTCCTTCAGCCATTGCTCCCCCTGGGCTGGTTTCGATACAACGTGGTTTCTCGCAGGCCACTGATGCGGCGAACTTACTTCCGCAGCCTGATCCTGGCCGCAGTCCTTTGCGGCACCGCGGGGTGGTTGCCAGCGGCTCAATCCGCCCGCGGCCTGTTCGACAGCAAGGCGCTGCAGCAGAACCGCTTTGCGGTGCTGGCTCAGCCGGTGGGACAGCGCAACTGGAAGCTGTTGGTGCTGGAGCAGATCAAGCAACGACCCCGCTGCTGGACACTGCGATCGGACGGTCTGGTGGATCCGACCCTCAACACCTTCAACTTCGCCGGGATCTGCAGCCGTTACCTCGACAGCAATGGCTATTCCCTTCGCAGCGGTGGTGAGGACCTTGGCAGCCGCTTTCGGCTGAGCCTGCGGCAGAGCGGCAACAATCTGCAGTTGCAGGCCCTCAACCCACGCCAGGGAGCTCCCATCGTGGTCGGCCGAGTCACGATCCCAAAGCGGGATCGCAACGGCTTCGTTCAGATTCGGCTGGATCCAGCCTGGCGCCTGGAACGACGGGTCTACAAAGGCCGCACCCTCAGCCACGTCTATTTCGCCCATCCAGACCCGGTGAACCGGCTCCTGGCCCGGGCGGAGCAAGGAAGTGACAGCGGATTCAGCCGGCTGGGGGCCCCAACGGCACCGATGGCACCAAGACGTAACCAACGCGTGGCCAGTAATGGGCAACCCATTCAGCTGGAGGTCATTCCGTACCGCCCCTGACGTGACCAACTGTCACAGTGACAGTCGGCAGGCTGACCTGCCAGGATGTGAGATACCTTGACCTGCACTTAGGTTTTATTTGTGTGAGGAGTGCAGAGCATCTCTTCAGGGTCGAAACAAGGACAGACTCCTGAACGTGTTCCACTTAAAAAAGCCCCTGCCTTAGGCGGGGGTTTTTTATTGCCATGTCGAGGCAGCAAAAAGCTGGCCTTTGAAGACCGGCTTTGTTGGTCTTGAAAAAGTTGGTCGGGCCGGCAAAACCTGCCCGATGGGATCACTTGAGAGTGACCTTGCCACCCACTTCTTCGATCTCTTTCTTGAGAGCTTCGGCTTCGTCTTTGGAAATGCCTTCCTTGACGGGCTTGGGGGCAGCCTCCACCAGAGCCTTGGCGTCGCCAAGACCCAGGCCGGTGGCGTTGCGCACAGCCTTGAGCACCTTGATTTTGGCTGCAGCGTCGAAGCTTTCGAGGATGACGTCGAATTCGGTCTGTTCCTCGGCGGCTTCACCACCACCGGCGGCAGGAGCGCCGGGGGCAGCCATCACGACGCCGGCGGACGCGGCGGCTGACACACCGAAGGCCTCCTCGATCTGCTTGACCAGCTCGGAAGCTTCCAGCAGAGAAAGGGACTTCAGTGATTCGAGAATTTCGTCGGTTTTTGCAGACATGGTTGTGAATGAAGAAGCAACAGATCAGTGAAACCAGTGATGTCGGCAGAGAGCGCTCAGCTATCGCCGCCTTCGGCGTGCTGCTTGAGCGCCCGCGCGAGACCGGAGGGAACCTCGTTGATGCCCACAGCAACCTTCGTGGCCACGGCGTTGATCGCACCGGCGATCTGTGCCATGAGCTGCTCCTTGGAGGGGAGATCGGCGATGGCCTTGATCTCGTCCTGAGAGAGAAGCTTGCCTTCGAAAAGGCCGCCCTTGGTTTCGGACTTTTTGGTCTCCTTCTGGAAAGCCTGAACGGCTTTCACACCGGCACCGACATCGCCCTTGATTAGAACGAAGGCGTTGGTGCCTGTGAGAAGAGAGTCGAGATTCGACCAGGCGTTGTCACCATCGATGGCACGGCGCATCAAGGTGTTTTTGGTCACCTTGCACACCGCGTTGCCAGCCCGCAGACGATCCCGCAGGTCGGACATTTCCTTGATGGAGAGGCCCTTGTAATCAAGAACCAGCGCCAGTTCGGACTCGGCGAGGAGCTCCTTGAGCTCTCCGACGATCTGCTGCTTGCTCTCCAGCGTGCGGCCCATAGGGATTGGATCGGATCGAGGGGGAACAAGCTGGACACACGGCCGATCGAGTCTTCGAAGAAGACGAGGCCGCGTGTCGATCCAATCCCGAATGGGAGAAAAATCGTGTCGCGTCTGCCTCGGCAGGGATTACATCGACTGGCCCGTCAAAGACGGGCCTTGAATTCCTGCTGTCTCTGGCCGGGCGCGTGCCCGATTTGGCAATTGCCAATGTTTGAGTGTAAACGAGAGCCGGCTCAGCTCCCTTGCTCAATGTCCTGGAGGGCAGAGAAGTCCACTTCCACGGACGGACCCATGGTGGAGGTCACATACAGAGACTTCCAGTAGCGGCCCTTGGCACCGCTGGGCTTGTTGCGGTCGATGGTCTCCTGCAGGGTCTTGAGGTTCTGGAGGAGAGCCTCGGCGGTGAAGCTGGCTTTACCGAAACGCACGTGCACGATGCCGGTGCGATCTGCCCTGAATTCCAGTTTGCCGGCCTTGAATTCCTGGATGGCAGCCGCCAGATCCGTGGTCACGGTGCCGGCCTTGGGGTTCGGCATCAGACCCCGGGGTCCCAGCACGCGACCGAGCTTGGCCACCTTGGGCATCATGTCCGGTGTGGCGATCAGCAGGTCGAAATCCATCTCACCTTTGGCGATGGTCTCCACCAGGTCTTCGTCGCCGGCGAGTTCAGCCCCCGCCGCCTTGGCCTCGGCGACCTTCTCACCGCGGGTCACCACCGCGATGCGAACGGTCTGACCGGTGCCATTGGGCAGCGCCACGGTGGTGCGCAGCTGCTGGTCGGTGTATTTGGGATCGATGCCGAGGCGCACGTGGGCCTCCATCGTTTCGTCGAACTTGGCGTTGGCGTTGTCCTTGACCAGGGCAATCGCCTCGAGGGGTTCGTAGAGACGATCCTCGATCTTGCCGGCGAGGCTCGCCAGGCGTTTTGAGAGGGTTGGCATAACAGGATTGGGGTACGGACGACATCAGCGATGTCTCCCCCGGTAAGGGTTGAAGAATGAAGCGGCGACGATTCAGTCGCTGATGGAAACGCCCATGTTGCGGGCGGTTCCTTCGATGATCCGCATGGCGGACTCGACGCTGGTGCAATTGAGATCAGGAAGCTTGGTCTTGGCGATCTCCTCGAGCTGGGCCCGGTTGATCGATCCGACATTGCCCTTGGCGGACTCGCCGGAACCTTTCTCGATCTTGGCGGCCTTGGTGATCAGCACCGACGCTGGAGGCGTCTTGGTGATGAAGGTGAAGCTGCGGTCTTCGTAGACCGAGATCTCCACCGGGATCACAAAACCGGCTTTGTCCTGCGTCCGAGCGTTGTACTCCTTGCAGAACATCATGATGTTCACACCGTGCTGACCGAGGGCTGGGCCCACCGGTGGTGCAGGGTTGGCTTTGCCGGCCTGAAGGGCCAGCTTGATAACTGCGGTGACTTTCTTGGCCATTGACGAACGGCTTTTGACATCTGCGGATCACCAGGCCCGTGGGCCGAGTGGGGCAGGGTGAAAATCACCCCTGAGGCCGCCCTCCGCAGGGAAGCGGCCGCCGCTGGTCAGTTCTGCTTGGAGATCTGTGAGAACTCCAGTTCCACAGGAGTTTCACGACCAAAAATGGACAACAGGGCCTTGAGCTTGTTGCGCTCTCCCGAGACCTCGATCACCTCGCCCTGGAAATCCTTGAACGGACCAGCGGTCACAAGGATCTGATCACCCTCGGCGAGATCCACCTTGACCACGGTTTTCTTCTCGGCCGCACGCTTGAAGATCCGATCGACTTCCGCGCGGCTGAGGGGGCGCGGCTTGATATGGCCACGAGCCTTGCCCGTGGCGCGACGATCCTCCGCCCCAACGAAGTTGATCACGTTTGGCGTGCTGCGGACCGCCATCATCGTGTCCTCATCGAGAACCATCCGCACCAGCACGTAACCCGGGAAAACCTTTTCTTCAGTGGACTGGCGGGAACCGTCCTTTTTCAACTTGACCGCTGGGGTCTGCGGGATCTCGATCTCGAGGATGCGCTTGCTCACCCCCAGCGTGATCGCCCGCTGCTCCAGGGTCGCCTTCACTTTCTTCTCGCAGCTGGAGGCCACCTGAACCGCATACCAGCGCGCAATCGCGGTGTTGGCGGCCGGAGTGTCCGACAGCGTGCCCTCTTCACCCTCATTCGGGGCCGGCAGGTCGCGCACCTCGGAGGGGTCCGTTGTGGTCAGATCGTCGGGCACGGCTGAAAAGGGGTGCGGATCAGCGGAACACCTGGGATGACGCCCATCCGAAGAAGCGACTGACGGCGGCGATGCCGGCGGCCGACAGACTCACCATCAGGATCACAGCGATCGACTCGCTGAACAGCTGCTGACGGCTGGGCCAGACCACAAGCTTGAGTTCATCGACCGTGGCCGGCAGAAAACCGCGGGGTGCGGCTGGCTCTGCTGGGGTGGTGTCAGGACTCTTGGTTGAGGTGTCCTCGGAAATCGGGCTGGTCACGGAAGGGGGACCGGGAGTTGACAGGGATGCCGGCAGGCACACTGCCAAACGAACACCCTACTGGATGCCCCTACGACTCCACAGGCTCAAACGCCAATGAGCTGCCGTCGTCTGTTCCGCAACGAACCCGGATGCCCCGCGCCGAACGGAAACGATCCTCCAGCAGTTGGGTGGCCAGTGGGTTCTCCAGTTGACGCCGCAGCACCCGGCGCAACGGACGGGCGCCGTACTCCGGTTCATGGCCCTGACGGGCCAGCGAATCCGCCACTGCATCGTCCACATCCAATGACAGCCCCTGTTCCGCCATCAGGGAGGCGAGATCGGCCAGTTGCAAACGCACGATCCGCACCAGATCCTTCACCTCCAAAGGGCGGAAGCGAATCACTTCATCGATCCGATTGAGAAACTCCGGACGGAACTGACTGGCCAGGGCCGCATCCACCTGCTGCTGGAGCTGGTCGTCATCGCTGGAACCGGACCGGGCGTGCTCAAGGATCGCCGGGCTGGCCAGGTTGCTGGTCATCACCACCACGGTGTGGCGGAAATCAACGGTCCGCCCCTGGGAATCGGTGAGTCGGCCGTCGTCCAGAACCTGCAGCAGCAGATTGAACACATCCGGGTGAGCTTTCTCCACTTCATCCAGAAGCAACACGGCGTACGGGCGCCGGCGCACCGCCTCGGTGAGCTGCCCCCCCTCCTCGTATCCGACGTAGCCCGGCGGAGCACCGATCAGGCGTGCCGAAGCGTTGCGCTCCATCAACTCGCTCATGTCGAGGCGCACCAGGGCTTCCTCCTCATCAAACAGAGACGTAGCCAGTGCCTTGGCCAGCTCCGTTTTGCCAACACCCGTCGGGCCAAGAAACAGGAACGAACCCACGGGCCGACGGGGATCCTTCATCCCGGCCCGCGCCCGTCGGATCGCTGCGGAAACGGCGGCCACCGCTTCCGCCTGGCCGATCACCCGCTCCGCCAAGTGACTCTCCAAGGCCAGCAGCTTGCGACGTTCTCCCGCTAGGAGGCGCTGCACTGGAATCCCGGTCCAACGGGCCACCAAATCAGCGATGTCCCCCGCCTCCACCTGTTCCCGCAGCAGTGCCGTCCCCGATGCCTGCGCCTCGGACTGACTGTCTTCCAACGCCTCCCGGCGCTGCTGCACGGTGTGCAGCTGGTCGTACTGCAACCGAGCGGCCTCCTCCAGATCCCCCTGTCGTTCCGCCTCGGCGATGGCATGACGCAGGTCTTCGTCCTGCTGCAGCAACTGACCAAGCTCCTCCAGCTGGGTGCGCTCCTCCTGCCAACGCCGGCGCAGATCATCCAGCCGGGAGGACACTTCCAGACGTTGACGCTGCAGCTGGATCCGCTCCTCCTCCGGTGATTGTTCCGCCGCCAGCAGCGCCAGTTCCACCCGGCGCAGGTCCGCCTCAGCCTCCTCCACCACCTGTGGCTTGGAGGTGACTTCGATCTTCAGCTGAGCCGCGGCCTCGTCAATCAGATCGATCGCCTTGTCCGGCAGGCAACGGTCGCTGATGTAGCGATCCGCCAATCGATTGGCGGTCTGAATCGCCTCGTCGGTGATGGTGACGCCATGGTGAAGCTCGTAGCGCTCCCGCAGGCCCCGCAGGATCTCCAGGCTGAGTTCCAGATCCGGTTCGCGGATCAGCACCTGCTGAAAACGACGGTTGAGGGCAGGGTCCTTTTCGACAGTGCGTCGGTACTCCTCCGGCGTGGTCGCGCCGATACAGCGCAGGTCCCCCCGCGCCAGGGCGGGCTTGAGCAGGCTGCCCGCATCGGTGCTGCTGCGGTCGCTTCCAACGATGGTGTGGAGCTCGTCGATGAAGAGCACCACCCCGGAATCGGAGCGACTCACCTCCTCGAGGACAGAGCGCAGGCGTTCCTCGAACTGACCGCGGAATTTGGCCCCGGCGATCAGGGCACCCAGATCAAGGGCAATCAGTCGAAGCCCCTGCAACGAGTCCGGCACCTCACCGGCCACGATCCGCTGGGCCAGGAGCTCGGCGATGGCCGTCTTGCCGACGCCGGGTTCCCCGATCAGCACCGGATTGTTCTTGCTGCGGCGGGACAGCACCTTGATCAGGTTGCGAATCTCGCTGTCGCGACCGATCACCGGATCGAGGGAACCAGCCTCTGCCTCCTCAGTGAGATCACGGCCAAAAGCTTCAAGGGCCGAGGGCTCCTGCTCCAGTTCAACCGGGGGCTGGGCAGGGGTGGGGACAGACGGCTGAACCGATGGCGTCGGCTCTGGAGCCATCACACGGGGGGGCGGTGCCGGTTGAGGCGTCGGAGCTGGGGTCGGAACAACCGACGGCTGCTGCAGCAGGCTCTCCAGCCGATCAGCCGCAAGGCCCTGGGCCGCAAACAACTCGGCCCCGATGCGGGGGTCGGCACCAACCGCAACGACCAGCTGAGGCACATCGATCAAACGATCCCCCCAGCGGCCTCGGATCTGCTCAGCGGTCTCCAGCAGCTGCTCCAGGTCTTCACCGATGAACAACTGATCACCCCGCGCCGGAGGCTGAGCCGCCAGCACATCCTCCAGACGATCCAGGAGATCATCCGAGCGCAGCGGCAGCGGATCCACCCAGCGCCTGAAGGCCGAATCACTGAACAGCACCTGGATCAGATGCTCAACATCCAGCTGGTCATGGCGCCAGCGACGGGCCATGTCCTGACCAGCCAGCAGAAGCTCCCAGGCGGGATCGGAAAAACGGTCAGGCTCGTGGGTGAGGCTGCCGCGGGAGGCGGGGGTGCCGGTCATGCAGCGGCGAGGGTGGAGATCTCGATCAACTCCACCTTGTAGCCGTCAGGGTCCTCCACGAACGCAATCACCGTGGAACCGTGCTTCATCGGCCCCGGCTCACGCACCACCCGGCCACCCTTGCCACTGATGGCGGCGCAAGCGCTGCGGATATCATGCACTCCAAGGGCGATATGGCCATAGGCATTGCCGAGGTCATAGGAACTGGTGTCCCAGTTGTGGGTGAGCTCCAGCACCGTCTGCTCCGACTCCGGCCCGTAACCAACGAAGGCCAGGGTGAAACGACCGGTGGGGTAGTCCTTGCGCCGCAGCAGCTGCATGCCGAGCACCTCGGTGTAGAAGGCGATGGATTGGTCCAGATCCCCGACCCGGAGCATGGTGTGAAGCATCCGCATGGGGCGCGGTTTCCTGACGTGAACGTTCAAGCATTCTGGCCGGGTGCCAACGGTCACAATGCGAGAGCAGGGGGCGACCCATAAGATCGCCAGGTTTATGCCCCGCCCAACGTGATCGATTCGCTCGACCTCGTCATCGACACCATCGTGGCCCGAGAGGTGCTCGATTCCCGCGGCAATCCAACCGTTGAAGCAGAAGTGCTGCTCGAAGGTGGTGCCATGGGCCGGGCGATCGTGCCCAGTGGCGCCAGCACCGGTGCCCACGAGGCCCATGAATTGCGTGACGGCGGCGACCGTTACATGGGCAAAGGCGTCAGCCAGGCCGTGACCCACATCGAAGAGCGCATCGCGCCGACCCTGTGCGGACTTTCCGCCCTGGATCAGGCCGCCGTGGATGCTGCGATGCTCGAGCTGGACGGCAGCGACAACAAATCCAGCCTGGGGGCCAATGCGATTCTCGCGGTGAGCATGGCCACCGCCCGCGCCGCCGCCAACGGACTGGGTCTGCCCCTGTACCGCTACCTGGGTGGACCGATGGCCAACCTGCTGCCGGTGCCGTTGATGAACGTGATCAACGGAGGCGCCCATGCCGCCAACAGCCTGGATTTCCAGGAATTCATGCTGGTGCCCCACGGCGCTCCCAGCTTCCGTGAGGCCCTGCGCATGGGTACTGAGGTCTTCCACACGCTGAAAGGTCTGCTCAAGGCCAAGGGCATGAGCACCTCTGTGGGGGATGAGGGTGGTTTCGCCCCCGACCTCGGCAATGTGGAAGCCGGAGAGATCCTGGTGGAGGCAATCAGCAAGGCCGGCTACAAGCCTGGCGAGCAGATCTCCCTGGCCCTGGACGTGGCCAGCACCGAATTCTTCGAAAACGGCCGCTACGCCTTCGATGGTGGCAGCTACGACAGTGCCGAAATGGTTGGCCAGCTGGAGCAGCTGGTGGACAAATTCCCGATCGTGTCGATCGAGGACGGCCTGGCGGAAGACGACTGGGAGGGCTGGAAGCTGCTCACCGAACGCCTCGGCGGCAGGGTGCAGCTGGTGGGCGATGACCTGTTCGTGACCAACACCAAACGCCTGCAACAGGGCATCGACAGCGCCACGGCCAACTCGATTCTGATCAAGGTGAACCAGATCGGTTCCCTCACCGAAACCCTCCAGGCCATCGATCTGGCAGGGCGCTCCGGTTACACCAGCGTGATCAGCCACCGCAGCGGCGAAACCGAAGACACCACCATCGCTGATCTATCCGTCGCCACCCGCGCCGGGCAGATCAAAACCGGTTCCCTCAGCCGCAGCGAACGCGTGGCCAAGTACAACCAGTTGCTTCGCATCGAAGACGAACTGGGAAGCCAGGCCATCTATGCCGGAGCTGTGGGCCAGGGACCCCGCGGCAACGGCTGATCGGCAAGCGTTGCCCTCAGCGATTGGAGCCAGGCAACTGCTCCAGTCGCTGGTCCCGGCGAATGCGCACTTGCATGCGGAACCAACCCATGCCCACGGGTATTGCGGCAGCAGCAGGAAGCACGGCCCAGAGCGGTCGAACACTGGCGCCGACGATGGCAGTGGACAGGGCCAGGCAGCCCAGCAGCACCGACTGACCGATGGACTGCTGCGCCAGCGTCATGCGTCGGAACTGGCGATCGGACTCTCCCAGACGCACTTGCAGCTGCAGATCACCCTGCTCCAGCCGTTCCAGACTCTCGTCCAGACGACGGGGGAGGGCCGCAGCGCGGCTGCTCAACGCTCCCACCTGACGTCCAAGTTCATTGAACAGGTCGCTGGAGCCGGATCCGCTCGACGTCATCAGAGGAAGGAGGTAAGGCTTAGCTATCGCTACGAGGCTAAAAGCCGGATCGAGGCTGCGGCCGACGCCCTCAAAGGTCGAGAGTGCCCGCATGACGAAGATCAGCTCCACCGGCAGGCGAAACGGCTGGCCATACACCAGGTCGTAGAGGTCACCGGAGAGCTTGTCGATCACATTGCTGCTGAAGGGAGGGGTGAGGGCCTCCTTGAGCATCAAACGCACCAACCGGCGGACCGGGCCGACATCAATGCCCCTGGAGATGACCCCCGCCGCCTGCATCTCCTGCACCAGCGCGGCCGAATCTCTCGCTGCAGCCGCCCGCACCATGGAGCCCAGCCGACGGCGCAGGCCATCGGAGAGCAGCCCCATCATCCCGAAGTCGTAGTAGATGAGAGCGCCATCACTGGCCACCGCCAGATTGCCGGGATGGGGGTCAGCGTGGAAGAAGCCAAAGCGCACCAACTGCTTGAGGTAGCTGGCTGCTCCGATTTCCGCCACAGCAGAGGGATCGATGCCGGCGTCCAGCAGCGCCTCCCGGTCGTTGACCTTGATTCCCGGCAAATAATCAAGGCAAAGCACCCGACGGGTGCTTTGCTCCCAAACCACCGCAGGAATGCGGATGCGCTCGTCGTCGAGGAACTGCTGACGGAAGCGGGCTGCGTACTGCGCCTCAACCCTGAAATCCAGTTCCCGCAACAACACCCGCCGACACTCCCGTGCCATCGCCGGCCAGTCGCGCCCGCGCCCCCAACTTGGGTGACGCTGAAGCACTGCCGCCACCTGCTGCATCACCTCCAGATCCAGCCGGAACAACGTGTCGAGCCCGGGCCGTTGGATCTTCAGCACCACCTGCCGGCCACTGCGCAGGCTGGCCCGGTGCACCTGGGCCAAAGAGGCGGCACCCAAAGGCACCGGATCGAGGTCAATCACTTCGGCGCAACGGGGCCCCAGCTCCTCTTCCAGGACGGTTTGCACCTGCTCAAAGGGAAACGCGGGAACGCTGTCCTGCAGGGACGCCAACTCCGCCACCCAGCCGGCCGGGAGGATGTCCGGGCGTGCAGAGAGCAACTGCCCCAGCTTGATGAAGGCCGAGCCCAGCCGCAGCAGCTCAGCGGTCAGCCAGCGCGCCCGCGCCTGCTGCCTCGCGGCGCGACTGTTCGCGGTCTGCCCACCTCGGTAGGTCCAGGCCTGGCTGTCCCACCACAGGAACAGCAGCAAGGTGAGGACGGCGCGCCAGATCCGCAGCCCCCGCAGCATCCGACCCATCAGGAGCGGGCCTCAAGGGCACGGTTGATCTCGGCGATGGAGGCGCGCAGGCGATCCACCATCTCCTGAGGAGAGCTCGGGTTTGAATCGGTGCTGATGACGGCGGACTCAACGCAGGAATCGGATGCTGGAGGTGGAGGAGCGTCGCCATGTTCCAGTCGCTCGGCTTCCGCCCGAACCTCGTCCTGGAACAGCTCCCATTCCTGGCGCAGGCGCTCCGGAGCATCCTGAGCGAGCACGGCAATCTCAGCCGCTGCGTCCGCCAGACCATGACCCAGGCGGGCACTGATCCGGTTGACGGTGGCACGGATGAACGCGTCCGAAGACCCCATGAGCGCCTCGAGAAGGAGGAAACTCTGGCAGATCCGTTGGTTCAACCGAGCTACGGATTGGGGGCTGCTACCGGTTCCAGGGGAACAAAGAATTCGTCCTGATCAACGCTCACCTCAGAGTCCGTCGCCTCCAGCACTGGATCAATGGGATTGAAAGGGTCAACCGAAGGATCCACCAATGGATCGATCAAGGCAGCCGGTTCAGGCTGAGGCTCCTCTGGCCACAGCTGTTCGGGTTGCGTCCAAGCCGGTGCAGTCCAGGTGGGCTCAGGTAAGGGCGCCTGCAAGGCCAGTTCCTCCTTGCGGGCTAATTCCGCCTGAAGGCGGGCTTGCTCTTCAGCCTTGGCTTTGGCCTGACGCTCTGCCTCTTCCTTGGCTTCGATGGCGGCAACATCCACCATCAGAGGGACCTTGCTGCCATTCGCTTGGCGCAGCGACGCCAGCGATTCACCTGGAAACGCGAGACCGGCAAAGGGCTCCGGCTGGCGTGGGGGGTCAGGGTTGGTTTGCAGGGTCACTACCCGATGGGTAATGCCATAGCCCAAGGAAAAACAACAACCGGTCACCAAGGGGCCGACCCAAAAGCGTGGTCGGCGCCTCTGCGCTGCCTCGACCTTGGTTTCGCTGGGCTCGGTGGGTTGGTTCATGGCTCGATTTTTGCAGCCATTCGCAACCAGGCCAAGGTCAAGTGGTGTAGTCGGCGTTGATACGCACGTATTGATCAGACAGGTCACAGCCCCAGGCACACCCCTGGCCGGGGCCAGCGCCCAGGTGGATCCGGATCACCACCGTTTCTTGCCGCAACACGGCACTGGCGGCCTCCCGATCGAAGGAGAGGGGCTGACCGGATTGCATCAATTGATGCGGGCCGATCCAGAGAGCGACGGCGTCCGGATCAAAGGCGACACCCGACCGGCCAGCGGCCGCAACGATCCGGCCCCAATTGGGATCCCGCCCATGGACAGCCGTTTTCACCAAGGAGGAGCCGGCGATGGTGCGGGCCACGCGCCGCGCTGCTGGTGCATCCGGAGCGCCCTCCACTTGCACCTCTATCAGACAGGTGGCCCCCTCGCCATCCCGGGCAATGGCCTTGGCCAAGTGCTGCATCGCTTCGATCAGCCCCTGCTCCAGAGCCGCATGGTGGGCCGAATCCAGCGGTGCACCAGCCGCAAAAGCCAGCACAGTGTCGTTGGTGCTGGTGTCGCCATCAACGGTGATGGCGTTGAAGGAGCGCTGCACCGCCCGGCTCACCATGGCGTTCCACAGCGACGGTTCAACACCGGCATCGCAGCTGAAGAAACCCAGCATGGTCGCCATGTCCGGATGGATCATTCCCGACCCCTTGGCCATCCCGCCAATACGCACCTTCCGCTCGCCAAGGTTGGCTTCCAACGCCACCTGTTTGTCCACCAGATCGGTGGTGAGGATGGCGTTGGCAGCCGCCGCGCCAGCTTGCGCTGACATCGTCTCCACCAAGGGATCGAGCCCCGCCAGCAGTGTCGGCATCGGGATCGGCACGCCGATCACACCGGTCGAGCAGATCAACACCCCCTCGGCATCAAGCCCCAGGAGATCGGCGAGGGCCTGGGTGGCGCGCTGACTGTCGATCAGACCGCGGTCACCAGTGCAGGCATTGGCCTGCCCGGAATTGATCAGAACCGCTCTTGCCACTCCCCCCTTGGCGGCCAGACGTTCAGCGCAGAGATCCACACAGGCCGCCCGCACGACGGAGGTGGTGAAGCTGCCGGCACAGACCGCTGGTTCGGGCGCCACCAGCAGGGCGAGGTCCGGCTTGCCGGAGGGCTTCAAACCCACCGCGACACCCGATGCCTGAAAGCCCTGGGGAGCGGTGACACCTCCGGTGACCATCTGCCAGGGGGAATGCATGGCACAGCCGAGGGAAACTTGAACCATCCTCCTTCGGCAGCATGCAGCGCCGCATCGGCCTCACCGGTGGCATTGCCAGTGGAAAAAGCAGCGTCGGCCGTTTGCTCGAAGCACGGGGCTGGCCCGTGCTCGATGCCGATCAATACGCTCGCGACGCCTTGTCTCCGAACACGCCTGCATCAGAGGCGGTGATGGAGCGTTTCGGTTCAGCGGTGGGGACTGCCGCCCATCTGAACCGCAAAGCCCTCGGACGAATCGTGTTCAACGATTCCGTCGAACGCCGTTGGCTCGAGGCCTTGATTCATCCCGTCGTGCGGGACCGGTTTCAGCAGGAGCTGGAGCGGCGCAGCCATGAACCGGTGGTGGTGCTGATGATCCCTTTACTGTTCGAAGCAGGGTTGGAGTCTCTGTGCAGCGAAATCTGGCTCGTGAACTGCACACCCGAACAGCAACTGGCGCGGATGATGCAACGGGACGGGCTGACCGAGGAAGAAGCACAGGCACGACTGCTGGCGCAGTGGCCCCTTGCCCGTAAGCGGAACCTCGCAGACCAGGTCATTGAGAACAGCGGCGCACTCGATGCGCTGGTGGCAGCGGTCAACCGTTGCGACCCGGTTTCTCCCGGAACCACTTGGTGATCACCCATTTACTGCCCTTCTCGACCGGTATGGCTTCATGCAAGGTGAAGGGATTGGGCGTGCCATCGGCCTGCAGATTGTTCCAAGCCAACGCAAGGCCAGGCACTGGCGTGAAACAGCGCCCAAGGCGCTTGAAGCAGGTCTCACCACCGCGTTCCACAGCGTTCAGATACACCATCAACGTCCAGGTGCGTTGCCCACCACTCGTGGTGTGTTTGGTGAATTCCTTGGTGCCGGGGGAAAACCAATCGGTGTGCTCCTTGAAGTACTCACCAGGGTCATACCGCTGCCCCTGAATGGGTTCAGACAACCGCGGATCAACACCCAACAGTTCGGCAAATCGTTGATCCAATCGCGCCGCCAGGGCTGGGTGGTTCTGGCGCAGATGGCAGGTTCGACTGGTGCGGTAGTCACTGCTGCCTCGGGTGACCGTGGACGGTTTTAAAGAACTGTTGATTACCTCAATCACTTCCTCGCACTCGTCCCGGTCAAGCAGGTGCGGCAACTCATAAATCTGGGCCAGCGGAGTATCCAAACGCCAGGCTCTCGGCTGGTGATCCGGGCGTGTAATCGGAGCCTCAAACCAGCCAAGCCAGTTCACCGATTGCAGCGATGGTTTGCTGTCAGCCAACTGCACGGGAGCAGTCTCTTGTGATGTTCCCTGATCGAGAACAGCCTCGATCGCCTCGCGATCGAAGCCCTGCGCCATCGCCCGGTCCACCAGGCCATCCCGCGCACAACCGCGATCACGGTTGTGCCGAAGCCAGTCACTCCAGGCGTCCGGAATGGCCCGACTGGCTGTCATTCCCCTTTCAGTTTTCTGCTCAAAATCTGATTGGCCAACTTGGGATCTGCCTTACCCCCGGTCTTCTTCATCAATTGACCCACGAAGAAGCCCTGAAGCTTGTTTTTGCCGCCACGGAATGCCTCCACTTCATCGGGGTGAGCCACCAGCAGTTCATCCACGATCGCCTCAATGGCCGCCGGGTCACTGATCATGCCGAGCCCGCGCTCATCAACAATGGCCTTGGGTGAACCGCCCTTCTCCAGAAGTTCTGGAAGGATGTCCTTGGCGATCTTGCCGCTGATCTTGCCGCCATCGATCAACATCACCATCTCGGAAAGCTGTTCAGGCCGAAACGGCAGCTCGCTGTAGCTCAACCGCTGGGAATTCACGTAGGCGGCGATATCCCCAGTGATCCAGTTGGCTGAAAGCTTGGCATCGGCACCGGCAGCCACCACGGCTTCGTAGTAGTCGGCCATGGGCCGTTCGTCCGTCAGCACCCGGGCGTCGTATTGCGACAAACCCAGATCATCGGCGTAGCGATGGCGCTTGGCCGCTGGCAGTTCCGGCAGTTCGGCACGCCAACCCTCCCGCTGCTCAGCACTGACCTCAATCGGGCCTAAGTCGGGATCAGGGAAATAGCGGTAATCGCTGGCACCCTCTTTGCTGCGCATGCTCTTGGTGAGCTGCTTGCCCTCGTCCCAGAGGCGGGTTTCCTGCACGATCGTCTCGCCCGCTTCAATCGCCTTCACCTGACGCTTGATCTCGTACTCACACGCCTTCTGAATGGCGGAGAAGGAGTTCATGTTCTTGATCTCAACCTTCGTCCCGAAGGGAGCATCGGGCCCTCGGCGCACGGAGATGTTGACGTCACAGCGCAGGGAGCCTTCCTGCATATTTCCATCCGAAACACCCAGATACCGCATAATCCGGCGGATCTCTGAGGCGTATTCGGCCGCTTCACGGCCGGTGCGCAGGTCCGGCTTGCTTACGATCTCCGCCAAAGCCACCCCAGCGCGGTTGTAGTCCACAAGGGAATGGGTGGAGCCTGCCAGGCGGTCACTTCCGGCGTGCACAAGCTTGCCCGCGTCCTCCTCCATGTGAAGGCGTTCGATCCCAATGGTCTTCAGGTAGGTGTCCTTGCCTTTCTCAGCCACCTCCACCTCAATCCAACCCTCCTCGGCGATGGGCTCGTCGTACTGGGAGATCTGGTAGTTCTTGGGCAGATCCGGATAGAAATACTGTTTGCGGTCGAACTTGCTGTGCTCAGCGATCTTGAGGTTCAGCGCCATCGCCGCCTTGACGGCGTACTCGAGCACCTTTTGATTCAGCACCGGCAGCGTCCCTGGCAGTCCGCAGACCACCGGATCGATGTGGGTGTTGGGGTCGTCTCCAAACGAGGTGGATGCCGACGTGAAGATCTTGCTGTCGGTCCCCAGCTGCACATGGGTTTCCAGGCCAATCACGGCTTCCCAGGCGGGCTCTGCTGCGACCATCACGGCAATGCATCGATCTGAGTGATCCTATGGAAAGGAGGAGCCCTGAAACGCCCTTGTTGAGACCCTCAGCTCAGTCACGAATGCCATGAGTCAGACCGAGCGAACGCCGACCCTCATCCTTGGTGGCGGCTTGATGGGGTTGGCCATTGCCCACCAGCTGGCACGGCGTGGAATGGCTGTCCGCGTGATCAGCCGCAAACGACGTGAAGCAGCGGGATTTGTGGCTGCCGGGATGCTTGCCCCCCATGCCGAGGGCCTATCGGGCGCTCTGTTGCAACTGGGGCAAACCAGTCTGGAACTCATCCCCCGTTGGGTGGGACAGATCGAAGTGGACAGCGGTCTGAGCTGCGGGCTCAGGGCCTGCGGGATCGTCGTTCCTTTTCGGAGCGACGGGGAACGAACGCAATACCCCACAGCCAGATATGGGCTGGAACTCAATCGCGTCGAACTCGAGCAAGAACTCCCGGGTATCGGCCCGAGTTGGTCCAGCGGTCTGTTGTTCGAGCAAGACGGCCAGATCGACAACCGCAGGCAGCTCATGCGCGCACTCGAACGCGCCTGCGTCTCCCTGGGAGTTCAATTTCTAGAGGGCAGCCATGTCAAGGACATCCAAAGGGACACCTTTGGAGCTCTCAGTGGCGTCGTGATGAAAAGCGCCGAAGGTGATGAATGCCTTCTGGCATGTCAGCAAGCTGTATTGGCCTGTGGTGCCTGGAGCCATCAACTCATTCCGGAACTCAACGTCTTTCCGGTCAAAGGACAAATGCTGTCCTTGCAAGGGCCAAGGGAAACACTCAAGCGGGTGATCTTCGGGCCAGGAACCTACATGGTTCCTCGGGAAGACGGTTTGGTGGTTGTGGGCGCAACCAGCGAACGACACGCCGGTTTCGAGGAAGGCCTCACCCCTGATGGACAGAAACAGCTGCAAGCAGGGTTGGAGTCGCTTTTACCTGCAGCAGCAGGTTGGCCTCCGATGGAACGGTGGTGGGGATTTAGGCCTTGCACTCCTGATGAAGCACCTCTTCTGGGCGAGAGTCCCATCCCAAGGCTTTGGCTGGCCTGCGGTCATCACCGCAATGGAGTCCTGCTGGCCGCAATCACGGCTCAGATCACTGCAGAGGCACTGAGCGGGATCAACACCAGACAGGACTGTCTTGATGAATTTCGCTGGGATCGCTTCACCAAGGCGCACCCATGAGCTCAATACCAGCCCAGAAAAACGGATTCGCAACGCCATTTGAAACACGGCGTTGTTGAGACGGCGTGAGCTCCTGCAACAAAGGTATTCCATCAACACCGATCAGCTCCTTACCAGACAACTTGATTTGATTGCGAATGAATGCCTGACGTGTTAATTGCATCGCCTCAGCTTTAGGAACACCCTGCTCGAGATAGCGATACATCTGAACAAAATAAGCAGACGTCACTACATCATCGACATACCAAAGGGTGCCTACTGCACTTCGAGCACCAGCTTGCAATGCAAGTCCGCTGAAACCCAATTCAGCATCAGCATCACCCAAAGCTGTTCTGCAGGCACTGAAGACAACCAGATCAAGCGGAACACCCTTACGTTTCTCGCGAAGCGTGGCAAGCTCTTTCATTGAGAGTGGTCCAGTGCCGGAGTGCAGTTGCGACGCCTCAGGGCCACCGGGCTTAAATTCAGCATGTGTAGCCACATGGAGAGTGCTATATCCAGGATCGGACGCTTTATCCAGAAAAGATGAAGGGGTAAATTCCTGATTAAGAAATTTATCTTTTTTTTCGTCCGAAGAAATTCGATTCAGCTCCTGGGGAACCAATGGCAAAGCGGCTAAACCTTTGAATTCTGAGGCACCGAGTGCCAGTACACGGTCGTCAGGACTGCTTTTTTGCTCAAAGTCAGTAAGCGCCAGAGACGGTGTGATCGCAAAAGCAAACCGATCACCGAAATATTGCTGCCCATCACTCAGAGCCGCGAATGGGACTGCCTGAAGTCCACGATCAGCAGCAATCAGCAATGTCGTTACCTTTTTGGCTTGAAGGACTGGCTGCAATTCAGAAAAAAAGAGAGCGTAAAGCTGCCGGGATGCTGACTCGGGGTCTTCCACCTTCAAGGGCTCAAGTCTCGAAAGCTGCATGTATAACTGCCGCAACTGGTCGCGAAACACTTTTGACGAAAGCTCGACGCGAAATCCCTCAGCATCTCCACTAGAAGGAATCAATGTAATGTCGAGAAATGAATCAGATTTTGCAGAAGACGTCCTACCTTCCGCCTGAGTATAACGAAAGTGGATCACCGCAGGATTGTATTTTTTGGGATCAAATCCAGGGAGCTCTGACACTGACCGCGTCGCCTCCGTATCGGGATTTGGATTGGCAAAAACGTGAATAGGTCTGAGCAGGTCTGATCCAAGAGCGCAACAGATCAAGACAAAGGCAAGGCGCCAAATTGGGATCAAATTAATTCTCAGAGTCTCAGGTGTCCATCTCACAGGAGATACCAAACCGTCAGGTAACTTTTGCAGGTACCGGAATTGTTTGATCACTATTGACCTCCTGCTATTTGTTGTCGCAACTGCTGCAAGTAATTACCAATCTGCCCTGCAGATGGCGTACGGCGGCCTGAAAGTTTAGGCAAGTTCAATGCACCTACAGCTCGATCTGTCGCCGCACTATCACCTTCAGAAACGCCTGCCAAAGCCTGTGAGGCATCAACTCGTTTTACGTTTACAGCTGCCGATGGTGCCGACTCCTGGCCTCCTGATCCTCCCTGATCTCCTTCAGAGGAGCCTTCTCCTTCTTCGTCAGATCCTGCCTCTGCGTCTCCTTCTCCTTCTGTTTCTCCTTCACCATCTCCTTCCCCTTCAGCATCTCCTTCCCCTTCAGCATCTCCTTCCCCCTCAGCATCTCCTTCTGCTTCTGCATCAGCGTCTGCCTCATCGGCACTGTCGTCGGTTCCGCCTTCCTCCGTTGATGTGTCCTCCGAGGAATCAGTGGCAGCTGAGTCATCCGAGGAATCAGTGGCAGCTGAGTCTGATGTCTCGCCTGCAGCTTCTCCACTTTCTCCAGCAGCTGAGGTTTCGGAGCCAGCTGCTGTATCAGAGCCAGAGCTAGCCTCTGAATTGGAAACATCAGCCGTTGCGCTAGCAGCGGTTGACTCTGACGTTGCACTGGCCACACCAACAGAGGAGGTAGCAGTCGATGATGTGGAAGACCCCTCAGAGCTCACCGTAGCAACCTGAAACGAATCACCCAAAGAAAGATCGACTGATGTTCCCTCTGCAGAAAGACTGGACGGAACAAGCGATGCTGCGACTGTTTCAACTGTATCGTTCACACTCGAGGAAGCGTCAGTTGATCCTGTCTCAGTCGTTGCGGCAACAACTGAAACCACGTCTGAGGTTGAAGCGGCCGAAACAGGCGCATTAGGCGACATGCTTGCAGTACTCGTTGACGTTGACATTTCAGGAGCTGCAGCAACATCAACAGAAGGGGAAACCATTGGCATAGTCGCTGTTGTTTCAATAACAGCAATCGCATCCGCAATGGTTTCGACATTGCCTTCGGTTACAAATGTAGAAATGAAGGCATCAATCGTTTCAGGCCCTCCAAAGGGTTGCTGATCACCGAGGTCGTCAAAAGGTGGTAATTCACCGGGGTCGTCAAAAGGTGGTAATTCACCGGGGTCGCCAAAAGGTGGTAATTCACCGGGGTCGTCAAAAGGTGGTAATTCACCGGGGTCGCCAAAAGGTGGTAATTCACCGGGGTCGCCAAAAGGTGGTAATTCACCGGGGTCGCCAAAAGGTGGTAATCCACCGGGGTCGCCAAAGGTTGGTTGATCAAGTATTGATTCCGGCGTTAGCTCTAGCGTCGGATCTGGCTCATCCTCTTCCTCTGGCTCTGGTGTCAGCTCTAGAGAAGGGGAAGCAGAAATCTGTGAAGAGCAAAGGTTGGAGGTCCCACTGCCTGAACAAGTCGCCGTAAGAGATGCTCTCGAAGCACTGCCCGCATTTACGGTCAATCGACCAGCCACAACCTTTGTCGAACCTGAGTAGGTAAGTTCTCCTAATCCACCACTCGAGGAATCAAAATACTTAAGCGTCCCTTCTCCATCCTTGACGAAGTTTCCGGGCCCAGAAAATGTCATATTATCTATCGAAACAGTACTTCCAGAGGCAACAAAGAGAGTTTGATCGCCGGGGCCGAGAGTCACACTAGCTAGCGAACCACCCGAAGAGGTACCGAGAGGGATATCAGTTAAAGATGAGATTTTCGCATTATTTTCAAGCGAGATATTCGTACTTGAAAGAAGAGCATTAGCACTTGAAAATTGAATGTCAGCCGAGTCAATAGAAACCGCCCCAGCAATAGTAGAATCCCCAGCAAGCTTAAAAGCACCATTATTGTTAACAGTTAAAGCCTGGTCGTATGCTATGTCGCCAATAGTATTCCTTAAATTAATTCCATCGCTAAGGCTTGGAGCAATCGAATCAAAGAATGTAGAAACAGTTCCGCCACCACCAGAAGCATTACCGCCAATTCGCAAATTACAGCTGGACGACGATCCACAACTACTCCCAACAGTCACCATTGCTGCAGCAGACAAACTCGTGGTGTCGTTCAGAAGCAACTCCCCGCTTAGCGCTTCTAAGGCAGAATCCCCAGTTAGCTCAAATGGATTGGTAATCGTGGCACTACCGGAGACCAACTGTATTATCGCCTCTCCACTACCAGATGATGAACCAAGAGCCAATTGCTCTGCTAACAGAAAATCGTCTGTAGACGAACCACCAACAATATGAAGTGCAGCCCCCTGATCAATAGACGTGCCACTGGAGGCAATACCACGAGTAGTGGCCCCCAAAGCACTAGCGCTTGATATCTCTAAAACGCCAGCGCTGACCGACGTTGCACCTTCATAAGTATTTGCTCCAGATAACTTCAATGTTCCGGATCCTTCCTTAGTAAGTGATGATCCACTTCCTGAACCAGCAATCACGCCAGAGAAGGTTGTCGACCCATCAGAATCGGCAATATTGACGGTAAGAGTATTTGAATTGAGATCAGCGTTTCCGGCACCTTGCAACCCACCGATAGTGTCATTAGAGCCAACTTTATAATTCGCTCCACTGGCAACATCCACAACTGTTGAGTCTGAAAGAGAGCCTGACAACAAAAGAGTTCCCTCATTAATTGATGTCTCACCCGAAAAAGTGTTTGCGCCTGATAGTGTCGTAGTCCCACTTCCGGCCTTCGAAAAAGCACCATCACCAGAAATCACACCAGAAAATGTAGTACTCGCATTGTTCAATCCACCAGCAGTTAAGGTGACACCTGAAGCTAAATCAATGTCGCCAGATCCTGATATTGAACCAATCTCATCTGTAGCATCAACATCAAATGTTGCACCACTACTTACACTTAAAGCTGTATTCGCAAGTGAGCCAGTAACTTTCAACGTTCCGGCCGATAACGACGTTGCTCCTTCATAAGTACTTGCTCCAGACAACTCCAATGTTCCGGATCCTTCCTTAGTCAATGATGACCCACTTCCTGAACCAGCAATCACGCCAGAGAAAGTTGTCGACCCATTAGTATCAGCATTATTGACGGTAAGAGTATTTGAATTGAGATCAGCGCTTCCGGCACCTTGCAACCCACCGATCGTGTCATCAGAACCAACTTTATAATTCGCTCCACTGGCAACATCCACCAATGTTGAGTCTGAAAGAGAGCCTGACACTAAAAGGGTTCCCTCATTAATCGATGTCTCACCCGAAAAAGTATTTGCACCTGATAGTGTCGTGGTCCCGCTCCCAGCCTTCGAAAAAGCACCATCACCAGAAATCACACCAGAAAATGTAGTACTCGCATTGCTCAACCCACCAGCAGTCAATTTGACACCTGAAGCTACATCAATATCGCCAGATCCTGATATTGAACCAATCTCATCTGTAGCATCAACATCGAATGTTGCACCACTACTTACGCTTAAAGCTGTATTCGCAAGTGAGCCAGTAAGTTTCAACGTTCCGGCCGATATTGTTGTCGTCCCCGTATACGTATTTGCACCTGATAGTGTTGTAGTCCCACTTCCGGCCTTCGAAAAAGCACCATCACCAGAAATCACACCTGAGATTTCTGTACTGGCGTCTGCTCCAGTTTTCAGAGATAGATTATCAAGTCCCCAGTGGTCAAAAATACCACTCCCCCCCGCACTAAAACTCTTCTGACGGAAACGAAAAGTAGCGGTGCTTCCTGAAGCAAGGCTATCTACTACAGAATCAGGAATAGAGTATGAATATTTATTCCATTGCCTACTAGAAGAGGAAATAGTAATTTCCAACCCGGACGTATATGAACCTCCATCAATGGAATATTCTAAAATAACTTCTTCGCCTAGTTCAACTTCCTCGCCACCATTGAAGTCGTCTCCATAAATAAAATCGAATGTAATTGTCGCGCCATCTGTAGGGTCAAAACTATCCGTTGTAGCTTGCCTATCAGATGCGTCGACCCTGCCAAAAAATAGTGATTTAACTTGACTACCATTATCAAATGAATTGTTAACTCCTTGTTGGCCCGAAATCTGACTAGACGAGGTGATTAAACTTCCAGTTCCATCACTACTTGACGAAAAATCCTCAGAAGTTGTATTTAAATTACTCAAACCTCCTGCAGTCAACGTTACACCTGACGCCAATTGGATCGCTCCCGCTCCTGCGAGTGAACCGATAGTGTCGCTTGAATCAACGTCGTAGGTTGCACCACTTTCCACTGTTACCGCTGTCGTATCGGCAAGTGAGCCAGTAACTTTCAACGTTCCGGCCGATATTGTTGTCGTACCCGTATACGTATTTGCACCCGAAAGAGTCGTTGTCCCACTTCCAGCCTTACTCAAAGCGCCAGCCCCTGAGATCACTCCAGAGAAAGTAGTATCACCGGCTTGTGTAACATCCAAAACTGTTCCCTGTGCGACAACAACTCCACCAGCTCCTGACAAACCACCAGAGTCAGATGCCGTAACGAAAACGTTTGATGATGATCCTGGATTCCAATCGATTGATGCCCCCGAATTGATCGCAACACCTGTCTTGGAGTCAAGCGTCAAATCTTTACTACTCGCAGATCCGTCACTTATGATAGAAGCATTAATGATTATATCTTTATCAGCAACTAGCGACAAGCTACCGCCAGCACCAGAGTCAACATTTACCTCACTTGAAACAGTGATTGTTCCGGCCTCTGCACTTTCTGATCCAGATGCTGCGACTGAGCCACTCCCGACACTACTTGAGGAGGATGCAGTTGATATAGAGACATCATTTCCAGCTTCTAGGGCAGTAACAATTGCCGTAGCCTCAGAAGAAGTCAAGGTGTAATCAAACGGATCCAATAGCCACAAACCTTGCTCTCCTTGAATTGCAGTGGCATCCACATCAATTCCAGCCACATACAACTCAAAGCCAGATGTTTCAATATGACCTCCATCCCCTTCTTTATCACCACCACTCGCCAACAACTGTCCTCCAACAGTTGTCACCGACTCAGGGTTGTTGATATCACTCCACACTACAATTTCACCACCATCACCATCAATAATGGCAGACGCATCCAGCACCGCTCCTTCTTCAATCTTAGTAGTGATCGCCTGGCGCACCGTTTCATCACTATTTTGCCAACTGCCGCCGACTTCAATCTTTCCACCACCACCGGTTTGCACCGCCATTAATTCCGTACCATCGCCAACAACAACCTCTTCTCCTGTCAACGTCAACCGTGCTCGGTCGACTTGATCATTGCCAACACTTATCTTGCTCTCCCGCACCGCCACAACTCCACCCGGTGCGTCAGCAAACAAATCACGATCAATTCGGATATCAATCCCCTCCATCTGAATCACCGGGACCGTGTCATCGGCATGATTGACAACATCCAGCGAATCCGTACCGCTGAACCCAAGCGCTCCCGGGAGCGGGTTTCCTTTCAGCGCATCAAGATTGGCGGCTCGAGTCTTGAATACGTCGAACAGTCCATCGCCAAAACGCAGCGATCTAGTGGTACTCAGATTCAAGCTTGGTACATTAACGAACCCTACACCCGATCCAAGATGAATCCCTCCTGGCGATAGCCAGTACAGATTTGCCTTTGACGAAAACTGAATAGATTTATTAATATGTGTACCGAGAGGTGATGTCACACCCACTACAAGATTACGCTTACCTCCTGTATCAATTTGAACGCTCTTGATCTTGCCGCGGGTGTCGAAATCCTTGAACCGCATGAATTTATTGCGGCCAGATTTCTTACCACCACTGATGCGGCACACACCAGCACTGCAGCGCCCACCTTTCTGGCCGTTCACCTTGGTGTCGAACCCTTTACCTTGTCCAGCACGAATCTCCGCAGAAGCTGGAGACTGGTTCAAGATGCTTGACATCCCCAGGAACACACCCAAGGAGAAACGAATGAAGTTCTTGGAACCAGTTGATGCCATAAACCTTTGTTGAACCAGCCTGCCCAAATCGGATGCGTCAGCTTTTAACACAGCCTCGCACAGATGTGCAAATCACCCATACAATCATAAATAAAAAACTATATTATTCTTCAATTGTCCATGAATTTTGTGTTGAATTGGCAACTGAAGTCCACTGCTTTGTCAAGCCAAAACCTGTAGGCGACAGTCATCACAGTGGCTTTCGCCGATTCTAGTGACAATAGCCAAACGTAAAATCGTTGGTTGCCGTGCTGCTCCTGGCCCAGCTTGTTGCTCCCCCACTTCAGCCGGGGCCTGTTCGCCTACCGAACACGGCTCCTCAGCAGCGGCCCAAGGACGATGGGGCAGTGTTCAAGGTTCCGCCGGGATCTTCCGCCGATCCCAAAAATACTGAAAGCAATCAGGATGCTGACGCCGCAGACCCATCAACAAGCGACTGGAGGCCGGAGATTATCGGAGAGACGCCGTACTCCAACGAACAGATTCAACAGATCCTCAGCGGCTGTGGCAAAGCCAGCATTAACGCGACGTTGAACGCCTGCGCAGCACAGCTCACAGCTCGGCTCATCCAGGACGGTTACGTCAACAGCCGCGTCTACAGCCTCAAAACTCCGGCCCCAGGTGCTCTGGAAGTGGTTCTGGGCACGATTGCTGAACTGCGGATCAACAGTGAAGACGAAGCTTTACAGCGGCAGATCCAGGAGCAACTGACCCCTCTGATTGGCAGTGTGCTTCACATCCCCACGCTGGAAAAGGAACTTGCTCGCGCCCGCCGACGAGGAGCTGGAACGATCAAGGGAGGGATGGGACGCCTGGGCAGCGACCCCACCAAAGCGATGGTGAATCTCACGATTACACCTGCCGAACCGGAACCACTCAACGGAGACATTGCCCTCGGAAACAATGGCAATGTCGGAAGCGGTGAATGGCGTGGTGTCGCCACGCTTCTCCAGAAAGGTCTGATCGAACGAGGGGACACAGCCCTGCTGTTTCTGGAGTTGAACAGCGATGGTGATCTGGAGTTAGGTAGCAAGGTTGCCTCTCTCACCTACACCTACCCTCTCGGGGACAACTGGTCGGTCACAGGGTCCTTCGGCGTCAGCTTCCGCCGCTTTGTGGAATTTCAGAAGCCGGCTTACAACTTCAGTTTCCGCACACTGCAAGGGCTGCTGCAATTGGAGACAACTCTGCAGGAGTCTGAAAATTTCACATGGACCGCTGCAGCAGCATTCAGCACCAATCGCAGTGACAGCTTCAAATCAGGGCGCAGTTTCCCGCTTGTCAGCGGCGGTGGAAACGATGGCTGGTCTCACAGTGGTTTTCTCAAACTCAGCACCAACGTTGGTGGATTCACCGGACCGCTGTTCTGGAACACCAATGCTTATTTCAGCCAGGGCATTGCCGGAGTGACCCTTGATGAACACCTCCACAACTTGGATGTTGCAGGAATTGAACCAGGCGAGGCTCGTGCTGTCGGAGCGCTGACTGACATCGGTTTAAGCCTGTCTCCAACGACCACCGTCAACATCAGATTGGCTGGTCAGCTTGCCTTCAATCGCCTGCCAGGAAGCATGAGCTTCGGTCTCGGCAGTGCTGTAGGCCTACGGGGACTTCCAGGAAGTCTGATCGGAGGAGATAGTGGATATCTGGCGACTGGGGAAGTTGTTTGGACCCCGTGGCAGAAGGATGAACAAAGGATTTCTCTCATTCCCTACCTGGGTATCGGTGGTGTTCACACCGCTACGAGTGTTGCAACTCTGGAAGACAGCATCGGGGTGACCGGGCTGATCGGCCGCTATCAAAACGGCCGATGGGAAGCGGAACTCGGCTGGGTCGACACGTTTAAGTCAAACGACAACCCGGGGCTGTGGAACGACTGGATCCTCGGCCACGGGCTGCACACCATGCTCCGTTACAGCTTCTGAATCAACCCTCGACGCGCCAGCTCTGGTCAGACGGTGTCCAGTCATTGAGTTCGGTCGCACCAAACCAGAGACCAATTTCAAATTCAGCTGTTTCCGGCGCATCCGATCCATGGATCACATTACGGCCGATGTTGACCGCCAAATCGCCGCGGATGGTGCCGGGCTCAGCTTCAAGAGGCTTGGTGGCCCCGATCAGCTTGCGGGCACTGGCGATTACCCCATCGCCTTCCCAAACCATCGCCACCACCGGGCCGGAGGTGATGAAGTCAACCAAGCCAGCGAAGAAGGGGCGCTCCTTGTGGACGCCGTAATGCTGCTCAGCCAGCTCGCGGCTGGGGGTGAGCTGCTTCAGACCAACAAGCTTGAAACCCTTGCGCTCGAAGCGGCCGAGAATTTCACCCACCAGCCCGCGCTGGACGCCGTCGGGCTTAATGGCGATGAAGGTACGTTCGGCGGCCATAAAAAAAGTCCGTGTGTCGCGCCATCGTCCGTGGCCACCCTGCCGCTTGGCAAGCACACCATTCCGAACAGTCTCTATCTTTTAGAGATTCTTACCCGCACGCCATGGTCTTGACGGCGGCTGAACGGCCCTGGTCTGTGGCCCAGAGCGCGGCGTTGTACGGCCTGGAGCGCTGGGGCGATCCCTACTTCTCGATCAACGCCAAAGGACATGTCGTGGTGCAACCACGGGGGGATCGTGGTGGATCGCTTGATCTTGTGGAGTTACTGCAAGGGCTCGCAGCACGCGATCTGCAAACGCCACTCCTGATCCGATTCGACGACATCCTTGAAGATCGGCTGGATCGGCTGCATGCGGCGTTCGAACGGGCCATTGCCCATTACGCCTACGACGGTGTCTATCAGGGTGTGTTTCCAATCAAATGCAACCAGCAACGCCATGTGGTGGAACATCTGGTGGATCGAGGCAGCCGCTGGAATTTCGGCCTTGAGGCAGGAAGCAAAGCGGAACTTCTGATCGCGCTGTCGCTCACCTCCAATCCCGAAGCTCTGCTGATCTGCAACGGCTACAAGGATCGTCGATACATCGAAACCGCCATCCTGGCCAGACAACTCGGCCATCAACCGGTGGTGGTGATCGAGCAGGCCGATGAGGTGGAACGGATCATCCAGGCCAGCAAGGCTCTTGGAGCCTCACCTTTTCTTGGCATTCGAGCCAAGTTGTCCAGCCGCAGTACAGGTCGCTGGGGCAGCTCTGTAGGAGAGCGAGCCAAGTTTGGTCTTGATCTCACCGAAATGCTGCAGACCGTCCGTGCCCTGGAGGCCGCCGGGTTGCTGCAGGACCTTCGCCTGCTCCACTTCCACATCGGCAGCCAGATCAACGACATCGCTGTTTTGAAAGATGCTTTGCAAGAAGCCGGTCAGATCTATGTAGAGCTGACACGTCTCGGAGCCCCGATGGGGTACCTCGATGTAGGAGGAGGTCTGGGCATCGACTACGACGGCAGTCGCACCGCCTCGGCGGCATCCACCAATTACTCGCTTCAGAACTACGCCAACGACGTGGTGGCCACCGTGCGGGAATGCTGCGAAGCCCATCAGGTGCAGGTTCCAACCCTGGTCAGTGAAAGCGGTCGGGCCATTGCCAGCCACTTTTCAGTGCTGGTGTTCGACATTCTTGGCTGCAGCCAAACCCCGACCGAAGAACCTTCAGCGGCGGTCGATGAACCCCTCACCGTTCGCAACCTGAGGGAGACCCTTCACAGGATTCGTGAGGTCAAGGGGGAGTCCGATCCCGAGATGCAACTGCTGCAGGAAAGCTGGAATGACGCCGTGAAATTCCGCGATGACGCCCTGTCGGCGTTCCGTCTCGGCTACATCCGCCTGGAGCAGCGCGCCATGGCCGAGCAACTCACCTGGTGCTGTGCCCGAGAGATCAACCGCAGGCTGCCAACCAAGGCCCCGATCCACGAGGATCTTCGCGGCCTGCAACGGGCGCTGGCCTGCACGTATTACGCAAATTTGTCCGTTTTCAGGTCAGCACCGGACACCTGGGCCATCGATCAGCTCTTCCCTCTCATGCCGGTTCATCGTCTCGATGAACAGCCAACGGAGCTTGGTCACTTCGCCGATCTCACCTGCGATTCCGACGGCAAACTCGCCAACTTCATCGACGCCGGCCAGAGCAAAAGCCTTTTGGAACTGCACCCTCTCAAAGATGGAGAGCAGTACTGGATCGGACTCTTCCTCGGGGGTGCCTACCAAGAGGTCATGGGCAATCTCCACAATCTGTTTGGCAGCACCAGTGCCGTTCATGTTCGATTAAACCCCCGGGGCAATGGCTACCTGCTGGACCACGTCCTCAAAGGGGACACCAACGCTGATGTTCTTGAGGAGATGCAGCATGACCCGGAGCTGATGCTTGAGCGGCTCCGACAGTCCTCTGAAGCTGCAATCCAGGGAGGAACATTGCAAATCGAAGACGCCAGGCTGCTGATCAGCCATCTCAGAGCCAGTCTGGATCAAACGACCTATCTCCAGGGATGAAACGCGTCAGAGGCCTGCTGCAACGCATCGCTCCCTATACGGCAGCGATCGTCGCACTGCTCCTGCTGCGCAGCACCGGATTGGCTCAAACCATTGACCTCGTGGTCTATGACCTGATCACGACTCAACGCCCCGCTGCCTCAGGCAAGGACACGCCAATCACCCTGATCGGTATTGAAGAAAGCGACATTCAGCGCTTTGGCTGGCCCATCGATGATGGGCTGTTCTGCCAAGGATTTGATCAGCTCAACGCCAGCGGAGTCGACGTCATTGGCTTCGACATCTATCGGGACAAAGGCGTCGGACCAGATCAACAATGCCTGCGTGATCGCTTCCAAAACGAACCGACGCTGGTATCGATCTTCAATGTCGCCTCAGGCATTGGTCCGGTACCGGGGACACCGGTTGAGCGGCAGTCCTACAACGATCTGAGCCTGGATGCCGACGGAATTCTTCGCCGTGATCTGGTCCATGTCACGGGTCAAGATGAAGCCACGGTGTCCTTCGCCATGCGGGTGATGGAAATTGCCACAGGTGACCGAAGCCTGCGGGAAGCGATGGATGCTGGCAGGCACGAGGACGCCTGGCTCAGCGCGAATGGAGGTGGCTACTACAACGAAGTGGATGCTGGTCTGGGACTGCAGACGCTGCTGCGCTTCAGAGATCCCTGGAGCTATCCCCTCTATTCACTCGCCCAATTGCTGGACGGGGAAATCCCCGAAGACGCGATTCGCGACAAAATCGTTCTAATCGGCAGCACGGCACCCTCTCTTAGGGACCTGTTCAACGTGCCCCAAACCCGCTTCACCCGAAGCGAAGAGGTGTTTCAGGTGTCCGGTGTAGAAATTCACGCCAATCGCGTCGCCACGCTGCTCGAACACCAGGACGGCAGCATTCAGGTCGGCTGGATCATGCCGGGCTGGGGCAATCAGATGCTGTTGGTCCTCTGCATCGGCCTCGGAGCACTCCTTGGCGAGGCAGTGCCCAAACTGCGGCGCAGCGTTGTTTTGGTGCTGGGACTCGGTGCTGCTTTGACCGGCGGTATCGGTTGGCTTCTCTGGCAGCAACATGTCTGGGTGGGCATGGCGATGCCAATAACAGGCTTGCTGAGCATGGGTGGGGCCGCCTGGATGCGACGGGGCGCCATGAGCCAGCAACATTCTCAACAGATCAAACAACTGCTCGGGCAAACAACATCCCCGGCGGTGGCTGATCAGCTGTGGAACCAGCGCGATGAACTGCTGAGCAACGGACGCTTCGATGGCCGGCAGTTACCGATCACCGTGCTGTTCACAGACACAGCCAACTTCACGAGCGTTTCGGAAGGGCTCAGTCCCCGTGAACTAATGGATTGGTTGAATCGAGGGATGGAAGTCTGTGTTCCCGCTGTGACCCGGCGCGGTGGGATGGTGAACAAATTCACCGGTGATGGCATGCTTGCCGTGTTTGGGGTGCCTATTGAACAGGACGTCCAAGCCGAAGCCACAGCAGCCATCGAAGCCGCGCAGGAAATCAAGGCCGGATTGGAGAAGCTAAACCAACAGCTCCAAATCGATGGCGAGCCCGCGATGCGGATCCGAATGGGCATCCACTCCGGCGATGCCCTGGTGGGTTCGATGGGAAGCCCTGAACGCATTGAATATGCAGTCATCGGCGACACCGTGAACTGCGCCTCCAGACTGGAAAGTCTGGACAAACAGCGGCACAAAGGTGTGCTGCGGGTGTTGCTTTCCAGCAACACCCTGGACCTGCTGGAACCTGACTTCCGCAAGCAATTAGAACTGGAAAACTGGGGGCCGATGCACGTCAAGGGGCGAGACGAGCCCCTTGATGTTCATGAACTCAAGATGGACACCGCACCGGAAGCACCTGAGGCCACTCAGCCGTAACGATGTCTCCCAGTCCGAATTGATCCAGGGTTGCCCGAGCCGGCACGGTGGCACCACAGCTTTGACGCAGCTTCTTCAAAGCAGCTTGAACGGGAGCATCACTGGCATCGGGCTCTGGCACCAGGAGGCTGACGGCTGGAGGAGAAGCCGTTTCCACAAAAGACAGTGGGTCAGCGCTGGCCGCACCGTCGGCGGATGCACAATCAAATTCAGACTCCCAGATCGTGGGGGTGCTGATGCTGGAACCACTTATCAAGATCAGTGCAGCGGGCGCCGCAGGGAGAGTCTGTGTGCTGGAAGCCCCTTCTGACTCTGGTTTCAAGCTGATCTTGAGACTGACGGGGTTGGCTGTTGGTCCCTGCACCAATCCCAGCTCAGATGAAGCTCCTGGAGCAAAGACACTGCTATCAGGCACAAGATGAGCCAGGATTCGGGCGCTGCATTCTCCCCGCGTACCACCACCGACCCTTCGACCAGGGAAACTACTTCTCAGATTGGCCTGGGCTACTGCAGTCAGCGGCATGATGCCCTGCAGGATGGCGAGTCCTGCTCCCATCAGGAGGCATGACTTAGCTGGAGATGCCGTCATATCGAGCAAAGAAACTCAGACCCAGCCTGGCAAAAACCGCAAATCTTGGCAAAAAAGCGGTCGGCAAATTGGGCAGAGAACTCAAGAGTTCATGAGCTTGCTGAAGGTCTGAGTCATGCGTTCGACCAAACCCATCTCGAATGTTTTCTTCTCTTCTGCCGTAAAGGTCTTCAAGTTGGCTTCTCGCGTGGCCATCACCTTGGCAAATTCAGCCATAGCAGCCTGATTGTTGAGGAAAACAGCTTCTATTTGACGCTGACTAATTTCCTGAAGCTTCACATGGCCGATTGCTTTGATCCAAGCGGTGCGCGGTGCATCCGTGAGAGCCGAGATCTCTCCAAAAATCGTTCCAGACTTGAGTTGCGCGACTTCCATCATGGAGGCCGAATCGGATGGATCCGGGATGAGGACTGCGCAGCTTCCTTCCATGATCACAAACATCGAACCACCAACCTCTCCTTTCTTCACCACCAGCTCTCCTGGGCCAAAACCAAGCAGGCGATCGTTGGACACAATGCTTCTGATTTCATCATCTGACAACGAAAAGAAGAGCTCGATATCCCTAAGCTTATGAAAACTTTTTTCCTGTGCCTCGCCACTCCGACGGATCTGCAACTGCCGTAGAGACCGTTCAGTACGCAAATCAAGAGTTGAATGTGGTAGTGAATATCCAGCACGTTCTATGGCATACCAAACACTGGAAAAAATCTCAGTTCGAATTCTGTTGCGGCCCGCAAAGTCGGCAATGAAGAATTTAAGTGCATAGTTAATTGAGTCACTATCAACCGATCGGATACCAACTGCATTCCGCTCTTTGTTAATGATTTGAATATGGGAATTTAAAATCTCCTTCAAGACCTGCATTGCCTGACCAGGAGGCATGGCCAATGGGAGACCGATTTCAACTTCAAATCTATATTCACCGTGAGAGGGACGAGAGTAATTAATGGTTTTACTACGATCAATGAGGGAGTTGGGGACAACGATGTAGCGATCATCCGTATCGTCGTAAAGATACGTACTGTTCCACGAAATGTTTTCAACCCGACCCAACTCACCGGCTATTTCAACCCAGTCACCAACGACATATTGACGCTCGACCTGAACAGCAAGAGCCGATGAGATGTTCCCGATCTGCGTAGCGGAGCCCGGGCCAACGATGAAAGCAAGGCCGCCAAGAACTGCTGCAGAACCTACCGTTGTTAAGAGACCCTGGCTATTGAGCTCGGTCGCCACAACGGCAAAAGTAGCAGCCACAAGGGCCAAGTCCTTCAAGATCCGTGGTGGCGCTACCTTTCTAGGGCTGAGACGGATGAGCAGCACCCACACCACATCAAGGCCCAGCTCTACGAAGGCGACATAGAGACCGGTTTTGGCTATTACAGCGATCCAATTAACAATGTCTCCCTCAAGCCCTGAGGCTGTTACCACATTGCTCACAAGAGCCGCAGCGAGAGACACACGGAAAAACACCATGCTGGGGATGAAGCGACTCAGTCGCGTTCGCCCTTGCTGACGCATACGCCCGAACAGGAATGTCAGCAGAAAAAGAAGAAGTAGAAGCAAACTTCCCATCGTTCCTTGCCCGTCTAAATTCAGAGTTGAATCATCGAATAATCATCACACATAGTACCCAAACCAACTTGCAGCCCCAGTGCAGGATTTGATCAATGATGAGCTTGTAACCGAGCCTACATTTTCCGAAGTCAATCAAGAAATGACAGACCATTTCTGCCACCCCCAAGGCAGGGATGCCTGTCAGAAGGGCAACAAAAAACCCATGGGTGCCAGTGTGGGCTGAGAGCCACCAGCGCCAGTTCAGAGTCACGTCCTTGCCAGGACATTTCTCCACCGCCATTTTGTCGCCCTGCAAAGGGAAATCAGCTACAAAGTGACCAAGCAGCAAAAGGATGAGCAGGTTCAACGGGTGCTCTGCCGATACAAAAGAAAGAGTCATGCCGCTCATCTTTTAGGTATTCCCATCGTGGCTGCTGCCGCTGCGAATTCAAGTCAAGTCTCAAACATCGCTTAGGCCTTGCTTGAGCTGATCAGCTGCTGCATCCAAAGCCTCAGGTAGTTTTGAACCGTCCCGGCCACCGGCCTGAGCCAGATTCGGCCGGCCGCCGCCGCCGCCACCGCAGAGCTTGGCGATGCCACCGATGAATTTGCCGGCCTGGAGCTTGGCGGCAATCACCTGCTTACCGAAGGCCGCCACCAGGATCACCTTGCCGAGGTCAGCCGGATCCGGCAGACCACCGATCACCACAGCCGCGCCATCCCCCAACTGATCGGCCAGGCTCTGGGCGGCTCCCTGCAGACCGGCCCCATCCACGCCGTCGAGGCGTTCCACCAACAGCTGGAAGTCACCCACGGCCTCGGCCTTGGCGGCCAGAGCAGCGGCCTTGGCCACCGCAAGCTCCGCCTGAGCCGCAGCCAGCGCCTTGCCGGTGGCCTTGAGCTCCTCCTGGAGGATCGCCACTCGGTCAACGATCTCGGACGGCTGAGCCTTGAAGCGATCCCCCAGCTGCTTCACCACCGCGTCACGCTCATTCAGGTAGGCGAGCACCGCTGGGCCAGCCACAGCTTCGATGCGGCGGATGCCGGCCGCAACGCCACTTTCCGCCACGATCTTGAATAAACCGATCTCAGCGGTGTTAGCCACATGGGTGCCGCCGCAGAGCTCCATCGATACGCCGGGCACATCAACCACCCGCACCACATCGGCATATTTCTCGCCGAACATCGCCACAGCACCAGCCGCCTTGGCCTGCTCGATCGCCATCTCCTGCACCTCGAGGCTGTGGGCCTCAGCAATCCAGCTGTTGATCAACGTTTCGATCTGAGTCAGTTGCTCAGGGGTGACCGCCGTCGGGCAATGGAAATCGAAGCGCAGCCTGTCGAAATCCACCAGGGAGCCCGCCTGACCGATGCCCGAATCCACCACCTGCTTCAAGGCAGCCTGCAGGAGGTGAGTGGCGGTGTGATTGGCCTGGGCCCGCCGGCGGCACGTGCGATCCACCTGGGCATTGACGGCGTCACCCAGGGCCAATTGACCCCGTTCGATCCGTCCTGAATGCACGAACACATCCCGACTGCGACTCACGGAGTCGATGGCCACGATGACGTCGATACCACTGAGCGATCCGCGATCCCCGACCTGGCCGCCGCCTTCGCCATAGAAGGGAGTGCTGTCGAGCACCACCTGAACGACGTCTCCGGCCGACGCCGATGAGGCCGGTGCACCATTCACCACCAGGGCCTGCACCGTGCCGGCATGGTCCAAGGCGTCGTATCCCTTGAACGCCGTCGAACTCTGCTCACCAGCCACCTGCTCGATCGCATCCTGGAGGGTGAGGTCGATGCTCACCGCGGCCGCCTTGGCGCGCTGGCGCTGCTCCTCCATTGCCGCCTCGAACCCATCAAGGTCGACTGCCAAGCCCTGATCCTCCGCGATTTCCTGGGTGAGCTCAAGCGGGAAGCCATAGGTGTCGTACAGCTCAAAGGCCTGGGCACCGCTGATCTGGGTGGGCTTGGAGGCCAGCACCTCCGCCAGCAGCTTCTCGCCCCGCTCCAGGGTCTCCAGGAAGCGCGCTTCCTCCCGCTGCAATTCGGCCAGGATCACTTCCTGGCGCTCGATGACGCTGGGGTGAGCCCCCTTGAGCAATGCAATCGCCGCCGCCCCCATGGTGACGAGGAAGGGCTTATCGATGCCCAGTAGACGTCCATGGCGCACCACCCGCCGGAGCAGGCGCCGCAGGATGTAGCCGCGGCCCAGGTTGCTGGCGGTGACGCCATCGCAGATCAGCTGTGTCACCGCACGGCTGTGGTCGCCGATCACCTTCAACGACGTCTTGCCCTTCTCGTCGAGCTGGTGGTAGTCGACCCCCGCCAGATCCGCGGCCGCCTGGATCAGCGGAAAGATCAGATCGGTTTCGTAGTTGTTGGGAACCTTCTGCAGGATCTGCGCCATCCGCTCGAGGCCCATACCCGTGTCGATGTTGCGGTTGGCCAGCGGCGTGAGGGTGCCCTCGGCATCGCGGTTGTACTGCATGAACACCAGGTTGTAGAACTCGATGAAACGGTCGTCGTCCTCGAGATCGATGCCCTCATCCCCCAGTTCCGGCTTGAAGTCGTAGTAGATCTCCGAACAGGGGCCGCAGGGGCCGGTAGGGCCGGAGGCCCAGAAGTTGTCGGCCTCATCCATGCGGATGATCCGCTTGGGGTTGACCCCCACCACATCGCGCCAGATCTGCTCGGCTTCGTCGTCGTCCCGGAACACACTCACCACCAGATTCCTGGGATCGATGCCATACACCTGGGTGCTGAGTTCCCAGGCCCATTCGATCGCCTGCTGCTTGAAGTAGTCCCCAAACGAGAAGTTGCCCAGCATCTCGAAAAAGGTGTGATGCCGCGCCGTGCGGCCCACGTTTTCGATGTCGTTGGTGCGAATGCACTTCTGCGAACTGGTGGCCCGCGGCGCCGGCCGCTGCTGCTGCCCCAGAAACACCGGCTTGAAGGGCAGCATGCCGGCGATGGTGAGCAGCACCGTCGGATCCTCGGGAATCAACGAGGCGCTGGCCATGCGCTGGTGACCGCGCTCGGCATAGAAGCTCAGAAAAGCCTCTCGGATGTCCTCCCCGCTGCGGGGCGCTGACGCTGCAGAAGGCGACGATTCGGCGGCGGCCATGGAAGGAGATGGGGATCCAGCGGTCATGATCGCCTGAGAGCCGTCGGCACCCTTGCCTGCACAGCCCGATGACGCTGACATCCGCTCCCGACTGCGGCTGCAGTCGATCGGATGGGCCCTGCTCGCTGGCCTCGGCGCTGCCGTGCTCGGCCTGGCCTGGGGCCTGGAGGACGCCATCCGTTCCGGTGGCTGTGGCCTGTTCTATGGATTGCTGGCCTTCCACCTGCAACGTGTCGATCCCGATGACAGCCACCTGCAGGCCGGCCTTGTAGGGGCCATCTGCGGTGTGCGGAGCCTTGGCCTTCCCCTGACTCTTGACAACTGGCAGGCAGACGCTCTGGCATCATTGGTACTGGAGCTCCTCCAGGCTTGGCTGCCGTTGATCGGCAGTGCTGTCCTGCTCCACGGCACCCACCGCTTCCTGCCCGCGTCGCGGCCATGAGCCTGCTGCACGCCACCTGGCTTCCCGCCATCCGTACCTCTGGCAGTTCCGGCCAACCGGCACTGCTCATTTGGGCTGACACCTGGCGGGTGGCCACACCGGAAGGCCCCGGCCTCACCCCGGCGCTGCATCCCTTCACCTTGGAGCCTGCAGACCTCAAGGCCTGGCTGCAGGAGCGCGACCTGTTGCCGGGGGGCAGCATCGATGCCACCGCCTGCCTCACCCTGCCCAGCCGCACGGTGAAGCCGCGCAAGAGCCGCAGTAAGTCGGCCGAACCACCCCCGGAAGAACCAGCCTGGACCGGCCTGCCGATGCAAGCCGGAGAACCGATCCCCAAGCAGACCGAATGGTGGCCGTGGCAGGTCCAAGGGCTAGCCGTGGAACCCTCGGCAGCAACGGAGTGGCTTTCACGGCTGCCCCTGTCTGGACGACATCCGGACCTGGCCGATGAACTGCGTTGGTGGAGCCATCTGCAGCGCTGGGCCCTCAGCCTGGTGGCCCGGGGACGCTGGATTCCCCAGATGGAACTGAGCAAAGGTGAGGGGTACCCCCACCGAGCCCGCTGGGTACCGCTGCTCAACCGGGAGGAGGACCGCCGGCGGCTGGAGGATCTGGCCGCCAGTCTGCCGCTGGTGGCCACCTGCGCCCTGCCCTGGCGGGAACCCCTGGGGCGGCGCAGCAATCGCATGACACGGCTGCGACCGGAGGCCATGCGTGCCGCCAACCCAGTGGCCTGCTGCCGGCCCCGCAGCGGCCGCCTGCGAGTGGCCACGCTGCTGGAGGATCTGGTGGACGCGCAGCTGCGCAGAAGCTTCCAACCCAGCACCGATGGCCTCGATCCCCTGCTGACTCTCTGGCAGGAGGCCCTGGGCTCCGAGACCGGTGTGATCGAGATCGGCGATGAGGAGGCTGAACGGCTGGCCAGCGCCAGCTTGCATTGGCGCGAGGGCATCGCAGGCGATTTCGCCGCCGCACGCACCTGCCTCGAGCTGCACACCCCGGCCGAGGGGGAAGAACTCTGGGACCTGCGCTTCGGCCTGCAGGCGGCATCGGATCCAAGCCTCAAGCTGCCCGCAGCCGCGGCCTGGGCCTCCGGCGCCGACAAGCTTCAGCTGGGGGATGTGACGGTGGAGCAGCCCGGCGAAGTTCTGCTGGAGGGCCTGGGACGCGCCCTCACCGTGTTCCCCCCGATCGAACGCGGTCTGGAGACCGCCACCCCGGACACGATGCAACTGACCCCCGCCGAAGCCTTCGTGCTGGTGCGGACCGCCGCACGTCAGCTGCGGGATGCCGGCGTTGGCGTCGAGCTGCCCCCCAGCCTCTCGGGTGGCCTGGCCAGCCGTTTGGGACTGGCGATCAAGGCGGAGCTGCCGGAACGATCCAGCGGCTTCACCCTCGGCGAATCGCTGGACTGGAACTGGGATCTGATGATCGGAGGGGTGACGCTCACCCTGCGGGAACTGGAGCGGCTCAGTGGTAAACGCAGCCCCCTTGTGCGCCACAAAGGGGCCTGGATTGAACTGCGACCAAACGACCTGAGAAACGCCGAACGCTTCTGCGGCGCCAACCCGGAGCTCAGCCTGGACGATGCCCTGCGGATCACCGCCACCGAGGGCGATCTGCTGATGCGACTTCCGGTGCACCGCTTTGACGCCGGCCCCAGGTTGCAGGCGGTGCTGGAGCAATACCACCAGCAGAAGGCCCCCGATCCGCTGCCGGCGCCGGAAGGGTTCTGCGGGCAACTGCGGCCTTACCAGGAACGGGGCCTGGGTTGGCTGGCCTTCCTCAACCGTTTCGACCAGGGGGCTTGCCTGGCGGACGACATGGGTCTGGGCAAAACCATCCAGCTGCTGGCCTTCCTGCAGCACCTCAAGGCGGAACAGGAGCTGAAGCGCCCGGTGCTGCTGGTGGCGCCGACGTCAGTCCTCACCAACTGGCGGCGGGAGGCGGAGGCCTTCACTCCGGAGCTGGCGGTGCGCGAGCACTACGGGCCCCGTCGTCCCTCCACCCCGGCAGCCTTGAAGAAGGCGTTGAAGGACATCGACCTGGTGCTCACCAGCTACGGCCTGCTGCAACGGGACAGTGAACTGCTCGAGTCCCAGGATTGGCAGGGGGTTGTGATCGACGAAGCCCAGGCGATCAAGAATCCCAGCGCCAAGCAGAGCCAGGCCGCCCGCGACCTGGCCAGGCCAGCCAAAGGCAACCGCTTCCGCATCGCCCTAACCGGCACACCGGTGGAGAACCGGGTCAGCGAGCTCTGGGCCCTGATGGATTTCCTCAATCCCAAGGTGCTGGGGGAAGAGGACTTCTTCCGTCAGCGCTACCGGATGCCAATCGAGCGCTACGGCGACATGGCCTCCCTGCGGGACTTGAAGGCTCGGGTCGGGCCCTTCATCCTGCGCCGCCTGAAAACCGACAAAGCGATCATTTCCGATCTGCCCGAGAAGGTGGAACTCAGTGAATGGGTGGGGCTCAGCAAGGAGCAGAAGTCGCTGTACAGCAAAACCGTGGAAGACACCCTGGATGCCATTGCCCGGGCCCCCCGCGGTCAACGCCACGGCCAGGTGCTGGGACTGCTCACCCGCCTGAAGCAGATCTGCAACCACCCGGCCCTGGCCTTAAGTGAAAATGCTGCGGATGAGAGCTTTCTGGGCCGTTCCGCCAAGGTGCAACGGCTTGAGGAAATCCTCGACGAGGTCATCGAAGCGGGGGATCGGGCCTTGCTGTTCACCCAGTTCGCCGAATGGGGGCATCTGATGCAGTCCTGGATGCAACAGCGGTGGAAGGCGGAAGTGCCCTTCCTGCATGGGGGAACCCGCAAGAGCGAACGGCAGGCCATGGTGGATCGCTTCCAGGAGGATCCCCGCGGTCCGCAACTGTTCCTGTTGTCGCTCAAGGCCGGTGGAGTGGGTCTGAACCTGACCCGAGCCAGCCACGTGTTCCATGTGGACCGCTGGTGGAACCCAGCGGTGGAGAACCAGGCCACAGACAGGGCCTACAGGATTGGTCAGACCAACCGGGTGATGGTGCACAAATTCATCACCCGTGGATCGGTGGAGGAAAAGATCGATCGGATGATCCGTGAGAAGTCACGCCTGGCGGAGGATGTGATCGGCTCCGGTGAAGACTGGCTGGGGAGCCTGGCCGGCGATCAACTGCGCAATCTCGTTGCCCTGGAGGACACCTGACCATGACCAGCACCAACGGCAACGGGATCACAACCTTCGGTGATGAGGGGCTTGGCCAGCAGCCCTGGTGGGTGGAGCAGTGGATGGAGCTGATCAACGGCTACCGCTTCAAGAAACGGCTGGAACGGGCCTGGGGATACGCCCGCGAAGGCAACGTCACCTCAATCCGTTTTGAAGGGCGCCGGGTGCATGCCCGGGTGCAGGGCACCGGAGAAGACCCCTACAAAGTGAAGCTCTGGCTGGATGTGCTGAACGACGAAGACTGGGGCTACGTGCTGGAAGCGTTGACCCAGAAAGCCCGTTGGTCGGCTCAGCTGCTGGCTGGAATCATGCCGTCGGACATCGAGCGGGCCTTCGCCGCCAGTGGCAAACGCCTGTTCCCGTTCAAGCTGCAAGAGGTGCGCAGCGAGTGCAGTTGCCCGGACAAAGCCAACCCCTGCAAGCACATCAGTGCCGTGTACTTCCTGATGGGGGATCGCTTCAGCGAGGACCCCTTCGTGCTGTTCCAGCTGCGGGGGCGCAACCGCAGCAAGCTGCTGGAGGATCTGGCGGAACAGCGCCGCGAGGTGCTCACCAAGCTGGCGGAGCAGGCCAGTGCTGCTGACGACGACACACCAGCGGACGAGCCCGCACCGCTGCCCCCTCACCCCGCCGTGCTGGATCCAGCCCTGTGGTGGCGCTACGAACGCAGCCTGGATGGCGATCTGGTGGTGATCACAGCAGCGCTGGAGGGGGACACCGGTCTGGACGCAGCCGGTGAACTTCCCCTGGCGGAAGATCCACGCTTTCCAGAGGCACGGGACACCTTCCTCACCAACCTGCGAGCCCACGGCCAGGCCAGTGCCCAGAGCGCCATGGTGCAAGCCATGACTGCCGGCAGCTGAGACATTGATGGAGGAGGCGCCCTGGCTGAGCGCAGAAAAGCGGGGCCTGGCAGCCCTTCTGCTGAGCTCCCATCAGCGGGCCTTCGGGATGCCGTTGATCGCAACGGCACGGCCGGGACAATCGACACGGCTGTGCTGTCAGGAGCTGTTCAGCAGCAGCTTTCCAGTGCTGGCCCACGGCATTGGCGACGACCCATTGGTGGTGTACGCCAATGCCGCAGCGCTTCAACTCTGGGGGCGGCGCTGGGCGGACATGGTCGGCATGCCATCGAAGCTCACGGCTCCGGATGAAGTGCGATCGGAACGGCGACGGGCACTGCGACAGGCCCAAACCGAGGACGCCATCCGTGGCTATGGGGGTGTCCGCATCGATCACGATGGGCGGCGTTTCATGATCCGCAATGCCCGGATCTGGACCTTGTGGGATGAGGAACAGCGCAGCTGCGGCCAGGCCGCCTGCTTCAGCGATTGGTGGTGGATCTGAATCGGTACGGTTTTGACACCATTCCAGTCGTACCAGCCGAACTGAGGTGTGCAGACCGAATCAAAATGGACGGTTCACACCCTTCTGATTCTCATCCAACCGGCGCAGATTGTCGTTGCGGGCGATCAACCCAGTCCGCAGATGTTCACTCTTCGGAGCAACAACCATGCTGACCCTGCGCCAATCCCCCTTTGACCTATTCGAACGTCTTGAACAGCAAATCGCCACCGCTGAGCGGGTGCCCAACGCCGAAATCGTCGAAACCGAAAACGGCTACGTCGTACGGCTTGAGTTGCCCGGCGTTCAGCGGGACACCATCGACATCAAAGCCACCGATCGCAACCTGGTGATCAGCGCTGAGCGCGCGGCCCATGGCGATGAGGCAACCGTTCTGATGAGCGAGTTCCGCAGCGGCACCTGGAGCCGCAGCTTCCGCTTCCCCCACAGCCTCAACCGGGAGGACCTCACCGCCAATTTCCGCGACGGCATCCTCGAGATCACGGCCGACAAGGCTGTGGAGCACACCAGCGTCACCGTTCAACTGGAGAACTGAGGAGGCTTCCCACCCACGACAGGTCAACCAAGACGAACGGACAGTGACCCTCGCTTCAGCGGGGGTTTTTATTGACCCACGACCGCTCAGGCCGCACCGAGCCCAAGGAAAAAGCGGGCGATGAACAGGAGGCTGAAGCCGCTGAAAAAAACCAGGCCGAACCAGCAGAAGGCGCGGGTGAGCGGCCCGTAGCGATGCTCCTGGGGCACCAGGCTGCTGTTGATCGTGTCCATCGCCATCCAGGCGAAGAGGGGGGCTGTGAGAAAACTGCCGGTCATCGCGCCAAAGACAAAATCCTTCACGCCGATGCCACCGCCTTTGGCCACCACCAAAGCCACCACAGCTGCCAGCAGGTGCACCACCACCCAGATGTCGAAACGACGCTGCAACGGCCCTGGAGCTGAATCACCGCTGTCGCTCTGGCGCAGCAGACCCTGGATCGCGGCAATGCTGCGGGGGTAGGCATCCAGGCAGGTGAGGGTGGTGCTGAACATGGCCGAGAACGCCGCTGGGATGATCACCCAGGCCGCCCAGCCCCCCATGGCAGCGGTATAGAGCTTGATCAGCTTCTGAGCGAAGGACACACCGCTACCGGCAAGCATCCCGTCGCCACTCCCGTACATCGTGTACGAACCGAGGATCACGAAAAACATCGCCGTCAGCACCGTGATGCCGTAACCGAGGTTGAAGTCGAATTCAGCCTCCTTTGGCGTCGCCGTGTGCTCGGTGTCCCGGGCGCGGGAGAACATCCACAGCGATGGCCAAACGCACATCTCTACTGGCCCCGGCATCCAGCCCATCAGGGGAATTAGAAACGCCAGGTTGGCCAGGGTCCAGGGGCTGGGGTCTGTCGACATCCAACTGGCGGCCACATCCCCGACAGGGCCACGGATCAGCAGGGAGGCCGCCGCCATCCCCGTGAGCAAGGTGAGCAACACCACCAGCAGCTTGGACAGACGATCCAGTGCCCGGTAATGACCGAGCAGCCACACCAGACCGCACACCACCAGCACCGCGATCGACAGGCCATAGGGGTCCTGGCCCGTCAGACCTGGAACATTGGTGAGCAACAGCCCCGCCACGAAGCTGACCGCCGCAATAGTGGCCGTGCCTGTGACCAGGCTCACCAGCAGATACAAGGGCAGATAGGCGGGATTACGCCGCTGAAAGCCCTCCAGCAGCGACAGGCCTGTGGCGGCCGTGAACCGGGTTCCGACCCTCAGGAAGGGGTACTTCACCAGGTTGGTGAGCAGGATCAACCCCACCAGGGCGAAGCCGAAGCGTGCCCCGGCCGTGGTGGACGACATCAGGTGGGATCCCCCGATGCAGGCACCGGCCAGAAGGATTCCCGGACCGATGCTCCGACGCAGGGAGCTTGAGGCCATCAGAGGCTTGCAACTGGAGTCATCCTCCAGCGTCGCCGGTCCGAACAACCTTCTTAGAGTTCCCGCACTTCATCCATTCCCCATGGTCGTTGCTGCCGCTGCTCCAAAGCTGTCGCTGCAGTGCGAGACCATCGCCGGGGACACCAGCACGATCCGTTCGCTCGACTGGGATCGCAGCCGCTTTGACATTGAGTTCGGCCTGCGCAACGGCACCACCTACAACGCCTTTCTGGTGCGCGGAGAACGCACCGCCCTGATCGACACCAGTCACGCCAAGTTCCGCGACACCTGGATCCCTCTGCTTCAGGAACAGATCGATCCGGCGGCCATTGATGTCCTGATCGTGAGCCACACCGAACCGGATCACTCCGGTTTGATCGGTGATCTGATCGACCTCAACCCCGAGATCGAGATCGTCGGCTCGAAGGTGGCGCTGCAGTTCCTCCAGGACCAGGTACACCGGCCCTTCAAATCCCGTGCGGTGAAATCCGGGGAGGAGCTGGATCTTGGCACCAACCCAGACAGCGGTATCCAGCATCGCTTTGAGTTCCTCAGCGCCCCGAACCTGCACTGGCCGGACACGATATTCTCCTTCGATCACGGCACCGGCATCCTCTACACCTGCGATGCCTTCGGCCTCCACTACTGCTCCGACGACGTCTTCGACGCCGACCCCGGCGCCATCGCTCCGGATTTCCGCTTCTACTACGACTGCCTGATGGGGCCCAATGCCCGCAGCGTGCTGCAGGCCCTCAAGCGCATGGATGGCCTTCCGGAGATCAACACGATCGCCGTTGGCCATGGGCCCTTGCTGCGCCACCACCTAAGCCACTGGGTGAACGATTACCGGGAGTGGAGTGGTCAACGCAGCAAAGGGGAGAGTTATGCAGCTGTCTGCTATCTGAGCCAGTACGGCTTCTCGGACCGGATCAGCCAGGCCATCGCCCACGGGATCGGTAAGGCCGAGGCCCATGTGCAGCTGGTGGACCTGCGGGCCACAGACCCTCAGGAGCTGACGGCCCTGATTGGAGATGCCAAGGCCGTGGTGGTGCCCACTTGGCCGGCGGAACCGGACGGCGAGCTGCAGGCGTCGATCGGCACCCTGCTGGCCGCCCTCCACCCCAAACAGCTGGTGGGGGTGTTTGATGCCTTCGGCGGCAACGATGAGCCGATTGATGCCGTGGCCGATCAGCTGCGCAGCCAGGGTCAGAAGCAGGCCTTCGCACCGCTGCGCATCCGTCAGCTGCCGCAGGGGAGCGACTATCAGCGCTGCGAGGAATCCGGCACCGACCTCGGCCAGCTGCTCACCAAGGAGAAAGCCATCGCAGCGATGAAGAGCCTGGATGGCGATCTGGACAAAGCCCTGGGGCGGATCAGCGGCGGCTTGTACGTGGTCACAGCCAGTCAGGGCGATGGGGAAGCCCAGCGCCGCAGCGCCATGGTGGCCAGCTGGGTGAGCCAGGCCAGCTTTGCCCCGCCAGGCCTCACGGTGGCTGTCGCTAAGGACAGGGCCATCGAAGCCCTGATGCAGGTGGGAGACCGTTTCGTGCTCAACGTGCTGCGGGAGGACAACCACCAGCCGCTGCTGCGCCATTTTCTCAAGCGCTTTCCACCCGGTGCCGATCGCTTCGCCGGCGTGAACGTGCTGGAGGGAGTTGCCGATGGTGGCCCCGTCCTGACCGATGCCCTCGCCTATCTCGGCTGCCGGGTGGAGCAGCGGATGGAAGGACCCGATCACTGGATCATCTACGCGGTGGTGGAGCAGGGCAATGTGGCCGATGCCGAGGCCAGTACCGCCGTGCACCACCGCAAAGTGGGCAACCACTACTGATGAGCGTGACCAGCACCATCTCCGAGCGGCGCACGCTCCAACTCCCGATCGACGACGGTGTTGTTGCCCTGCGTGGGTTGAGCCCCCAGCGCCACCGCTTCGAACTGGAATATGCCCTGGAGCGCGGCAGCACTGCCAACAGCGTGCTGTTTGCAGCCGGGGATGACCAACCGGCTGTTCTGGTGCACCCTCCCGGAGCCACCTACAGCGCTGCCTTCCTGCCGGTTCTGGCGGAACAATTGCCCGATGCGTCCGAGCCGCTGTTGGTGGTGGTGGGGCACGTCAACCCCAACAGGGTCGCGCTGCTGCGCAGCCTTGCTGAGGCCTACGCAGGTCTGGAGCTGATCACCTCCAATGCAGGGGCCAAATTGCTGGAGGAACTGTGGACGCTCAGGAAGCCTGCACCACCAGGGGAAGAGCAGAAACAACCACCGCTGCCGGATCTGCCGCCGCTGCGGGTGATTCGCCACGAGCAAACCCTGGCCATGGCACAAGGGCGCAGCCTGCAGCTGCTCGCCACACCGACTCCGCGATGGCCTGGCGGCCTGCTCGCCTTTGAGCAAAGCCTGGGACTGCTGATGAGCGATAAGTTCTTCAGCGCCCATCTCTGCACAAAGGACTGGGCCGAAACCAACCGCACCAGCACGGAAGAGGAACGGCGTCACTTCTACGACTGCCTGATGGCGCCGATGGCCCGTCAAGTGGAAGGGGTCGTGGATCGGCTGGAGGAGCTGGACATCCGCACCATTGCCCCAGGCCATGGCCCTGCCATCGAAGTCAGCTGGCGCAGCCTGCTGAGTGATTACCGCCGCTGGGGAGAAAGCCAGCAGAACGCCAGCCTGAATGTGGCTCTGCTGTTTGCCAGCGCCTACGGCAACACTGCGGCGATCGCCGATGCCCTAGCCCAAGGTGTGAGCCGCACCGGCATCCGGGTGGACAGCCTCAATTGCGAGTTCACTCCTGCCGATGAACTGATCGACACCATTCAGCAGGCCGATGCTGTTCTGATCGGATCGCCCACCCTGGGCGGCCATGCCCCCACCCCCATCGTTTCAGCCCTGGGAACCCTGCTGGCGGAGGGAGATCGCAGCAAGCCGGTGGGGGTGTTCGGCAGCTTCGGCTGGAGCGGCGAAGCCGTAGACCTGCTGGAGACCAAGCTTCGAGATGGCGGCTTCAGCTTCGGATTCGAGCCGATCCGTGTGAAATTCAGCCCCGACGCCACGAAGGTGAAGGAGCTCGAGGAAATCGGCACCCGCTTTGGTCGGCAGCTGCTCCAGGCTCAGAAAAAGACGCAGCGGCGCAGTGCTGGCGGCCTCAGTGAAAGCCGAAGCGATCCTGCGGTCCTTGCCCTCGGCCGGGTCATCGGCTCCCTTTGTGTGCTCACAACCCGCAAGGGAGAGCTCAGCGGAGCCATGGTGGCAAGTTGGGTCAGCCAGGCCAGCTTCACTCCCCCTGGGATCACCGTGGCCGTAGCCAAGGACAGGGCTGTGGAAGCACTCCTTCACAAGGGCGACCGCTTTGCGCTGAATGTGTTGGCGGAAGGTCGGGAAACCAATCCGATGAAGCAATTCCTGCAGCCCTTCGCACCTGGTGCTGACCGCTTTGCCGGACTTGAGCTCCAGGAGAGCCCCGGCGATCAACCGCTGTTGCCGGAGGCACTGGCGTGGTTGGAGGGCAGCGTGAAACAGCGCATGGAATGCGGCGACCACTGGCTGGTGTATGCGGAAGTGCTCCATGGAGGCCTGTTCGATCCAACCGGATCAACCGCCGTTCACCAACGCAGAAGCGGGGCCAACTATTAATGAGCTCTAACTCATAGTCGGTATGAGTTAGAGCTAGTCTCAGGTTGAGCTTTCATTCGTCATGGATCTGTCCAAACCCTCCACCCAGGCCAATCTCGAGGCTGCCTTTGGCGGGGAGAGCATGGCCAACCGCAAATACCTGTTCTTCGCCGATGTAGCCAAGAAGCTCGGCCACAACGCCCTCGCCAAGCTGTTTCGCGAGACCGCAGCCCAGGAAACCGAGCACGCTTTCGCCCATTTCCGCCTGCTCCATCCGGAGCTGGTGATCGACGAAGCCAGCAGCCTCGGCGATGAGCAGAAACAGGGGATGCTGCGTCGCTGCCTCGAGCTGGCGATTGAAGGGGAGACTTACGAGTACACAACGATGTACCCGGAATTCGCTGCTCAGGCCCTTCAGGACCGAGACCGTAGAGCCGAAGCAGAGTTCGCTGAGCAAAGCCGCGAATCCTTAGAGCATGCCGGCACTTTTCGAACGGCTGCCAAGAATTTCGGTCTTCTGACCCCGATCGAACAGCATCACGCTGCAACCTATGGCGTTGCCCTCGATGCACTCCAAGGCAAGGGAACTGCAGGCCATGCCGAGCAGCCCATCCCGGGCAAATGGATCTGCAAGGTCTGCTCAATGATCTATGACCCTGTGGCTGGCGATCCCGACTCCGGCATCGCTCCTGGCACTGCCTTTGAACAAATTCCCGACGATTGGCGATGCCCGATCTGCGGCGCAAACAAGGCCAACTTTATTCCTTATCGAGAGGCCGAATTGAAACCAGCCTGAAGCCATTGCCCGAAGGCATGCGTTATTTCAATGAAATAACGCAACAACACAGAACGACAGAGCAAAGCCGATACCACCGAGGAGGCTAACTGCATCCTGGGTTTCCTCATAAGCCTCAGGAATAACGGTTTGCAGTGTCATCGCTAGGACGCCCCCACCAGCGAATGCTGTGAACATTGCCTTGATTGAGTTTGGAGCAGACGCCAACAGAGAATGAGCCAAACCTGCAGAAACAACGCAAACCAGCACAACAGCAGACCAAGTCAAGATGATCTGACGAATGCCAATTCCGGAACGCGCGAGACCTGCTCCGCTCGTCATTCCTTCAGGAATATTAGCTACGGCGACAGCTGTAACAACCGAGAAGCTAACAAGTGGATTATCCAAAAGCGAAATGCCAATACTAATTGACTCTGGAATCCCATCAATAGCTGCACCAAATAATAGCGCAATCGCAGTAGCCTTTTCCTTCTGCTGAGATGATGTTAGAGCGCCAATACCACCACAAGCCGCAGAACAACGCCGAGCAACGCCTCTTGCTGCGACCATTCGGTTTAACAATACATAGCTGAGAAGGCCTAGTGAAAAACCAGATAAAGCCGGAATAATTCCACCTGTGTCGAGTGCGACCTTCATCAGATCAAAGCACAACAGTGAAATCAGTAAGCCACAACTAAAGGCCAAGATCATGGCCGTCACTCTTCTCGATGGCTGAACGATGGCTCCGAAGTAGGCAGATATCACCGCAGAAACCATCGCTACAAACGACCAAAACATCGCGTCGACAGCGGACCCACTTCCCCCTTGGATTAGCTCTGAGTAACCAGCCTGCATAAAAAGGGGCTCAACCAACATCTTTCCCGCACAATTCAATGCCTATACGTCTTAGCCAGAATTCTCACCGAGACCATGTTTTTAACTTGCGACCCAAGCAGGCCCCGCAAGGTCAAGAGCCATGTCAACCGTTGCCCACAGACAACACGACTATATATCTAGACACTACAGATCCGTGCCAAATTAGGCAAATTAGAGTAAGCCATTAACAAATAAACGAATCGGTCGCAGGAGAGAGCCCGATTTGAAGAGCCCACAAGGCGAGCTTTGATCCCTACCGCGAGGCGGCATTGAAGTCGGCCTGACGCTCGCCCCAAGTGAGCAGCCCACCCAGCACAGGCAATAGCTCGATCCCGAGGTCCGTCAGCGCGTAATCCACGCGCGGGGGGACCTCGGGGTGAATGGTCCGATGCACCACGCCATCAGCCTCCAGATCACGCAATTGAGAGGTCAACACCTTCTGACTGACGCCCTCAATCGCCCGCTGCAAATCAGAGAAACGCTGAATGCCATCCACCAGTTCTCGAAGGATGAGTACCTTCCAGCGTCCCTGAATCACCTTCAGAGCCAGCTCGGCCTTGCACTCGCCCTGGTGCTCTCCATGCTGAAAACCTCTCTGATAGTCCAAAGGTCACCGTCCGGACACCAACCCACTTTCGCGTGCGTTCTTGTGCAGCCGCGCCGATGACTGCAGGATCGTTCGAACACCTCGAATCGTCTTCCTCTCGATGCCACCGGATCTGATTGTTGTTGCCGCCAGCAACGGCGAAAACCTCAAGCTGGCCAAACGCTGCGTCAACGCTGCCCGCCAACGCCAAGCCCAGGCCGAGCTCATCGATCTCACCGATCTGAGCCTTCCGCTTTACACCCCCCGGGCCCAGGCGGTTGGGGCAGGAGCGGATCTCATCAGCCTGCAGGATCGTCTGCACGCTGCCCCCCGCTGGATGATCTGCGCACCGGAATACAACGGTTCAATCCCACCGGTACTCAGCAACGCCATTGCCTGGCTCTCCGTGCTGGATGACGATTTCCGCAGCCTGTTCAACGGCCGCCCCATCGCGATTGGCACCCACTCCGGAGGCGGTGGCATGGAAGTGCTGATTTCCATGCGGATCCAACTCACCCATCTGGGGGCAGACGTGATTGGCCGGCAGGTCCTCAGCAACTTCAGCAAACCCGCCAAAGACGAAAGCATCGACGATGTCGTGAAGCGTCTGCTGCAACGCCAACCGCTCACGCTGTGATGACCCAACCCAACCTGCTGATCCGCCCCGCAGCTGAACGCTTCCACAGCCAGAGGGACAGGCTGGAGTCCTGGCACACCTTTTCATTCTCCAATCACTTCGATCCTGCCTGGACAGGCTTCGGCCCCCTGCTGGTGATCAATGACGACACCATTGCTGCAGGGCAAGGATTTGGCATGCACCCGCACCGGGATATGGAGATCATCACGGTGATGGTGGAGGGTCAGATCAACCACCACGACTCCATGGGCAACGCCGAAGTGCTGCGGGCTGGCGAAGTGCAACGCATGAGCGCTGGCACGGGGATCGTTCACAGTGAAATGAACCAGGGTGAGTCGCTCTGTCGTCTTCTGCAGATCTGGATTGAACCTGTCCACAAGGGTCTTGAGCCCTCCTACGAGCAACGCCACATCGAAGTCGGCAAGGCCTGGACACCGCTTCTGAATCCAGACCCGAGCCAGGGGGCCATGGCCATCGACCGGCCGGTACGGCTCTGGCGGGCGCAACCCAATCATGGGCAGGAGCTCATCTTGCCTGAGGAGAGTGGTGACACCCTTTGGCTGCAACTGATCAACGGCTCCGTCCAGCTGGAAGGCATTGATGGCGATGCCCCTGATGCGCTCCATTGCGGTGATGGCCTGGGAATACGAAACCAACGGGATTGGACCCTGACGAGCCAGACCGACGACACCGATCTTTTGTTGTTCAGCCTGGCCTGAACCGCCACATGTGGATTCATGCCCAAATGACAACGCAGTAATGCTTGATACGTTTACGCGTCGTACAGGTCACATGTGTTGTCTTGCAAAGGATCTCGTCGACGACAAATTTCAGAATCGCGCCCCAGCTTCAGGCTTTGAGGCGTTGATCCCAAAGACATTCGGGCAATGCGAGCCACACCAGATCTGGTGCCTTCAAATGACAAGGTCACAACAACAGACTCCCAAGAGCGATGGGATTCCCGATGAGCCATGAGGCCGTGGTGCGATACCGCGGCTACCTTCTGCTGCCTCAGACCAATCAAAGCTGGCTGGTACGCCCGGAACGCAGTCCAATGCAGCTGTTGCCATTTCGAACGCCGACCTGCTCGCTGGCCGACGTCAAAGCGCTATTGGACTGGAGACTGTCGCAAGAACGATCAGAGATCGGGGTGGCCTGAATCAGGCCGCCGCAGGTGGCGGCGTGGGATCGCCCAGGGGTTGTAATGGAATCACCAGGGTGGCCCAATGGTCGGGTCGCTCTGGCCGAGGGCGACGCGACTGGCGCACGCCGAAGGGCACACGCAGCACATTGGTTCCTTCGATTGGCAAGGTATGGCCTCGGTTCAGCGCCGACTGCAGGCCTTCAGGCAGTTGGGGCAGATCCGGACCGTGTACTGATCCTGCGGATTTGCTGATGTCGCTCCGATCCATGGTGTCCCCCGACAGACGAATCAGTTGCCGAAAAGTTTGACTGAAATTGAACAAACAACTGGTCAATCCAAATCATCTTTTCGGTTTTCAGTGAAAATTTACACGCCGGGGGGCAAAAGCACCAGCCCGAACTGGCAAGTCGCCCCCTAAGCAGCAACCGCCACAGCAATCTCTTCAACACTTGGGCACGTGCAAATCAAGTTGCGATCGCCATAGGCATTGTCAATACGAGCCACCGCGGGCCACACCTTGTTCTGCTGCTGATCAGGCAACGGGAATGCAGCCTGTTGTCGGCTGTAAGGACGATCCCAGTCCTCTGCGATGACAGCAGCCATCGTGTGAGGAGCCTGTTTCAAGGGGTTATTGCTGGCATCAATAGCCCCTGATTCGATCTCCCGAATTTCATCGCGGATGGCAATCATGGCGTCAGCAAAACGATCCAATTCCACCAGGCTTTCGCTTTCGGTGGGCTCCACCATCACGGTGCCGGCCACAGGCCAACTCACCGTCGGCGCGTGGAAGCCGTAATCCATCAATCGTTTGGCGATGTCATCCACATCGATCCCGGCATCCCGTTTCAACGGACGCAAATCAAGGATGCATTCATGGGCAACACGTCCGGTGGCACCGCGGAACAGCACGGGGTAGTGCGGGTCCAGGCGAAGGGCCAGATAGTTGGCAGACAGCAACGCCACCGCTGTGGCCTGGCGCAGGGCCTCCGCCCCCATCATCCGCAGGTACATCCAGCTGATCGGCAGGATGCTCGCACTGCCAAGAGCCGCTGCAGACACTGGCCCAATGGCTTGATCTGGCGAAGCCTGCAAGGGATGACCGGGGAGGAAGGGAGCCAGATGGGCCGCCACACCGATAGGACCAACACCGGGTCCGCCACCGCCGTGGGGAATGCAGAAGGTCTTGTGCAGGTTCAGATGGCAGACATCGGCACCGAAGGCGCCTGGACGGCACAAACCAACTTGAGCATTGAGGTTGGCGCCATCGAGATACACCTGACCACCGTGGCGATGCACCAGCTCACAAATCCCACGAATGCCGGTCTCGAAGACGCCATGGGTGGAGGGGTAGGTGACCATCAGGGCCGCCAATCGGTCGGCATGCTCCGCTGCACGGGCAGCCAGATCCTGCTGATCGATATTTCCGTCGGCGTCGCAAGCCACAGCCACAACCTTGAGACCCGCCATCACGGCACTGGCGGGGTTCGTGCCATGGGCACTGGTGGGGATCAGGCAGACATCGCGATGGTCGTCGCCTCTGGAGCGATGCCAGGCCCGGATCACCAGCAGCCCGGCGTACTCCCCCTGGGACCCGGCATTGGGCTGAAGGGACACCGCCGCAAACCCCGTGAGAGCTGCTAGCCAGGCCTCCAGCTGCTCGGCCAACCGCTGATAGCCCGCAGCCTGCCGAGCGGGGGCGAAAGGGTGCAGCCCGGCGAATGCGGGCCAGCTCACCGGCAGCAGCTCTGCGGCCGCATTGAGCTTCATCGTGCAGCTGCCGAGGGGGATCATCCCGTGCACCAACGAGAGATCACGACTCACCAGGCGCTGGATGTAGCGCATCAATTCGGTCTCACTGCGGTGGCTGTGGAACACCGGTTGCGTGAGCCAGCCAGCGTCTCGCTCGGGTACACCGTCAAGCTCCTTGACGGAGACCAGCGGCAGGGCAGGGGCAACCTGTCCAACGGCGGCGGCCAAGGCCTCCGCCAATCTGGACAGTTCATCGGCTGTGGTGCATTCGTCCAAGGCGATGCCGAATCCCGTTGCCTCCGTGGCATCCGCACCATCCGGCAGCACCCGCAGGTTGAAACCTGCTTCCCCAACCGCTTGATGCACAGCTGGAGAGAGGGGTGAAGTCAGGGTGACCGTGTCGAAGCGCTCGCCCTCCGGAACGACGAAGCCAAGGCTCTGCAGGACCAGCTCAAGCTGACGGCGCTGACCCACGATGCGGCGAGCGATCGCCATCAGACCGTCCGGGCCGTGGTGGACGGCGTAAAAGGACGCCATCACGGCAAGAAGCACCTGTGCTGTGCAGATGTTGCTGGTGGCCTTGTCGCGGCGGATGTGCTGTTCACGGGTCTGCAGAGCCAGCCGCAGGGCCGGATTGCCTGCCGAATCCTTGGACTGACCCACCAGACGGCCGGGGATCTGACGCTTGTAAGCATCTTTGGTGGCAAAGAAGGCGGCATGCGGGCCCCCGAAACCCATCGGCACGCCGAAACGCTGGGCACTGCCCACAGCGATGTCCGCACCGAAGGACGCCACGGGGGCGATCAGGGTCTGAGCCAGGGGATCGATGGCCACCGTCACCAGAGCCCCAGCCTCATGGGCACGGGCGATCACATCGCTCGGATCCCAGACCTGACCATCCGCACCGGGCAACTGCAGCAACACACCGAAGACGGTGGGGTCGAAGCTGGCCTGTTGCGGCGTCACCCGTTCCAGAACGATCCCCAAGGGTTCCGCACGGGTCTGCAGCACAGCCCAGGTCTGGGGGAGGACGTTCTCATCCACCAGGAAGCGGTTGGCCTCCGCCCGTCGACAGAGGCCGCAGCTCAGGCTCATTGCTTCCGCCGCCGCTGTGGCCTCGTCGAGCAGGGAGGCGTTGGCGATGGGCAGACCGGTCAGTTCGCTGATCAGGGTCTGAAAATTGAGCAGAGCCTCGAGGCGCCCCTGGGCAATCTCCGCTTGATAGGGGGTGTAAGCGGTGTACCAGGCCGGATTTTCAAAGACGTGCCGCTGGATCAACGCCGGCGTGGCCGTGCCGTAGTAACCCAGGCCGATCAAAGAGCGGCGGGAATCGTTGGCAGCGGCAATCTCCCGCAGATGGGCCAACGCTTCGGCCTCCCCACAACATGGAGGAAGCACGTCCCGCGGCGGGGTGTCATCAAGGATGTCCGCCGGCACCACATCAGCCAAAAAGGCCGCCATATCGGCGAACCCCAAGTCGCTGAGCATCCGCTGCTGCTCCGCGTCGCTCGGGCCGACGTGACGCTGCAGGAAGGGGGAGGTCACCAAGGCGGACGCAGTTGAGTTCGCCGATCGTAAAGAAGGGTGACCGCCGCCCGATGTCAGCTTGCGTTCACCTTGGTGCCGTAGGTGCTGGCATCCATGAGGGCCTCGAGCTGGGAGGGATCGCTGGGCCGCAGCACCAGCAACCAACCTTCCCCATGGGGGTCGTTCTGCAACTCCTCGGGACTGGCGAGCACCGCCTCATTGCGTTGCACCACCTCGCCGGCCACCGGTGCATACATGTCTTCCACAGCCTTCACGGATTCCACCGATCCAAACGTGGCGCCCTTGTCCAGGCTGTCCCCCACTTGAGGAAGATCCACAAACACGATGTCCCCCAGCTGATCCACAGCAAAGGCACTGATGCCCACTCGCACAAGCTCCCCATCGGCATTGGCGTACTCGTGGCTATCAGCGAAGCGAAAGGAAGCGGGGAACTCGAACGCCATCGACGGCAGATCCAGATGTCTTCACCCAGTCTGCGGGAGATCGATCAACCCCGCTGCATCCAGCACCGCAAGTGCCCGGGTCAGCGCCAGCTGCACGTGGGCGCGGTGGGTGCCGCCCTGCACATAAAGGTTGTAGGGCTCCCTCAGGGGTGCATCGGCCGAAAACTCGCTGGTGGAGCCATCGATGAAGGTGCCACCGGCCATCACCAGGTCACTGGCATAGCCCGGCATCGACGCGGGAACGGGATCCAGATAAGCGCCGACCGGTGAACAGGCCTGAAAAGCGCGACAAACCAGCTTGAGCGCTTCAGGGGAACCGAGCCGAACCGCCTGGATCAGATCACTGCGGTCGGCCCCGGGCGCTGGATTCACCGCAAAACCCAGCCGTTGGAACACACCAGCCACCAGATCAGCTCCGATCAGGGCCTCCGCCACCATCTGCGGCGCCAGAAACAATCCCTGCAACACCAGCCGCTGCAGGTCAAAACCCGTCCCCCCTTCGCGACCGATGCCCGGTGCCGTGAGCCGGCAGCAGGCCTGCTCCACCAGGGAGGCCCGTCCAGCGACATAGCCCCCTGTGGGCGCGATTGTTCCCCCCAGGTTTTTGATCAGCGAGCCAGCGATCAGATCCGCCCCCACCTGCGTTGGCTCCTGCTCCTGCACCAATTCGCCGTAGCAGTTGTCGACGAACACGACGCACTCCGGTTGCCGGCCATGGATGAGCTCACCGAGGCGTCCGATCTCCGCCACGGGAATCGATGGTCGCCAGCTGTAACCGCAGCTGCGCTGGATCAACACCATCCGGCAAGGGCGCTCCAGGGCCTGCTCAACAGTTGTGGTGTCCACTGAGCCATCGGCCTGCAGTTCAATCTCGTCGTAGCTGACGCCGAACTCCGCCAGGGAACCCTGGCCTGGATCCCGCAGGCCGATCACCTCTTCCAGCGTGTCGTAGGGACGCCCGGTGATGGACAGCAAACGGTCGCCGGGCCGCAGCACCCCAAACAGGGCCGCCGCAATGGCATGGGTGCCGCTGACGAACTGCATGCGCACAGCAGCCGCTTCTGCACCCAAGACCCGTGCAAACACCCGGTCCACCACTTCACGCCCCTGATCCCCGTGGCCGTAACCGGTCAGGGATGCGAAATGCTGAGTCCCCACCCGTTCAGCGGCCAGGGCAGCCAGCACGCGCTCCAACCGCTGTTGAACCTGCTCCGTGCGCACGGCAGCGAGGGGCTGCAGACCTCTGGCAACGGACGCCACAAAGTCCCTAGCGGCAGCGCTTCCTTCACCACTCGTCACGATGCGACATCAGAGTCCAGATCTGCAGCATGCCCTCCCGACCACGGGTTATGGGCTCAACTCCTTTAGATTTCGGTCATCAATGGCACCAACCGCTCCTCGGCTTTCTGGTCTGAGCGGCCTCGTCAACCCCTGGAGTCTTCCTGTTGGTTTTCTCGCAAACAGCTGACACCCGCGAGCTTCGGCAACGGGCAGCGGTGCAAGCGCCCCGCGGTCCCCTGCCGGCCCGTCAGCGCAAGCTCAAGATGGGCACCACCAGTTTCATGGTGGTGATGCACGTGCTGGCCACCGTGGCTCTGCTGCCGCGGTTCTGGAGCTGGCAGGGCCTGGTGGCCTTCGGAGTGCTGTATTGGGTGACCGTTCTTGGCGTCACCCTGGGTCTGCACCGTCTAGTGGCCCATCGCAGCCTGGTGGTTCCGGTCTGGGTGGAGCGCGTGCTGGTGATCATGGGCACGCTGGCCTGCCAGAGCGGTCCGATCGAGTGGGTTGGCCTGCACCGCCACCACCACCGCTTCTCCGATCAACCCTCAGATCACCACGATGCCGGTCGCGGCTTGTGGTGGAGCCACAGCGAATGGATGCTGCACGACATCCCTGCCCTGAAGGAACTCGACCGCTACGCCGGTGATCTGCAGTGTGATCCCTTCTATCGCTGGCTCGACCGCTGGTTCCTCCTGCTGCAGATCCCCCTTGGACTTGGTCTGTACTGGATCGGAGAAGCAGCACAGGTGAGCGGTGGCGGCGTGGGACTGGTGCTCTGGGCCATCCCCCTGCGACTGGTGGTCGTGTATCACGTGACCTGGCTGGTGAATTCCGCCACCCATGCCTTCGGCTATCGCAATTTCGATTGCCCTGATCTTTCCCGCAACTGCTGGTGGGTGGCACTGCTCTCCTTCGGTGAGGGCTGGCACAACAACCACCACGCCCATCCCGCCAGTGCGCGCCATGGTCTGCGTTGGTTCGAGTTCGATCTCACCTGGCAGCACGTGCGCCTGCTCAAGCGCCTTGGCTTGGCAAGCCGTGTCAGGACGGCTCGCTACGTGCCTGGGGCCTCCTGATCCCCTCAAATTCCTCCGATCAGGCCACGTCGTAACGTGGTCGATCGCACAGATAACGTCCGCCCCCAGGTTCCATGCCCAAGCGTGTACAAGTCGTTCTGAATGAGGACGTCCTCAGCCTCGGCAGGGACGGAGACCTGGTGGAGGTCGCCCCCGGTTACGCCCGCAACTTCCTGCTTCCCTTTGGCAAGGCTGTCCCGGTGACGCCTGCGGTGATGAAGCAGGTGGAGCACCGCCGCGCCAAGGAAGCCGAACGCCAAGCAGCTCTGAAGCAGGCAGCCCTCGACTTCCAGACTGCTCTGGCCACCATCGGTAGTTTCACAGTCAAGAAGCAGACCGGTGAGGACAACGTGCTGTTCGGCACCGTGACCAACGGCGATGTGGCAGAAGCCATCCAGGACGCCACCAAGAAGGTGATCGACCGCCGCGACATCTTGGTGCCCGAAATCCATCGCACCGGCAAGTACACCGTCACGGTGAAGCTGCACAGCGAGGTCACGGCCGAGATCAACCTGGAAGTGGTCAGCTACTGACCCCTGGCAAAGCGGCTCAACTGAGCCAGAGTGAGAGACCCGATTGTGACGGCCAACGGCCATGGTGAGCGTCCCCCTCAGCGATAGCGGCGACAACGCCGACGGGGGACCCCGGGGTTTTCGCTCAAACCGCCGCGATCAGGAACCGAGCTTCGAAGCCCTCCCCGATTCCGTCCCGCCACAAAACCTTGAGGCGGAGGAAGCGGTATTGGGCGGCATCCTGCTGGATCCCGATGCCATTGGCCGGGTGGCGGATGTGCTGCAGCCGGAAGCATTTTATCTGAACGCCCACCGTGAGATCTTCCGCACCGCCCTGATGCTGCACAGCCAGGGCAAACCGACCGACCTGACGGCAATGAGTGCCTGGCTGGCGGATACGGGCTCTCTGGAGAAGGTGGGCGGCAACAACCGGCTGGTGGAGCTGGTGGAACGGGTGCCGTCCACCGCCTCGATCGAGCAGGTGGCGAGGCTGGTGATGGACAAGTTCCTGCGCCGCCAGCTGATCCGCTCCGGCAACGAAGTGATCCAGCTGGGCTTCGACCAGGGCCTGCCGATGGAGCAGGTGCTGGATCAGGCCGAACAGAAGATCTTCGCCATCAGCCAGGAGAAACCCTCCAAAGGGCTCACCCCCACCGCCGAAATCCTCACCCAGACTTTTGAGGAGATCGAAAGCCGCTCCCTGGGCACCTCGGTGGCCGGTATCCCGGTGAACTTCTACGACCTGGATGCGATGACCCAGGGCCTGCAGCGCAGCGACCTGATCATCGTGGCCGGCCGCCCGGCCATGGGCAAAACCTCGATCGTGCTGAACCTGGCCAAGAACGTGGCCCAGCTGCACGACCTGCCGGTGTGCCTGTTCTCCCTGGAGATGAGCAAGGAACAGCTCACCTACCGCCTGCTCTCGATGGAGGTGGGCATCGAAGCGGGGCGGCTGCGCACTGGCCGCCTGCAGCAGGAGGAATGGCCGCTGCTGGGCCAGGGCATCAACAGCCTGGGGCAACTGCCGATCTTCATCGACGACAAACCCAACTCCGGTGTGCTGGAGATGCGTTCGCTCTGCCGGCGGCTGATGGCCGAACAGGGCAAGGAGCTGGGACTGGTGATGATCGACTATCTGCAGCTGATGGAGGGCTCGGGTTCCGACAACAGGGTGCAGGAGCTGTCGCGCATCACCCGGGGCCTGAAGCAGATGGCGCGGGAACTCAACGTGCCGGTGATCGCCCTCTCCCAGCTCAGCCGTGGCGTGGAATCCCGCAGCAACAAACGGCCGATGCTGAGCGATCTGCGGGAATCGGGCTCGATCGAGCAGGACGCTGACCTGGTGCTGATGATCTACCGCGACGAGTACTACAACCCGGAAACACCGGACCGGGGCATCACCGAAGTGATCGTGACCAAGCACCGCAACGGTCCGGTGGGCACGGTGAAGCTGCTGTTCGAGCCGCAGTTCACCCGTTTCCGCAACCTGGCGGCCTGAGCCAACTCAGATAATGAAGCCATGAGCGTCTCCGCTGCCCCCACCGAATCCTTTGACGTGATCGTGGTCGGCGGCGGCCATGCCGGTTGTGAAGCGGCGATCACAGCCGCCCGGCTGGGCCTGAACACGGCCCTGTTCACCCTCAACCTCGACCGAATCGCCTGGCAGCCCTGCAACCCCGCCGTCGGCGGCCCCGCCAAAAGCCAGCTCGTCCATGAAGTGGATGCCCTCGGTGGGGTGATCGGGCGCCTGGCCGATGCCACCGCCATCCAGAAGCGGATCCTCAACGCCAGCCGCGGCCCGGCGGTGTGGGCCCTGCGCGCCCAGACCGACAAGCGCCTCTATTCCCGCCAGATGCTGCAGCTGCTGCAGCACACCCCCAACCTCGCCCTGCGCGAGGCGATGGTGACCGGGCTGGAAACCACCGGTGAAGGCGACCAGCAACGCATCAGCGGCATCCGCACCTATTTCGGCAGCGTCTATGGCGCTGAAGCGGTGATCCTTACCGCCGGCACCTTCCTGGGGGGCCGCATCTGGGTGGGGCATCAATCGATGGCCGCAGGCCGCGCCGGAGAGCAGGCCGCTGAAGGCCTCACCGAAGCGCTGCAGCAACTCGGCTTCCAGACCGACCGGCTCAAAACCGGCACCCCCGCCCGCGTGGACCGGCGCAGCATCGCCCTCGATCAACTGAAGGAGCAGCCCAGCGATGCGGCCGATCGCTTCTTCTCCTTTGACCCGGCCGCCTGGGTGAGCGGTGAGCAGATGAGCTGCCACATCACCCGCACCACCGCGGAAACCCATCAGCTGATCCGCGACAACCTGCACCTCACCGCCATCTACGGCGGCGTGATCGACAGCAAGGGCCCGCGCTACTGCCCCTCAATCGAAGACAAGATCGTTCGCTTCGCGGACAAGGACAGCCACCAGATCTTTCTTGAGCCGGAGGGACGCGACACCCCAGAGATCTACGTGCAGGGCTTCTCCACCGGCCTGCCGGAACCGATCCAGCTGCAATTGCTGCGCAGCCTGCCGGGCCTGGAGCACGCCGTGATGCTGCGACCGGCCTATTCGGTGGATTACGACTACTTGCCTGCCACCCAACTCAAGCCCTCCCTGGAAACCAAGCGGGTGCGCGGCCTGTTCAGCGCTGGCCAGCTCAACGGCACCACGGGCTATGAAGAAGCCGCCGCGCAGGGCCTAGTGGCCGGCGTCAATGCTGCCCGGCTGATCGGCGGTCAGGAGCCGGTGCACTTCCCCCGGGAGGGCAGCTACATCGGCACGATGATCGACGATCTGGTGAGCAAAGACCTGCGTGAGCCCTACCGGGTGCTCACCAGCCGCAGCGAATACCGCCTGATCCTCCGCGGCGACAACGCCGACCGCCGCCTGACGCCGTTGGGCCGTGAGCTGGGCCTGATCGACGACCGCCGCTGGCAGCTGTTCGAGGACAAACTCCAGGCGATGGACACCGAGAAGCATCGGCTGGAAACCGTGCGGCTCAAGGTGAGCGATCCGGTGGCCCCGACGGTGGAGCAAGAAACCGGTGCGGCGATCAAAGGCTCAATCACCCTGGCCGACCTGCTGCGCCGACCCGGCATGCACGCCGCCGATCTGGTGCGCCATGGCCTGGCCGATGCCGATCTGCCCCTGCAGGTGCGAGAAGGGGCGGAGATCGACATCAAATACAGCGGCTACCTGCAACGGCAGCAGCAGCAGATCGATCAGGTGAAACGCCAGAGCCAGCGCAAGCTGCCGGCCGATCTGGACTACGCCGGCATCGGCACCCTCTCCAACGAAGCCCGCGAAAAGCTCACGGCGATTCAACCCGGCACCCTGGGGCAGGCCAGCCGCATCCCCGGCGTCAGCCAGGCGGACATCACCGCCCTGCTGATGTGGCTGGAACTGCGTCAGCGCCAGGCCCTCGCCCCCCCTGCAGAAGCTCGATAGCGTTGAGACCCTGCAGGTCCGCCTTGGCCGTCCGGCTTCCCACTTCCCGTGCCTACTGGAACCTGCGGGCAGAGCAGGTGATGGACAAGGTGTTCGACCAGGACGCACTGAATTCCTCGCGGCCCAACCACCTCATTCCGGTGGACGTGGATGTGCACGAACCACCACCGCCGACACCACCAGCACCAGCGGCGACCACCACTACCCCCTGGTTGTTGCTGATCGTCAGCGGCATCGCTGTGGCCGGTGCCGTCAACATCGGCTGGCTGATCAGCAGCCTGCTGCAGTCCCGCAGCCAGCTGGATCAGGAACGCAACCTGCTGATGCTTGAGCGCCTGCAGGCAGAGGCCAGCACCCCTGCTGAGCCGGAACCGGAGTGGATGGCCAGCCTCGAACCACCCGCACCCCCCAGCAGCCTTGGACTCGCCCTCTCACCTGCAGCCCCGGAGCTGCTGCCGATTCCAACCCTGACCCCAATGCCGCAACTCACCGGGGTGGTACAGGGTCCTGGCGGCAACAGCTCCGCCATCTTCCAGCTGGGCACAACATCTCTCTCCGCAGGCATCGGTGAATCAATCGGCAGCAGCGGCTGGCGGTTGGACTCCATCAGCAGTGGCGGCGCGGTGATCAGTCAGCACGGCCAGCAGCGAACCCTCTCCGTCGGGGGGCTGTTCTGAATTCATCCACTCCGCTGCTGCCCTCCCCCCATCAGCTCTGGCAGGCCCCCACCGACGCGGTGCTGAGTGGCGAGGGCCCCCGGCAGCTACCGGGGGCCTGGCGACTGATGCTGCTGGGGGACGGCAGTCCCACCCGTCATCTCAGGCTTCTCACCGGTGAGCCGGTGGCCGTGGACCTGATCGCCATGGAACCGGAAGCCGGTCTGCCGGCGGAAGCACCGGCCGAGGTGGCTGAGCTGCAAGGGCCCTTGCTGCGACGCCAGGTGTGGCTCACCTGTGGCGGCCAGCCCCTGGCCTGGGCGGAGAGCTGGTGGAATCAGGCGGAAGCTGAGCTGCATCTGCGGGACCGCAACCTGCCGATCTGGAAAAGCCTCACCCAAGGGCGCTCCGAACTGTTCCGCGAAGTCGATGGCCTGGCGCTGGTGCAGGCGGACTGGCTGGAGCACACCTTCGGCCACCGCGGGCCCTTCTGGAGCCGGCACTACCGCTTTTTCCGCAGCGGCGCAGCGCTCACGGTGATCCGTGAGGTGTTCAGCCCGCAGCTGGAAACCTGGCTGGGACCGACCTTGCGCCAGGAGCTTCAACAAAGTTCATGAACAATTCTGCGAGATTGTTGGGATTTGCTCTTGACAACTTGCCTTTACATGTGCACCGAGGAATATGTGGACACATCGGTTCACCGTGTCATGGCTGCCCTCAACCCCTGGCTCAGCCTCACCGACCTCGGTCGGATCTACGGCATTTCAGCCATCCACTGCGGTCGCATCCTTGAGCAGCAAGGTTGGCGCGATCGACGCGGACGCCCCACCCCTGCGGCTCTTGAAGCCGAAGCCGCCAGCTGCGCCGGCACCCATGGCCAGGGCCGCACGGTGTTCTGGAGCCGCGCGATCTGTTCGGAGCTACTGGAAAACATGGGCTACGCCCCGATGAGCCGCAACGTGCAAGTCGAACAATGGACCCAGCTGCTGGAAGCCATGCAGCTGGGCTCTCCTTCCATCTCCGCCACCCCGGACCAGATGGCCGAAGAAATGCCCAGCGAACTTGTGGAGGAGGTGAACCAGCAGTTGGAGGTGCGCGGCTGCAGCTATCGCGTCAGCCGCCACCATCGTCAGGCCAGCCGCAGTGCCTCGGCCTGCTGAAGCCTCCGTCAGTCACGCCGACGACTGGAGCGGGGCAACGACCGCCGCGGGGCTGACGGTTGAGGGTCAACGGCGGGAGTGACCTGGCCGCGGGTCCGTTGCCAGCGGTCCACCCGGAAGCTGTCGTCCTCCGGCCAGTCATCCACGGACCCTGGGTCAGGGGTCGTCATCGCAGGGACCGAGGGCGCCGATGCGACCTGACGGCCCCGACGGGAAATGGCTTCAAGGGGACGTTTGCCGCTGCGCATCGGTCGATCGTTCTCCTGCCAGGGCTCCCGCCAGGCATCGTCGTCCTCCAACAGCCACTCAACCTTGTCGCCCACCCAGCGGCCGACGGAATCCAGATCAAAACTGCTGCGGCGCTGACCGGGGCGACGTCCTGAAACGCCGTCGACAAACTGACGACCGGTCTCGATCCAGGTGTCCAGTCGGCGGTCTCTGCGATCTTCCATTCCCCGACGTTACCGACGCCGACGGCGCAACCAATGCTCCCGTCGCAGTCCGATCAGAGCGATGGTGAAACCACCAAGTTCCAGCGACAGAAGAAACACCTCCATCTCAGACCGCAGATTCGAACTGCAGCACGCAGCTGTGGTGCCAGCGCCCACCGTGATGCTGATCACAGCACCTGCGGCAGGCGGCGTTGCTGATGCGGCGACGGTAGGGGTAGCGGGTACCGCAACTGGGACAGACCGCCCACCAGCGCGGGGGTTTCACCGGAACGGGGTAGTGGTGGCGCACGCTCACCTGAAACCGGCTCTGAGCGGCATTGATCGCGTCCATCTGTGCCCGAAAGCGTGGACCGTGGCTCTCCCGTTTCCTCAGCACCAGATCCACCCAGGCATGAATCATTTCGTGGCAGAGGGTGCTTTCCGTGGCCTCCTGCGGCAAAGGTTCCAGCAACGGCTTCGACAGCACGATCTCGCTGCCCCTTCCCTCCCCGATTCCAGGGCCACGGCGATACAGACCAGCGGTCCGGCTCATGCGGGCGTCACTCCAGCGCACAGAACTCAGCGGTGACCCGTCCCGCGCAAGAACACCGTCGAAATGCTGACGGTTCAGACGATGAAAGATCGGCAGCAACGGCAGCAACGGCACGTTCGGGTGGGTTGCAGCGATGCAGCATCATCCTGCCTCGGTCAGTCAGACTCGTCGCTGCTTTGAAGGCAGGCGATGGAACTGGGTCTAATCCGCGAGGTGGGCGTCAAGTCACTGCTGGCAGGTGGTGGTGCCCTGCTCCTCTACTGGACTTACACCGCGGTGAAGCTGGTGCTCAGCGCCCGCGGCATCAACCCACTGATCAAGCAGTTCTTCACCCAAGTGGCGGCCGGGCGCATCGATGCCGCCTACCTGCTCACCACCAAGGCCTACCGCCAGCACGTGAACCGCCAGCAGTTCATCCGCTTCCTGGCGGACCTGAAACTGAACAAGTTCCGCAACCTCAAATCCGGTCGGCCCCGCATCCAGGAGGGTGACATGATCCTCACGGTGAAACTCAAGGCGGAGAACGACGACGAACTGCCCCTGGACTTCACCTTCAGCAAGGTGGACGACAACTGGCGCATCGCCCGCATCAACCGCATCAATGGCTGAGCAACAGCAGCGGGCCGCGGAACTGCGGTCCCTGCTCAACCGAGCTGCCCACGCCTATTACGTCCTCGATGTCCCGGTCATGGAGGACACGGTCTACGACCGGCTGTACCGGGAGCTGCAACAGCTGGAGCAGGCCGATCCGAGCCTGCTCACTGCCGACAGTCCCACCCAACGGGTGGGAGGCCCTCCGGCGACGGGCTTCCACAGCGTCGAGCACCGGATCCCGCTGCAAAGCCTCGATAACGCCTTTGATCAAGAGGAACTGAAGGCCTGGCATCAACGCCTGCTCAAGCTGCTGGATCGCTCTGAAGACAGCGCTTTACCCCTGGTGGGAGAACTCAAGATTGACGGCAATGCCCTGGCCCTGAGCTACCACCAGGGGGTGCTGGAGCGGGCGGCCACCCGCGGTGATGGCAGCAGCGGTGAGGAGATCACCGCCAATGTGCGCACCATCAGTTCCATCCCGCTGCGGCTCCAGATCAACGATCCGCCGGAGTGGGTGGAGGTGCGCGGCGAAGCCTTCATCCCCGATGACACCTTTGCAGCGATCAACACCGAACGCGCCGCCCGCGGCGAGGCCCTGTTCGCCAATCCCCGCAACGCCTGCGCCGGCACCTTGCGGCAACTGGATCCCAAGGTGGTGGCTGCCCGGCGACTCGATTTCTTTGCGTACACCCTGCATCTGCCCGATGGGCTCTCACCCGCAAACCAATGGCAGGTGCTGCAGTGGCTGGAGCAGGCGGGATTCCGCGTCAATCCCAACCGCGAGCTCTGCGATGACCTGAACGGCATCGAACGCTTCTGCGACCGCTGGGAACAGCAGCGCCACCAATTGCCCTACGCCACTGACGGTGTGGTGGTGAAACTCGACGATCTGCGCCTGCAGGATGAGGCGGGCACCACCCAGAAGGCGCCGCGCTGGGCCATTGCGCTGAAGTATCCAGCGGAGGAAGCCCCCAGCAAGCTGTTGAAGCTGGTGGTGCAGGTGGGCCGCACCGGCGCCGTCACACCCGTGGCTGAATTCGAGCCGGTGGCCCTGGCGGGCACCAGCGTCAGCCGCGCCACCCTGCACAACGCCGACCGCATCGCCGAACTGGACCTGCACCTCGGTGACACCGTGGTGGTGCGCAAAGCCGGGGAGATCATTCCTGAGGTGGTGCGGGTGCTGGCGGAACTGCGGCCCGAAGGAGCCGTTCCCCTGGACCTGCCGGACCACTGTCCCGAATGCGGTTCCACCCTGATACGCGACGACAGCGAAGCCGCCACCCGCTGCATCAACAGCAGCTGCCCGGCGATCCTGCGGGGTGGTTTGCGCCACTGGGTCAGCAAAGGTGCCCTGGATGTGGACGGACTCGGCAGCAAGTTGATCGAACAGCTGGTGGAGCGCGGTCTGGTGCGCTCGATCGCCGACCTTTACCGCCTGGATGCAGCCCTGCTGAGCAGCCTGGAGCGGATGGGCGAGAAATCCGCCGCCAACCTGGTGGCCGCCCTCGAGCAATCCAAACAACAGCCCTGGCACCGGCAGCTCTACGGCCTGGGGATCCGCCACATCGGTGAGGTGAATGCCAAAGCTCTTGCAGCGGCCTACCCCAGCAGCGCCAGCCTGGTGGCCGCTGAGCCGGAAAGCATCGCCGCGCTGCACGGCATCGGCCCAGAAATCAGCAGCAGCCTGCAGCAATGGCACGCCAACCCCGCCAACCTGGCTCTGCTGGAGGAGCTGAGGGCGGTCGGCCTGTCGCTGGAAGCATCCGCAACGGAACAGACGGCTCAGGTCAGAAGCGAAGACGCCAGCAGCGCCGTGCTGCAGGGCAAGACCTTGGTGCTCACCGGCACCCTGCCCAGCCTCAGCCGGAGTGAGGCCAAGGCCCTGATTGAAGCCGCCGGCGGCAAGGTGAGCGGCAGCGTCAGCAAGAAAACCGATTACCTGGTGGCGGGGGACGCAGCCGGCAGCAAGTTGACCAAAGCTGAGAGTCTGGGAGTAATAATCCTCGACGAAGCTCAACTCCTAGAGCTATTGAAGTCATGAAAAAAGCCCCCTTCTAAAAGGGGGCAGAAATCATTGAACGCTGTTAATCAGACCGTGATCTGAATTGCATTCTGAAGGTCAATCGCCTGATCAGCGGTGATGCCTTTAACGAGAATCGTACCGGCGTCGTGAATGATTTTGATGCTCCGCTCAGGGTTGCTGGGCTGGGACACTTCAAAGCCGGTCGACTCATCGATGGCGATCACGTCACCCTCTTCAAAACTGAAGCCCATGATTTTATCCTTGCCAGCTGAGCCGGCATAAACATCGGCGCCGCCGCGCCTGCGCAGCTTGTCATAACCGAAACCGCCATCGAGCAGGTCATCAGCTTTCCGGCCCTTCAGCATGTCGTCACCGCGGAGACCTTGAAGTGCGCTGCCAGTACGTGTAGCTACGAGTTGGTCATTGCCGCGCGTACCCATGATTTCATCAGCGGGGTCCACGAGATCGGACTGGCTGGGACGGAGCAGAACAGAGCGGGGGGAAGCAATGACGTCAGCGTCCTTGATGTCGACAACGCCACCGAGTTCCTCAGCGATGTAAGTCGCCAGAATTTCCTGCTCACCAATGACGGTCTCGATCTTGTCCTGAAGCGGAACAAAGGCCTGATAGCCATCACCACCACCAGCCTGGTAGTTGTTCGTGGCCAGGGTGAAGGTTTCCTCCAGTGCTGTCTGGTTAACTGCGAAGTCCTCGACGAGCTCAACGGTGCTGCCGTCATCCCGGGTCACCGTGAGGTTGGCCACGCGGCTGGTTTCACTGAGAGAAAGCGCCTCTTCAACACCAGGCCGATAGGTGACGAACTCCAGCTCAACGCCGGCGAAATGAGGGAACCGTCCATCCAGGGCGGGAGCCCGGCTGACGCCGTTTTCAACAATGGCCAGGAACTCAGCGCCGGTGAGATCCATGATGGTGAGTTGGTTATCGAACGCCAGAGCGGCGTTCACCTGCAGCTGGGTAATCGGGGAAAGACCGGCGATGGTGTCGCGAATACCGCCACCGTTTTTCAGGGCGATATCAGCGCGTTTCGTTTCACCGATTTCTTCGAGGTACTCGTTGGCATACCAGAGCGTTGAATCAGCAGCGAGGCGACCCAGGTTGGTTTAGCGACTGCGGATATCAGCGCGAACGCCATTGAGGCTGTCGGTGGTGGTGCCGACTTCGGCGAAGGCGGCCTGCAGCTCATCTGTTGCCAGCAGAGCTTCATAGGTGCTCACCACAACGGGATCAGCCACTGCATCGCCGGAGGTCCAGGCACGGAGAGCGACTAAACCCTCATCGTTCGTGGGCACAGGGCCGCTGTTGTCGGCGTCGTAGCTGGTGATCTCACCGTTGTCGTCGAAGTTCACCACCAGGTGGCCCACATAGCGCCAGATCTGCTCGGTGTTGGTGATCAGAACGGTGTTGCCCTCGGAATCAGCCGACTGCAGAGGGTAGTTGTGCGTGATCGGATTGCCTGCTTCTTCGGTACGCAGCAGGTTGAACGGACCGCTGGGGGTGTCAGCGGACATGTAACCGGTCATGCCGGCCTGGATGATCACATCGACACCATCCAATTCCGCAGGAAGAACGGATTGATTGGTGTAGTCCTGAGCGTGATCAATGAAGATGATTTTATTGACACCTTGATTGGTGAGGCGATCGATCTCCGCCTGAATCAGGGGGAGCGGCTCAAGCACTGGTTCCCGAGCCGTTCCCTCACCACTGGTGCCACCGATGTAGTCCAGACCGGGCAGGTTGCCATCGGCGACCAGGGAGAACATTTCACTGGGTGAACGGCCGATCAAACCAATCTGCTCACCGTCGATTTCGATATAGGCGGAGGGTGCAATCTTGCCTGCCAAGTCTTCAACGCTTTGAGCGGGCTCACCGGCGGCGTAGCTCACGAAAGGAGCGGCATTGCCGTCCGTATCAACAACGGAGCTGAAGTCGAGGTTGGCGGACAAATGGACGTACTCCGATGCATTCACCATGTCGATGAACTCACCGATGTTCCCATCCATCTCATGGTTACCAATGCCATTGGCCTTCACGCCCATGGCATTGAAAATTTTGATATCCGCTAAGCCAGGCTTACCTTCTGTAGTTTCACTAGCAGAATAAAAGAGATGAGGAAGGGTGTGGTCTCCAGCGGTGACATGAAGGCTGGCCCAACCCTGCGCTGCAGCTTCATCCTGCAAGCCATCAGTGATGGCTGCGTAATTAACAACCTTGTCCTCAAGTGTATTGACATCCTTGAAGTTGGACTCGTTGTCAGAGCTGTGAATCAGCTGAAGCTGAAAAGCCATGATTTAAGAATAAATCTCAAACTAATAATTAGATGAAATTTTCGCAGGATCCTTCAGTCCTTGTTGCACGGAGCACACAATGCTGTCTTGCGCATTACGAGGATCAATTCGTAAAAGTAGCCAGCAGCTTTACACGTTTATCTAACTCTAGTCATAGAAATTATTATGCATAAAAAAACCCCTTGCTGATGCAAGGGGTTGAAGAGATTCGCTCTATTTGATCAGCCCAGATCAGCCTGACTGATGGCGTAGGTGTCCAGAGTGCGGGACACCTCGTTGGTCACAAACATGTGACCACTGGTCTTCGAATCGTTGACGAAGAGCAGACCCTCTGGGGAGAGGGATTCGGGAGATTGGAGAGTGGCCACGTGCTTAACGCGGTCATCGTTGTCTGCCGCATTGATGTCAACAACCTCAAAGATGGGAACAATCGTTCCGAGCTCATCTTCGTCGCCGTTGTTGTAGCAACGCTCCAGCGCAACAGCGATGTAGTGACGCTTGTTCTTCTTCTTGCCGAAGGAGAAGTACTCAACGGTTTCAGGCTCGGTACCCTTGTCATCGCTGCGGCCGTCGGGATAGTAGCCGAGTTCAGCAGCAATTTCTTCGGTGAGGTTGCCGGAGTCGTAGACGACTTCACCTTCATTATTGTGAATGGAGAAGCCACGGCCGCCGAAACCGACCATGTTGCCGGTAACAGGATCGTTCTGATCAGCCAGGGTTTTCAGGCGTCCCTCAGCAATGATCTGTGAGTCGTAGTTGCTGACATCACCGAAGTCCTCCAAATCCTTGGCACGAACTTCATCAGACCAGAACTCATCGTCCGAGCTGACACCGTACTTCTTAGTGATAAAGAATTCATCACCTTCTTCAGCTTCGAAATCTCCCTCGGAGCCAACGCCCGCTTGGTCGTAGATGTAGATCGTTTCGATCAGGTTTAGGGGATCAACAAAGGAATCGATCTCAGCACCGGTGGAGTTTGTTCCGTAGGAATAAACTCCAGCGGCCTCAGCCTCGAAGTTCACATCATCCGGACGGACGCGGCCATCACCCTCATTGGGGGAGATGAACAAAATCTGCTTCTTACCACCAAGCTTGGTTTTGAAGGTATCGATGCCGTCAGGCATCCGTGCACTGGTTACGCCCTCTTTAACAGAGGGATTGTATCCATCGTCCTTATCGGTGGTATCAAAGGGGATACCTGACCAATCCTTGTAGCCAAGGCCGAAAACGCCGGTGATTTTTCCTTTCTTCAGATTGACTTCAGCCAAAGCGTTGTTCTCCTGCAACGCCACGAGAGCTGTCTTGTTGCCGGTGATACCGACGTACTCAGGCTCGAGGTCGATCCGTGCAAACTTGTTATTGCCTGATTTCTCAGGGCCGTACATCCGAACGCCGTTGTTCTCGTAGTAGCTGTTGTTCTTCGTGAAGTAGAGGATATTAACGTCAGACTTAGCAGGTTTCTTGTTATTAATATCGATGATTGAAATACTTCCAGGAGGGTTCTGACCGGCCTCATCAGAGCCGTAGAAATCGAGAGGCTCTCCCTCATCAGCAGTGACCAGTTTGTGGCCTTTCTTCGTGAAGGACAGCTGGTCGGGCTGGAAGCCGACGTCAACAGAACCACGGCTGATCAGTTCGCCGGCTTCGTAGTTGAAAAACTCGACCTTGCCCTCGCGGGTGTCACGATCAAAAACGGAGGCCGCGACCAAACCCTTAGAGCTCACGCGAACGTCGGAAACGTCGCCTTCCAGGTAGTACTCAGCGACAACTTCTCCCTGGTCGTAACCATTGGAGTAATCAACTGCAACAACCTGACCACCTTTGTCATCGGTGTACTCACCGGTGATGACGAAAGCAGTTTTGGTTGCGGGGTCCCAGTCAACTTTTTCAGCACCACCGGGATTAACCGATTGCAAAGGACTGATGATTTTGTCGCTGATCACGGCGGAAAAAACATACCCCCCGGAAAATGCCATCAGTAAGCAAAGAAGGATTTATGCCAGGTTTAAGATCTGATCAAGGTCCCTTGCGGGACATGTTCGTTGTGCACTAGGCAAACATTCCCTCCTTTCTGCCCTCAGATGGAACTGCACCGCTGGATCAAGACCGACTGCGGCAGAGCCAAACTGGCTGATCTTGCAGCTCGCCCTGGTGTTCTTGCTCGCCTGCGGCTGGTTTGGTTTGTGCTAATCGCGGCTATCCGCGACTGGCCGCTACCCAATCCTGATCAGAGCGGCGACTCATCTTCCTGAAGCGCCTGGCGTGCGGCACGGCTCACAAGAACGACCACACCGATCGTGGCCACCACCCCCGCCACCCTCAGAGTCCAGGTCATCGGATCCGCCTCACCCCCCAGCACTTCACCAAAGCGGGCGACATCGCCGGCCAACGCCCCCAACCCGCAAAACAGCACCGTTCCAGGGAGGATGCCGATCAAGCCGATGCTGTAGTCCCGCAGGCTCACCTCACTAAGGCCATAGGCCAGGTTGAGCAACGAAAACGGAAAGGCGGGCGAAAGGCGCGTCAGCAGCACCAGCTTCAGCCCCTCTTTGCTGACGGCCCGCTCCACCGCCTGCAGCTTGGGGAGCTGCTCCAATCGGCGCTGGGCCCAGTCGCGCAGCACCGTGCGACCAAGCAGGAACACCACCACCGCCCCAAGGCTGGCGCCAACGAACACCAGGCCACTGCCAAGCCAGGTGCCATAAAGAACCCCGGCCAGCATCGAGGCCCACACCCCCGGCAGCAGCAAGGTCACCCAGAGGGCATAGAGCGGAATGAACGCCACCGCCCCCAGCGGGGAGCGAAGTAGCTCCAACGCATCCGGGAGCCAGTGCTGAACCAGGGAGATCAATTGGACACCCACCCACTCGGCGGAGCATGGCACTCAACTGGAGGCTGAGGTGTAGAAGCGCAGGGCAAAAAGCCAGAAAGCCCGCGCCGCCGCAAAGAACAGCACCGCCAGAGCCAGGCCCGCCAGCAGGATGGGTGCGGCGGCTTCACCGAGCAGCACCTGGGCTGGAACCGTGGTGAGAAACGCCACCGGCAGCACCAGGGTGAACAAGAGACGCAGGGCCGGTGGATAGGCGGTGAGGGGATAACGGCCGGAGGCCAGCAGGGCCCGCAGCACCTCGGTGGCATTCCAGGTTTTGACGAACCAGATGCTGGTGGCGGCAATCAGGAACCAGAGCGAATAAAGGATCAAGCCACCGGCCAGCAGCATCACCAGCACGGTGAAGAAGGAGGGCAGCGTGAGCACCACACCGGCCTGATGGCTGCCCCAGGCCAGAAGGCCAAGTCCCAGACCGATCTCCGGCAGCCCTGCCGGCGACAGGGTGCGCAACGACAACCAGAACTGGCTGTCGATCGGTTTGAGCAGCACGAAATCCAGGGTTCCCTCGCGCACATGGGTGACGATCGCCCCGAGGTTGGGGCGCAACCAGGTGGTGGCCATGCCATCGAACACCGTGTAAAGCCCCTGCACCATCAGAGCCTGGGCCCAGCTCCAGCCCCCCAACGTCTGATCGGGGCCATAGAACAGCGAGAGCAGGAACAGGCTGCCGCTGAGGCTCATCGCCACCGCCAGCAACTCGATCAGCACGTTGGCCTGATACTCCAGCTGCACGGCCACGGCCGTACCCCAGAAGCGGCGCAGGGTTCGCCAATACCGCCCCATCAGGCCCCCATGGCGCTGTAGCGCCGCACGCCGGCCCGCCATAGCAGCAACAACAGCGGCAGCAACAGGACGATCCAAGCCAGCTGGGCACCAAAGCCCGCCAGCAGATCCACCGGCTGGCCCGCCAGCACCCGGGCTGGAAAGTCGATCAGATAAGGGAAGGGCGTCCACTGGGCCAGGGCCCGCACCGCCGGCGGAAAGGCCGTAAGCGGTGCCAGCAAACCGGAAAGGAACAGGAAGGGGATGAACTGAAGCCGCTCCAGGGCACTGGCCTTCTCACTCCAGAAGCAGAGGGCGGCCAGCAGGCTCTGGAACAGGAAGGCGATGGCAAAGGCCATCCAGGTGGCCAGCCAGGCCAGCAGGAAGCCCCCCAACGACGGCAACCAGAAGGCCTGGGGCTGCACGGCAAAGAACACCGCCGCGATCAGGGCTGCAAAGGGCAGACGGGTGAGCTGCTCACCCAGGTGGGCCGCCACATAACGCCAGAGCGGATGCAGCGGCTGCAGCAGATAGGGCGACAGCCGGCCCTGCAGGGCGTCCTCCTCAAAGGCGTACACCACCCACACCACTGAGAACTGGCGCACCAGAAAGGCGCTTAGGAAGTAGCGATCCAGGGCCACACCATCCAGCTCCAGCCCAGGGCGCGCGTCGCTGCCGCTCCAGACGCTGAGCATGATGAACGGCAGCACTCCTGAGAGGGCCCAGAGGGCGATCTCAGCGCGGTATTCGAGCATGTGGGCGTACTGGGTTCCCAGCAGCACCCGGATGATCCGCCGGTTCAGCCCGAAGATCCGCATCAGACGCGCCCCTGCCGAAACAACCCACCGATCAGTTCTTCAATCGGTGGATCGGTCACATCCAGATCACGCACAGGGAAACGATCCAGCAGTTGCGCCACCACGGCGGTGAGCTGATCGCGCGGCACCATCAGCCGCACATCACAGCCCTCCAGCTGCTCCAGACGCCCCAACCCCGCCAAGGCATCCGCTGCAACGGGCGACTCCAGTTCCAGCCGCACCTCCCGCTCCGGCGCCAGTTGATCGGCCAGCACCTCAAGAGGACCGTCGTGGAACAACCGCCCCTGGTGGATGAGCAGCACCCGGGGACACAACGCCGTGATGTCAGCCATGTAGTGGCTGGTGAGCAGCACCGTTGCCCCCGTGCGGCGGTTGTAGTCCGCCAGAAACTGCCGCACCCGGGCCTGGGCATTCACATCCAGCCCCAGGGTCGGTTCATCAAGGAACAGCACCTCCGGCTCATGCAGCAGCGCCGCCAGCAATTCGGCCTTCATCCGCTGGCCCAGGGAGAGCTTGCGCACCGGCCGGGTGAGCTCCTCCCCCAGCTCCAGCAGATCAGCCAGCTCACTGATCCGTCGCCGGGCCACGCCATCGGGGATGCCGTACACCGCCGCATTCACCCGCAACGAATCCATCGGCGGCAGGTCCCAGAGCAGCTGCTGTTTCTGACCCATCACCAGGGTGATCCGCCGCAGGAACTCCGCCTGACGGCGCTGCGGACTGAAGCCCGCCACCTGCACCTCCCCAGCGCTGGGGTGAATGAGGCCGCAGAGCATCTTCAAGGTGGTGGTTTTGCCAGCGCCGTTGGCGCCAAGAAAGCCCACCATCTCGCCGGGCTCGATCCGGAAGGACACGTCCTGCACCGCCGTCACATCCCGGGTGCGGCGGCGAATGAAATGGCGCAGGGTGCCAGCCAGGCCGGGCTGCTTCTCGGCAACCCGGTAAGTCTTGCTCAGCCCCTCAACCTGAATCACCGACTCAGCTCAGATCCGCCAAACGTTTGCGGGCCAGATCGGCCTGGGCCTGCTTCTCATCCAGGTTGGCCTGGCATTCCGCCACCACCTCCGGCGGTGCCTTATCGGCGAAGTTGGGGTTGCCCAGCCGGCCCGCCAGGCCCTTGATCTCCTTCTCGGCCTTGGCGATGTCTTTCTCGAGGCGGCCCTTGAGCGCATCGAGATCCACCAGGCCTTCGATGGGCAGCAGCACCTGCAGCTCACCGCTCACCCCCGCCAGGGCCTTGGCCACTGGAGCCGTATCCGCTTCCGCCGGCGCCATCACCGCCACCGACTCCGCCCGCGTCAACGCCGTGATGTCGGCCGTGCCCTGGTTGAGCACCGCCGCCAGCTCGCCGCGTCCGGTGACAAAGCGCACCGGCACCGATTGGGAGGGCTTGAGACCGGCCACCGCCCGAAGGTTGCGCACCACACGGATAGCACCGATCAGGTCTGCGAAGGAGGCTTCCAACGCGTCATCGAGGGCGCTCTCCTGCAGGGCCGGCCAGGGCTGCAGGGCCAGGAAGGTGGTCTCCGATTCGCCCGTGACGCTGTGCCAGAGCTCCTCGGTGAGGTGGGGCATCAACGGATGCAGCATCAGGTGCATCTGGCTGATCACCTTGGCCAGCACCTGCTTAGCCACCCGCTGATCAGCAAGGGCCTCGGCTGAGGGGTTCTCACCGGGATTGAGCCGGCGCTTGCTCAGCTCCAGATACCAGTCGCAGACGTCGTTCCAGGCGAACTCGTAGAGGCCCTTGGCCGCTTCACCCAAGCCATAGCTGCTGTAGCGCTCGGCCGTCTCCCGGTTCACCCGGGCCAAGCGCGACAAAATCCAGCGGTCTGCCAGTTGCAAGGCCGCGGGGTCAGGATCACCGAGTTGAGCCGGCGTTTCGTCGCCCAGGTTCATCAACGCGAAACGGGTGGCATTCCAGAGCTTGTTGGCGAAGTTGCGCGAGGCCTCCACCGTGGCGGAGGTGTCCTTCTTGCGGTCGTAATCGAGGCGGATGTCCTGACCCGCACCGGCCACTTCGCGCACCAGGGCGAAGCGCAGGGCATCGGTGCCGTAGCGGTCGATCAGCAGCAGCGGATCGATGCCGTTGCCGGCGCTCTTACTCATCTTGCGGTTCTGCTCGTCCCGCACCAGGCCATGGATGTAGACGTCCTGGAAGGGCATCTCACCGGTGAAGGCGCCGGCCATCATCGTCATCCGGGCCACCCAGAAAAAGATGATGTCGAAGCCCGTCACCAGGGTGCTGGTGGGGTACCAGCGCTGCAGGTCAGCGCTGTCAGCATCGGGCCAACCGAGGGTGGAGAAGGGCCAGAGGCCACTGGAGAACCAGGTGTCGAGCACGTCTTCGTCCTGCTCGATCTCCGCCGCCGCGCCGTACTCCGCCTTGGCCTTCGCCAGGGCTTCGGCTTCATTGCGAGCCACTACATAAGGGGTGGTGTCGGTGTACTTGCCCCCGGACTCGCTGATCACGAACCAGGCGGGGATGCGATGCCCCCACCAGAGCTGGCGGCTGATGCACCAATCGCGGATGTCGGTGAGCCAGTCGCGATACACCTTCTCCCAGCGCTCGGGGATGAAGCGGGGGTCCTGCTTCTCGAGGGCTTCGCGGCAGCGCGCTGCCAGGGGCTCGGTTTTGACAAACCACTGGGTGGAGAGCAGGGGCTCCACCGGCACCTTGCCGCGATCGGAATAGGGAACGCTGTGGCGGTAGTCCTCCACCTTCACCAGCAGCCCCAGCTCCTCCAGGCCAGCCACCACGGCCTTGCGGGCCTCGAAACGATCCAGCCCCTCGAACTGGCCGGCCTCCTTGTTCATCGTGCCGTTCTTGCGCATCACCGTGATCTGGGGCAGACCGTGGCGCTGGCCGATGGCGAAATCGTTGGGGTCGTGGGCCGGTGTCACCTTGACGCAACCGGTGCCGAACTCCTTCTCCACGTGGTCGTCGGCCACGATCGGAATCTCCCGCCCCACAAACGGCAGGGTGAGGGTCTGGCCCACCAGGTGGGCGTAGCGCTCGTCGGTGGGATTCACCGCCACCGCCGTGTCACCAAGCATCGTTTCGGGCCGGGTGGTGGCCACCTCCAGATGGCCATCGCCGCTGCTGAGCGGATAGCGGAAATGCCAGAGGTGGCCGTCCACCTCCTTCATCTCCACCTCGAGGTCGCTCACCGCCGAACCGGAGGCGGGGCACCAGTTCACCAGGTACTCACCGCGGTAAATCAGCCCCTGCTCATGCAGCCGAACGAAGGCCTCCTTCACCGCCTCACTCAGACCCTCATCCAGGGTGAAGCGCTGGCGCTTCCAATCCACGGAATAACCCAGCCGCCGCAGCTGGCCCACGATCCGGCCACCGCTTTCGGCCTTCCACTGCCAGGCCCGCTCCAGAAACGCCTCACGGCCGAGGTCGTGGCGGGTCTTGCCCTCCTCCTTCAGCTGCTTCTCGAGGATCGTCTGCACCGCAATCGAGGCGTGGTCGGTGCCCGGCAGGCAGAGCACGTTCTTCCCCGCCAGGCGTTGGTAGCGCACGATCGTGTCGATCAGGGCCGTGTTGAAGGCATGGCCCATGTGCAGGCTGCCGGTCACATTCGGCGGCGGGATCACCACCGAGAACGGGTCACCGGGGGCCTTCGGGTCGGGATGGAAGGCGCCCTGGTCCTCCCAGGCCTGCTGCCAGCGGGCCTCCGTGCCAACCGGGTCATAGGTCTTGGCCAGTTCGGGCACGAGAGGCAGAGAATCGGTGCGGCCATGGTCGCAAAAGGTGCTGACGGCCTAAGCGACTCTTCCTAAGCTCAGTACACGCCGTTGATGCCATGACTGCCGGGTTAAGTCGAGCGTGGCTCGTGGGCCTGACGGCAGGGCTGTTGAGCGGCTGTAGTGCCATCGATGCACTGCATCCGTCAGCGGTGCTGGACATCGTCCGCACCATCGACAACAAAGCCAACATCACAACGCAGGATTACGAACAGCTGGAGTACATCTCGAATCTGGTGTTCCAGCAGATCCGTGACATCGATCCACAGATCCAACCTCAGCTGCAGCTGCAATCCAGCACAAACTTCATCGACGAGATCCGCCAGCAAACGGACAGCGGCTTCGTGCCTGATTTGATCATCACCGACAGCGAAACAGCACTGGCGCTGTACCGATCGCGGCTGATCGATCCAATCCAACTTTCGGAGCAGGACCGCCAGAACACCCCCCAAAGCCTGCTCGATCTGGTCACCGCCAAGAACGGCGCCCTGGTAGCGCGCCCCTCAATCAATTCGTGCAGCTGGCTTGCTTCAACAAAGAGCGCCTGCCCACGTCTCCAAGGACGTTGGAGGACCTGAAACAGAGCAGCAGTGACGCCACCTTCGGCATGGCCGTCCAGCTCAAGGATCTGTTCTGGAGTGCGGAGGCCTTCGATGCCGGCCCGGCCCTGAAGGCCGCAATGGATTCTTCAGGTACAAGTCAAGTCGACTACGAGACGGTAACCGCCTGGCTGAGTTGGCTGGTGGACTCCAGCTACCAGCAGAACATCCGTTTTCTCAACAACCAGGGCAACCTCAGAGACGGACTGATACAAGGCGAACTCGACTGGATCACCTGCTGGAGCAACAATCTCAGAGGTCTGAAGCTGAAGCTGGGCGACAGGCTCGGAGTGACGGCCCTCCCAAAGGGCCGAATCAGAACCGCACCGCCACCACGCGTCTGGAGGTCTGGGCCCTGGGCCGAAACTCCAGCCCGCTGCAGCGGCGGAAAGCCTTGTTGATGGTGGAATTCGTCACCAAGCCCTGGGCTCAGAAGACCTACTCCCTCACCACCAAAAACTCCATGCCAGTGAGCCAGAAGGCGGCCACGGTGGTGGCATCGAAAATCCCTGGCGGCAATGAAGCCCTGCGCAACTACGTCAGCGCTGAGGGACTCATAGACAAAATGCGCGTGAAAGCACGGATTTTCCGCGACCCCGTTCGCTACGAAATCATCTCCGATGCCCTGCTCGACACCATCTACGACATCCAAACCCCCGAACAGGGGGCTGAACAAATCCTGCAGGGCCTGAGGGAGAAGCGCTGATGCTCCAGGATCTGAACCGGGAAGTGGTCACCTGGCTGGGCTATCTCCAGCGGGGTTCCGTACTGCTGCAGCTGGCGATCGTGGTGAGCACGTTGCTGGTCGACAAGCGCAGTAGATGGACCCGTCGCCTGGACTCCGAAGTCTTCAGCACCTTTGCAGAACTGGTCGCCCCATTGCTGCTGATGCTGTTAGGGGCTGCCATCAAAGCGTTGGGTTTCCCCGGTGGCTTGGTGCAGTACCTGGCCACACTCTGGCTGCTGTGGCGGCTGTTCAAACCCATCAACTTGCTCGTGGAGCAGCGCTTCCCGAACTTGCCGGTGAATGAACTGGATCGAATGCTGTTCCGGCCCTTGTTGCTGGTGTTCACGGTGCTCAGTTTCTTCCAGATCCTGGGCAGCCGCGAATCCCTGGCCATCATTGAAATCGGGGACGTCTTCGGGGTAACCCTCACCGTGGGCAAGCTGTTCACAGCCCTGACAATCACCTACCTGATCGTCGCCTACGCCAAGCGTCCCGCTGCGCTGGTGGCCTGGCTGGGGGGCTACTACATCGGACTGAAACCCCAGGGACAACGGGCTTTGGAAGTCATCCTCCAGTACTCGGTAATCGGCGTCGGCGTGATGGGGGTGGCGTATTACATCGGCATCAACGGAACCGCCCTGGTGGCGGTGGCCGGGGGCCTCTCAGTGGGCATCGGCTTCGGTATCAAGGAGATCGTCTCCAACTTCATCAGCAGCCTCTGGCTGTTGTTTGAAGGTTCGGTTCGCCCGGGCGAGATCCTGATGATCAACGGCGACCCCTGCAACGTGCGCAAGCTGGGGCTGCGGGCCACCCAATTGCGCCGGGGCCGCGATGGAGCGGAACTGCTGATCCCCAACCAGAACTTCTTCACCCAGGAGGCGGAGTCGTACACCGCGGAGGAAACCTCACGCCGCGACGCGGTTGTTGTTGGTGCTCCTTACCACCATGAGCCCAAACAGGTGATTGCGATCCTTGTCGAGGTCGCCCAGCAGCACGAGAAGGTCCTCCAATACCCTCCCCCGGCAGCGTTCACCATCGATTTCGCCGACTCCTCGATCAACTACAAGCTGCTGTTCTGGGTACGCAATCCCCTGGAAGCCTTTGGTGTGGGGAGCGACTTACGCCAAGCCATCTGGACGGCATTTGAGAAGAACGGAATCGGCATTCCCTTCCCCCAGCGCCAGGTGTATCCCATGGAATGGCCCCCTTCCAAGGAGCAAACCCACAGGATCGGTAGCCCCTCCAATCAGCTGCAGGCCGATGCAGGAAAAGACTCAGCTGGCGAGGCGCCGTAGGTAATCCTCCTGGCGTCCGGCGTTGATCCAACCGGTGGCGATCAATTTGCTGGCTTGATGATTCACGCGCCCGCGGTGGATGTGGGACGGACCAGCCGGAAAGATCAGCAACTTGCCCCGCTCCGCTGGTTCGTGGTGCCCCTGCCAGTGGAACTCGGTTCCTGCTTCATCCACGTCGTTGCAATAGAGAATCCAGGCCAGCACCCGATGCACCGGTTCGGTGGCCTCATCGCTGATGGTCCAATCGCAGTGCCAGCGCTTGAAGCCTTCGCCCGGGGCGTAGTGCTGAAGGTTGAAGATCGGGTTCACAAACAAGGCCTGCTCCGGGCAGCAGTCACGGAACAGCGGTCGCTCCTGCAGATAACGGTCCAGGCCCGCTGAAACACCTCGCAGAATCAACTGCGCCAACGCGAAGGATTCAGGATCCGAACGATCCATCGCCACCAGGCTGATGTCGGTGCTCTGTTTCGCCGGTTCACCCTCCCCCTCCGGTCCGAAGGCCACGCCAGGCCGCTGCAAATCCACCCGGCGCTCGAAGAACTCACGCACCGCGTCGGCCACCGAGGCGTAACCGGGATTGCTGTAGTGCCCGATCAGGTTCATGACGCAGCCTCCCGGCGGGGGATGGCCACCACCGCATCCAAGGCCTGCCAGCGGCCCCGATCGGCCAGCACCTCGTCCTGCAACTGAACCCTCTCGATCACCGCCGCGGCCCGATCGAGATCCAGATGCACACCAGGCCCCATCGGCAGCACCAGCACCTGTTGCTCCGCCGGATCCGCCATCACCTGCAGATCCAGATCCTCCAGTTCCCGCTCAAAGAACACCCGCCGCATGCGTGTGGTCACCGTCGGGCCGAGGGCCTCAACAAAGCGGGACATCCCCGCCTCATCCCCGGCACAGCCGCAGTTGAGCGACATCCAGATCAGCAACTTCACCCAGCTGTCCACCGACCACAGCGGCTGAAAACTCTCGCGGTGCTGCCGCACGAGCTCGCCGATGGCGAAATCAAACAGGGTGGCCTGCAGGCCAGTGGCGTCAGCGGAATCCATGGCGTTCATCCTCTCCTGCGAGAGGTCAGACTGGAAGTACTGGCTGCTCTCCCCATGGCCCTGGATCTCAACGATCCCGAACTTGAATTCTCCGATCTGGTCTACGCCTACCAGAGCTGGGTGATGGCGGTGATCAACGACGAGAAGCTCGGCGGTGACGACAAATTGCTGACCGATGACATCACCGAGGACGCCCTGAATGCCATGCGCTTCCTCCCCGGTGAAGTGACCAGTGCCATTGAAACCAGCCTGGCCCGCGTTTACGACGTGGATGCCGATGAGCTGGCGGAACTGCTCTTCCCCGAAGACTGAACCCAGCCATGGTCTGGACCGCTGATGCCATTCCCTCCCAGGAGGGGAGAATTGCGCTTGTCACAGGGGCGAACAGCGGATTGGGTCTGGCCACAGCCCGAGCCCTGAGTGCCTGTGGCGCCACCGTGGTGATGGCCTGTCGATCCCGGCGTAAGGGTGAAACGGCGCGAAGCCAGCTTCTGGAAGCAGGGCTCACCGGCCTGGATCTTCTCGAGCTCGACCTGGCGGACCTGAACAGCGTCCGCCGCGCGGCATCCGAGGTGAGCGATCGATACGGACACGTCGATCTGCTGTTCAACAACGCCGGGGTGATGGCGCCACCACGCACCCTCACAAAGCAGGGGTATGAACTGCAATTGGGCGTTAACCACTTGGGCCATATGGCCCTCACCCTGCAACTGCTGCCGCTGATGCAGGGCCGCAACGACGCCCGGGTGGTGACGGTGACCTCCGGTGCCCAGTATTTCGGCCGCATTCGCTGGGACGACCCCAGCTGGGACGAGGGCTATGACCGTTACGGCGCCTACAGCCAGAGCAAGCTGGCCAATGTGATGTTTGCCCTGGAGCTGGAGGCGCGGCAACAGGAACAAGGTGGCAGCATCCGCTCTCTGGCAGCCCACCCCGGCCTGGCCCGAACCGATCTGCAACCGACGGCCATCGCCACGGGTGGCAACCGCTTTGAGGCACTGGCTTACCGCCTGATGGATCCTTTGTTTCAGAGCGCCGCCATGGGGGCCCTGCCTCAACTGCATGCCGCCACGGCGGAGACGGCGCAGGGGGGAGAGCACTACGGCCCGGACCAACTGGGGGGCATGCGTGGCCACCCAACCCGCTGCCGCATCGCTCCTGCCGCCCTCGACCGTGAGCAGCGTCAACGGCTCTGGCAACTCAGCGAAGAGTTGGCTGGTGGCCTTCTGAAGCCATGACAATTAGTTCCTCGCCTGCCTTGAACCCCCGTCAACAGGCATTGCTGACGGCTCTCAACGCCTGTGGGGATGAAATGAGTGGCCAAGAGCTGCATCGCAGCCTCGATAAGACGGTCTCCATGGGACTGGCCACGGTGTACCGCAACCTGCGACAACTGCAGCAACGGGGCCTGGTGCGCTGTCGGCATCTGCCCACGGGTGAAGCGCTGTATGCCCCCGTGGACCGGGATCGCCACCACCTCACCTGTGTGGACTGTGGGAAGACCCAGGTGCTGGATCATTGCCCGATTCATGGCATCGACATCCCCGCGGAAAGTCGAGCTGACTTCGAATTGTTGTTTCACACGCTTGAATTCTTCGGACTGTGCAGCAGCTGCCGCCCGCAGCCGACCTCCGAACCATGACCCTGGCCGCGACCTACTACGGAGCCAACGGCTGGCTCCTGGAATTCAACAACCTGCGGGTTCTCGTGGATCCCTGGCTTCGGGGAAGCCTGGGTTTTCCGCCGGGATCCTGGCTTCTGAAAGGGGTTCTCCCCCATGAGCGTCCCGCACCCGGGACCCTCGATCTGCTGCTGCTGACGCAGGGGCTGGCGGACCACAGCCACCCCGAAACGCTGGACCTCCTGCCCCGTGATCTGCCCGTCATCGGTTCGGCCTCCGCAGCACGGGTGGTGAACTCCCTTGGATTTCAGACCGTCACCAGCCTCAGACCAGGAGAGACGGCTAACCATAGGGGGCTGACGGTGCGCGCCACTGCCGGAGCCCCCGTTCCCATGGTGGAAAACGGCTACCTCCTGGAGCATGAGTCTGGGCAGCTGTACCTGGAGCCCCATGGCTTCCTGGATCCAACCCTGCCCGAGCAACCCCTGGATGCTGTGATTACGCCGATGGTGGACCTGGGTCTTCCGGCCTTCGGGACCTTTGTCAAAGGCCGAAGCGTGGCCGCGGAACTGGTGCAGCGTTTTCACCCAGCCATCATGCTGGCCAGCACCTCCGGCGGCGATGTTCGCTTCAGCGGAGCCCTCAGTGGAATCCTTCAGATGAACGGGTCCGTGGAGCAGACCGGCCGTGACCTGCCGACGAGCACCCGATGGCTGGACCCCAGCCCGGGAGAGCGTTTGATGCTGAAACCGTAAGCAAAGAGATTCTTACTGACTGGAGGGGAACAACCGGAGGAATCGCGTTACAGTTCGTTACAGATCAAACGAAATCCCCGATGGCCAACAGCAACGACAGCTGGTTCCAGACCACCGCAGCCCGTGAAATTCACCTGGAACAGCTCAAGCAGGCTGAGCGTTTCAATGGCCGCGCCGCCATGCTCGGCATCGTGATCGGAATCATCACCGAAGGACTCACCGGAGCAGGCATTGCCCACCAGATTGGCCTCGGTCCCCTTGTGGACGGCTATGCCGCCTGCCGCACCCAGTTTCTTCCCTTCTGCTTCTGACCCTCAGAACCATTCCCGGGCCATGGCCAGGCGCTGCTGCAGCTCCTGATCAGAGGCCCGGGACAACACTGAGACCTCAATCTGCAGCAGGGTCTGCACCAGGTTTCCGCCATACTTCTCCTGGGCACGGAAGCGCCGGTAGGCATCCATCAAAAGAACGCGGGCATCGTCGAAAGACAAGGAAGCATGAACCTGGGCAAGCTTCCTGCCGCAATCTTCCAGACTTAATCTCATCTTAAGAATGTACGCCCGGGCTGACCGTACCGACCCCTGAATTCGACGATTGGTCACAACCGCGACAGAAATGGGCTAACTTCTTTACACGTTGGTCCGGAGCAACCGGATGCAGTTCGTTCCAGGCCATGCAACGGGGGCCAGGACGCTGTGGAGACCCCAATGTCCCCCCTCTCTCTGATTCAGAAACGCACCCAGCGCCAGCAGCGACTTGAAGCTGCTCGCCGCCAGATGGCCAAGGCAGAAGGTTGTTTCGACCTTAAGGTCAACAGCTCCCGCATCGCAGCGGCCCCGCTGTATGACCTTTCGTACCGAGCCATCAGCGCCAACTGGCTTTGACTCTCGTGGTGGGCTCCTTCGTGGGGTCCACCGTTCATAACAAGCAAGATCAAGTTCAATCAGGCCATACCTTCGCTTTGATGGGTTCATTCGATCTGTTCTGATGACCCTCGGTCGATTCCTGATTCTGTTTGCCATCGGGATTGGCGCTGGACTTGTGCTGAAGCTCACCTGGCTCTATTGGTTGCTCGGGCTGTCAGCGGGATGGGTGCTGTTCAAACTTATCAAGGGTTGATATCAAGTTCAAAGGCGTTGACCTCCTGACATCGACCGGTCTCGTGTGAACGGTTACTGACGACCGTGTTCGCAGCTCCTATCAACGGCGAAAATCCGCCGAGTGATGATCACAACCGCAACCCGTCTGCGACTCCAGGACATCTGCCAGCGCATTGCCCTGGGGGAACCGGTGACCCTTTCAGAGCGCATCGAACTTCAGAAATTCGCTGATCGAGATCGCAGCGTCCTCTCCTGGATGAATCGTGCTCAGCGCACACAAGGGCAGGGTGCCGTGACGGGACTCAACCAACTGCTCATGGACATGGATCTCGGAAGCAGAGACCCCGCTGATCAGCATCGTCCTGAGGACGACCTCGGCGGTTGGTTCGGCAATGCTGATCCCTGGCTCCGCCGAGACTGAGTCTGGTGGTACAACCATCAGTCAGGGGAGTTGATGCGCTGATCATGCCGAGGCATGGCCCACCGGATAAAGGCCTCTTTGTTGTGGCGTGATCCCCGACGCGCGCAATGCTCTGATGCTTTCTGCTTTGCTGCATCAGTGAAAACACCGGATTGTTCAATCTGTGTGAACTCGCAATGGCATTGGGCCGTCGCAAGATCATTCATCAACTCCGCAACTTCACCCCACATGCGCATCTCTCGTTCCATGCATAACGCGTGATAGCTCACGTAATCAGGCTCCATTGGATCCGGATCCACCGGCTCAGACCCGCCTCCATCAAAGGCAAACCCCGACGCACATAACCCCAGCGCAGCAAAACCAACCAGTAAAGAATTAAGCCATTTACGTTTCATCATTAATCAAACGAAGAGCAGCGTTCAGAACGGCTCGCTTCGCATCCTTCCGCTGCATGCCTTCACGTTCAAAATGGCGAACAATGCGGGACAGGTCCCACCAGACAGCCGCCTCCACTTCATCCATTTTATTCGCGACATGAAGTGGCATGGCCGTCAGGCGACTACTCCACCTCTAGCCAATGACCGCAAATCGAATGGGCGATACTGGGATCGAACCAGTGACAATCTCCTTGTAAGGGAGGTGCTCTACCGCTGAGCTAATCGCCCGTTGCAGCGGATTCTGCCTCAGCGCGGCAGTCTGTCCAAAGACGTCACGTTCAGTCTCGATGGCCTCCGGCCGAGCCCATGACCGCGCCACGCTGCTCTTTAGTGCTCTCCTTGGAGTGAGTGCCGCCGTCATATGGGGCCTCGACAGCGGTCTTGTTGCCGCCGCGGCATGCGTGATCGGCGGACTCTGGCTGTCTCCGGATCTGGACACGCACTCCAATGCCCTGCGGCGCTGGGGACCGCTCCGAGGTTTGTGGTGGCCCTACCGACGCCTGATTCCCCACCGATCGGTCTGGTCCCACGGGCCCCTGATCGGCACGGGCTTGCGATTGCTGCTGCTGCTGGGGTGGTGGAGTCTGCTGTCAGCCCTCACAGGCTGGCCCACGAACGCAGGATTGCCCCAAATGATCCTTTGGCTCGAGCAACAGCCCCAGCAAGCGATCGCCCTCGTGATCGGCCTTGAGGCCAGCGCCTGGCTGCATCTGGTCCTGGATGGGGATCCCTGGCCTGTGGAGTGGGCCCAGCGGCGCCGGCGATGACAAGGTGGGCGCGCATCGATTGCCCCCTCCATGGCTTCAGACCGACCTGATGCGCTGCAGCAACTGATCGATGTGGTGGCCCGTCTGCGGGATCCCGATCAGGGCTGCCCCTGGGATCTGCAGCAAACCCACGCCACGTTGGTGCCTTACGTGCTGGAGGAGGCCCATGAAGTGGCCGATGCCATTCGCCATGGCGACGACGCCCACCTCAAGGAGGAATTGGGCGATCTGCTGTTGCAGGTGATCCTCCATGCCCAGATCAGCCGCGAGCGGGGGAGCTTTGATGTTGATGCCATCGCGAGCGCCATCAGCGACAAACTGATCCGCCGCCATCCCCATGTGTTCGGCGGAGAGCCACGCAGCTGGGATGAGATCAAAGCCGAAGAACAGGCCGAATCCCTGGCCCGGTCCACCAGTCCCCTCAGCGATCGGCTGACCAGCAAGGTGCGGGGCATGCCCGCTCTGGCCGGCGCCATGGTCATCTCCAAGCAAGCGGCCAAGGCCGGCTTCGAGTGGGATGACATGGCCGGCGTCTGGGAGAAGGTCCACGAGGAGCTGGACGAACTCAAGGAGGCGGTGGCCAGCGGCGACCAGGGCCATGCCCAGGAGGAGCTGGGGGATCTGCTGTTCACCCTGGTGAACGTGGCGCGTTGGTGCAGCCTCGATCCCGAGGAGGGGCTGGCGGGAACCAACCACCGCTTCCTCGACCGCTTCTCCCGGGTGGAATCCGCCCTGGGCGGCGATCTTCAAGGTCGCAGCATCCAGGAACTGGACACCCTCTGGCAGGCGGCCAAGGCTCAGATCAGGGCTGAACAGGCGCAAGCTCACGCCTCAGGAACTTGATCACGGCAGCCCAGGCCTGATCGGCAAGATCCGGATCCCAGCGCCAGCCGTCATCACGCATGAAGGTGTGATTGGCCTCAAACAACAGGGTCTCGTGCTTCAGCCCACGCAGGGCCTCGAGAACCCCCTCGCGATCGTCAGCCGGTACGTGAGGATCGTCCGAGCCGAACAGCGTGAACAAGGCCCCCTGGATCTCGCCGGCCCGCTGCAGAGAATCAGCGACGCCTCGGCCCAGTTTTCCGTTCTGCAACCCGGTTGGGTAGAGGCAAGCCGTTGCACGCACCTCGGGTCGCAGAGCAGCACGGAAGGCGAGATGGCCACCGATGCAGAAACCGATGGCACCAAGGCGCTGCTCATCCACCTCGGCCTGGTCCCTCAGCCAGCTCAGCAACGCCTGGGCATCCGCGTCGTAGGCGGCGATCTCCGTGCGACGGGCGGCGTCGTTGCCCCGCAGTCGACCGATCGCGTCGGGCTCGATCACCGTCCCCACCGGCTCCAGGCGATGGAAGATCTCCGGCGCCGCCACCACAAATCCATAGCCGGCCAGGCGATTCGCCAACCGCAGGATCGGATCGCCGAGTTGGTAGATGTCCGAATAAAACATCAGCCCGGGCCAGGGGCCCTGCTCGACGGGCCGAGCCAGATGAACCCGCATCAGGCTGTCGTCCACGGTCAGACCGATGGTCTGTTGCTCGATCCGCATGGCAAGCGGTGCGTCACTCCTCAAGTGTTGGCCGATTGCCGCGCTGACGCTTGAGATCACCGCGCTTTTTCTTGGCCTGCAGACGACGCTTCACCGCACCGCGTCCTGGACGGGCGGACTTCCGCGATGGTGGCGGAGGCTGCAGACCTTGCCGCAGCAGCTCGGCCATGCGATGCAGAGCCTTCTGACGGTTCTGCCACTGGGAGCGCTCGTCCGCCACCACCACCCGCAAACAACCATCCGACAGCCGGGACGCCAGCTGCTCCAGCAATCGAGCCCGGCGGAAGGGGCCCAGCACCGAACAGGTTTGAAGATCCAGCACCAGCTCCACCCGCGAATCGGTGGTGTTCACCCCCTGGCCCCCCGGACCGGAGGCCCGCGAGAAGCGCCATTGCAACTCCCCTGAGGGAATCACCAGGCGGTCGGTGACATGGAGATCCAGGACCATGACCTCAAGCTGGCACCTCGACCCCATCAGCGAGTTCACTGGAGAGATCACGAACACCAGCGCCATGGGCGGATGGATCGATGAAGAACACCGTGGGGTCCGCTACGGCCTTGCCGGAGAGGTGCTCGTGGAGGAGACCAGCCCGTTTCAGCGGATCAGCGTGATCCGCAGCGAGCGGTACGGCAAAGGCCTGCTGCTCGATGGCTGTTGGATGACCGCCGAGCAGCAGGAGCGGCACTATCACGAAGCGCTGGTCCATCCAGCCCTCTGCAGCGCAGAGGCAATCGAACGGGTGCTGGTGATCGGCGGCGGCGACGGGGGCACCGCCCGCGAATGTCTGCGTTACCCGGACGTGAGTCACCTTGACCTGGTGGAGATCGACGGACGGGTGGTGGAGCTCAGCCGGAAGCACTTACCGGGCATCGGCGGAGCGGCCTGGAGTGATCCCCGCTGTCACCTCACCGTGGGGGACGGCATCGCATGGGCCGCCGCCGCTCCTGATCAGAGCTACGACGTTGTGCTGGTGGATGGATCTGACCCGGCGGGCCCGGCGGAGGGCCTGTTCAATCGAGCGTTCTTTGAACACTGCAGGCGCATCCTCCGACCTGGCGGGGTGTTCGCCACCCAGAGCGAATCCCCGGAAGCCTTCCGCGAGGTGCATGTGGCCATGGTGCGCCTGCTGCGTGAGGTGTTCGGCCATGCCGACCCTCTCTACGGATGGGTGCCGATGTATCCCAGCGGCTGGTGGAGCTGGACCGTCGCTGCTGTGGATGGCCCCCGTTACCGAACGGTCCAGCCGGCACGGGCAGAGCAGGTGGCCGAGGGCTGTGAGATCTGGAGCCCTCGCTGGCAACAGGGCGCCCTGGATACCGTCCCCGCCTTCATCGCACGGGAGTTGGCGCGATGACCCCTTTCGACAGCGACGGCAGCATCTTCATGGGATCCCGCCGCGACCCAGCCGGCTGCCGCATCGGCCTGTTCGGCGTCCCTTACGACGGCACCACCTCCTTCCGGCCAGGCACCCGGTTTGGACCGGCCGCGATCCGTGAGGTGAGCCAGGGCCTGGAAACCTATTGCCCGCAACTGGAGATGGATCTGGAGGACCTGGCCTTTGCCGACCTCGGTGCTGTGGACATCCCCTTCGGCGCACCTGAACCCGTTGTGGAGGCCGTGCAACAGGCCACAGGGACTGTGCTCGATCTGGGTCTCAAACCTCTGATGCTGGGGGGCGAGCATTCGATCAGCTCCGGGGCTGTCGCCGCCGTCGCTGAACAACATCCCGATCTGGTGCTGGTGCAGCTGGATGCCCATGCGGACCTCCGGGAGGAGTGGCTCGGTGCCCGCCACAGCCATGCGTGTGCCATGCGGCGCTGCCTGGAGGTGCTGCCCAGTGGCGACCTGCTGCAGCTGGCCATTCGCAGCGGCACCCGCGATGAATTTCAAGAGCTGCAGAGCAGTGGACGGCGCATCACGGATGCAGCAGCGCTACAGCAAGCCCTGAAACCACTGCAAGGGAAACCGATCTATCTGACGGTGGATCTGGACTGGTTTGATCCAGCCGTGCTGCCCGGAACTGGGACCCCGGAACCCGGCGGCTTCCTGTGGAGGGATTTTGCAGCCGTGGTGGAGGTTCTGCGGGAGCATCGGCTCATCGCGGCCGATGTGGTGGAACTGGCGCCACAGCTCGACACCAGCGGGGTCAGCTCAGTTCTGGCGGCCAAGGTGACGCGAAGCCTGATCCTGCTGATGGGTGCGGCCGATCAATAGAAGTGCCGTGCATCAGCCCGCTGTTGTCGCAATCGGGTGTGCTGCTGAGCGATCAGCTCCAGCACAAGGGTGGGATGGCGATGGATCAAGGCGAGGAAGCCGGAACGGTTCAACCGGATCACTGCCAGGGGAGTCAAGGCCTTGGCATCGCGGCTGTGGAATTGGTTGCTGGCCACAAGATCTTCGTAGAAGAACAACTGACCAGGGCCGTAACGAATGCGATTGCGGGGGCCACTGATCAGTTCCACCAGCCCCTGTTCAACGATGTGAATGGCCTGAACCGGCTCGCCACGGCGGAACACACACGCTCCCGTCGGAAGAGTTAGCCGATCGGCTTCAGCATGCTCACCGATCAGCTCCAGCGCGTTACTCACCCGAGACGACGAAGCCAACCAATTCACAAAAACAACATCTTATTTTGGCTGACGAAAAAATTTGATCGCGTAACCGACAACACACCCAGCGACTCCTTGAACAAAGCTTCACCAATCCTTAAGCGAGGGCACGGTCAAGTTCAAGCTGCTGGTCCATTTCCTCATGCTGAGCTTTTTTGATCACCGGCAGCTGCGGCGAGCGAGGGGTCCAGTGATGGCAGACCACGAGATCTGCCACGTCCGCATGCACGGCCAATCGACGCAAACGGCACCAGCCCTCGACTGTTCCGGCTCCAGAACAATGCTGACAACTGCGACAGCAGTGCGTGCCCGCCAACAACAACCCTCGAGGAGCGCTCAAGTTAGTGACGGTCAAAAAAATGGACCAGTCCCGCTGGCAGATCTGCTGTTTCCTTTCCACTTTCCACAGCTCTCAATGAGAATGCTGCGTTTTCCAGCCGTCCATGACCCTGCAGCGCACGCCTCTCCATCAGCTCTGCCAGGACGGCGGCGGCCGCATGGTGCCCTTTGCAGGCTGGGAGATGCCTGTGCAATTCAGTGGGCTGATCCATGAGCACAAAGCCGTCCGCGAACACGTGGGCATGTTCGACATCTCCCATATGGGGGTTTTACGGCTGGAGGGGCCCAACCCCAAAGATGCACTGCAACAGCTGGTGCCGAGCGATCTGCATCGCATCGGACCCGGCGAAGCCTGTTACACGGTGCTGCTGAACGAGGCCGGCGGCATTCGGGATGACCTGATCGTTTACGACTGCGGTGCCCTCGACGACGACCAAGGTGCCCTGGTGCTGGTGATCAACGCCGCCTGCGCCGATGCAGACACCGCCTGGATCCGAGAGCGCATGGAACCGGCTGGCCTCACGGTGACCGACATCAAGGACGGCGGCGTGCTGCTCGCTGTCCAGGGCCCTGACGCCATGGGATTGCTGGAGGAGTTGAGCGGTGAGGACCTCAGCGGGTTGCCCCGCTTCGGCCACCGCAGCCTCAACCTCCAAGGAATCACCCATCCGGTGTTCACAGCCCGCACGGGGTACACCGGTGAGGACGGTGCTGAGCTGCTGCTCAGTGCGGACGACGGGCAGAAGCTCTGGCAAATCCTGTTGGATCGCGGCGTCTGCCCCTGCGGGCTCGGGGCTCGCGACACCTTGCGTCTGGAAGCCGCCATGCACCTCTACGGCATGGACATGAACGCGGACACCACACCTTTTGAAGCCGGCCTGGGCTGGCTGGTGCATCTGGAGATGCCGGCGGAGTTCGTCGGTCGCCAGGCCCTGGAGCAAGCCGCAGCGTCCGGTCCCTCCAAACGGCTGGTGGGCCTCAAGTTGCAGGGACGCGCCATCGCCCGTCACGACTATCCAGTGCTGCACAACGGAGAAACCGTCGGTGTGGTGACCAGCGGCACCTGGTCTCCAACCCTGGAGGAGCCCATCGCTCTGGCTTACGTCCCCACCAACCTCGCCGAGGTGGGCAGCGAGCTGAGCGTTGAGATCCGCGGCAAGGCCCAGCCCGCCGTTGTGGTCAAACGTCCCTTCTACCGCCGGTCCTGAGCTGTGGGAAACTCGCCTGTCTTCGGCTGAGACTCCCATGCGCAGCAACGGTTGCGGCGACCTGCGCGAGCAGAACATCGACAACTCGGTGCAGCTCTGCGGCTGGGTGGACCGGCGCCGCGACCATGGCGGGGTGATCTTCATCGACCTGCGCGACCGCAGCGGCACGGTTCAGATCACGGTGGATCCCGATCTGGGCGCCGACGCCTTCGCCGTCGCCGAGCATCTGCGCAGCGAGACCGTGCTGCAGGTGGAGGGGAAAGTGCGGGCCCGGCCTGGCGAATCCCTGAACGACAAGCTGGCCACCGGTGCTGTGGAAGTGCTGGCCAGCGGCATCACCGTGCTCAACAGCGTCAAGGGCAACCTGCCCTTCCCCGTCTCGGTGCACGACGAGGAGAACACCCGCGAAGAGCTGCGGCTGCGCCACCGCTATCTGGATCTGCGCCGCAAGCGCATGAACGACAACCTGCGGCTGCGGGCCCAGACGATCCAGGCCGCCCGTCGTTTCCTGGAAGATGAAGGCTTCATCGAGGTGGAGACCCCGGTGCTGACCCGCTCCACCCCGGAAGGCGCCCGCGACTACGTGCTGCCCAGCCGGGTCTGCGGCGGCGACTGGTTCGCCCTGCCCCAGTCCCCCCAGTTGTTCAAGCAGCTGCTGATGGTGGGCGGCATCGAGCGGTATTACCAGGTGGCCCGCTGTTTCCGCGACGAAGACCTGCGGGCCGACCGCCAGCCGGAGTTCACCCAGCTGGACATCGAGATGAGCTTCATGGATCAGGAGCAGATCCTAGAGCTGAACGAATCACTGATCTGCGCCATCTGGAAGGCCGTGAAGGGCATCGACCTGCCGCGACCCTTCCCGCGCATGACCTGGCATGACGCCATGGAGCGCTACGGCACCGACCGGCCCGACACCCGCTACGGCATGGAGCTCACCAACGTGAGCGACATCGTCAAGGACATGGGCTTCAAGGTGTTCAGTGGCGCCGTGAAGTCCGGCGGCGCGGTGAAGTGCATCGCGGTGCCCGGCGGCAACGATGCGGTGAGCAACGTGCGGATCAAGCCTGGCGGCGACGTGTTCAGTGAGGCCCAGAAAGCCGGTGCCGGTGGCCTGGCCTTCATCCGCGTGCGCGACGGCGGTGAGATCGACACCATCGGCGCCATCAAGGACAATCTCAGCGATGAGCAGAAGCAGGAGCTGCTCAGCCGCGCTGGCGCGGAACCCGGCACCCTGCTGCTGTTCGGTGCCGGCGACACCGCCACGGTGAACAAGGCCCTCGACCGGGTGCGCCAGTATCTGGCCAAGGAGCTGGGCATGGTCAAGGCCGACAGCGACAACGACCAGTGGAACTTCCTCTGGGTGGTGGACTTCCCGATGTTCGAGTTCAACAGCGACGAGAACCGTTACGAGGCTCTGCACCACCCCTTCTGTGCTCCCAACACCGAAGATCTCGGCAGCGATGCGTCGCAGTGGGCCGACACCCTGCCAGGAGCCCGGGCCCAGGCCTACGACCTTGTGCTCAATGGCCTGGAGCTCGGTGGTGGTTCCCTGCGCATCCATGACTCCGCCCTGCAGCGCCAGGTGTTGCAGACGGTGGGTTTACCGCTCGAGGAGGCCCAGGAGCAGTTCGGCTTCCTGATGGATGCTCTCGATGTGGGCGCACCTCCCCACGGCGGCCTGGCCTTCGGTGTGGACAGGATGGTGATGCTGCTGGCCGGCGAGGAATCGATCCGCGACACCATTGCCTTCCCCAAGACCCAGCAGGCCCGCTGCCTGATGACCAATGCCCCAGGGGGCGTGGCCGATAAGCAGCTGGAAGAGCTGCACGTCGCCAGCACCTGGGTGGAGCCCAGCGACGACGACGGGTGATTCCTCACCTCAGCGTGGCCGATCCCGAAGGTATTCAGCGCTTTTGTCGCACTGTCCACGGCTGCGGGGAACCCTGAAGACAGTTCCTTTGCTCTCTGCCGTTGCCCCGTCAACCCAGACGGACCGGGGAAACCCGTGACCGCCGCAGCCGCAGCACGACGGATCTTCTGCGGCTGTACCTGCAGGACATCGGTCGGGTTGATCTGCTCACCAACGAGGAGGAGGTGACGCTGGCTCGGCTGGTGCAGCGGCGGGAAGCACTGCTTCAACAGCAACGGGATCTGGCCAGCAGTGACGCCGCCATCGGAGAGCTTCATCGCCTCGAGGAGCTGCAACGCCGAGAGGCCAACCAACACAGCCATTGGCCCACCAAACATGAGTGGGCCCGGGCCGCAGACCTGACCCTGGCGGAACTGCAACAGCGGATCGAAGCCGGCTACAGCGCCTGGGCCAGGGAAGCCAAGCTGGAAGCTCGAGAGCTCAAGACCGCGCTGCGCAACGGTCGCCGCGCCAAGGACCACATGATCCAGGCCAACCTGCGCCTGGTGGTGGCTGTCGCCAAGAAGTACCAGCAACGCGGCATGGAACTGCTGGATCTGGTGCAGGAGGGCACCCTCGGACTGGAACGGGCGGTGGAGAAATTCGACCCGACCCGGGGCTTCCGCTTCAGCACCTATGCGTATTGGTGGATCCGCCAGGGGATGACGCGGGCCATCGCCACCCAGAGCCGCACGATCCGCCTGCCGGTGCATGTCACCGAAAAACTGAATCGGATCAAACGGGCCCAGCAGGAGATCGCCGCCAATGAAGGGCGCATCGCCTCGATCGCCGATCTGGCCCGGGCGCTGAAGCTGAGTGAGGACACCGTGCGACAGACCCTCGCCAGGGTTCCCCGCTCAGTGTCATTGGACACCCGGGTGGGACGTGATCAGGACACCCAGCTCGGAGACCTGATCGAAGACGGCAAGGCCACACCGGAACAGAGCCTCACCCACGACGAGCTGCACAACGACCTCGAGCATCTCCTCGATGAGCTCACCAGCCGGGAGGCAGCGGTGCTGCGGCGCCGTTTCGGACTGGAGGACGACACGCCCCAGACCCTGGCTCAGATCGGCGAAGCCCTGAAACTCTCCCGCGAACGGGTCCGTCAGATCGAAACGCGGGCCCTGCTGAAACTGCGTCAACCGCAGCGCCGCAGCAAGGTGCGCGACTACATCCAAGGACTGGATTCCTGAGTCAAAATTGCGCGGTCTGCACGCAAACAACGATGAGCAGCTCAATCAACATCGGCATCTCCGAGGACCAGCGTCAGCAGATTGCCGATGGTCTGGGACGGCTGCTGGCCGACACCTGGGTGTTGTACGGCAAGACCCATGGATTCCACTGGAACGTGACCGGTCCGATGTTCAACTCCCTGCACGGGATGTTCGACACCCAATACAACGAACTCTGGGATTCTCTGGATGAGATCGCGGAACGCATCCGCGCCCTGGGCATGCCCGCCCCATTCGGTGACAGCACCCTCACCAAGCTGGCGTCGCTCCAGGAAGCAAGCTCCATCCCTGCTGCCATGGAGATGGTGCAACAGCTGATGAGCGACCACGAGGCTGTGGCACGCACCGCCCGCACTGTCTTTGACATCGCGGATGGCGCCAACGATCAACCCACCGCAGACCTGCTCACCCAACGCCTGCAGGTGCACGAGAAAACCGCCTGGATGCTGCGCAGCCTGCTGCAGAACTGACCGATTCAGCCTCGGGTGACTCTGGAGGTGTGGCCTTGCGCAAGCTAGTTTGAAGAGTCACCCGGGAGGCCATGGCCAAGTTCGTCTTCATCACCGGTGGAGTGGTCTCCAGCATCGGCAAAGGAATCGTGGCCGCAAGCCTGGGACGGCTGCTGAAATCCAGGGGTTACAACGTTTCGATCCTGAAGCTGGATCCATACCTCAACGTGGATCCCGGCACGATGAGCCCGATCCAGCACGGAGAAGTGTTCGTCACCGAAGACGGTGCCGAGACCGATCTGGATCTGGGCCATTACGAGCGCTTCACCGACACAGCCATGTCACGGCTGAACAGCGTGACCACCGGCTCGATCTACCAGGCGGTGATCAACAAGGAACGCCGGGGCGATTACAACGGCGGCACAGTGCAGGTGATTCCCCACATCACCGGTGAAATCCGCGAACGCATCCACCGGGTGGCCTCCAACAGCAACGCTGATGTGGTGATCACGGAAATCGGCGGCACCGTCGGTGACATCGAATCGCTGCCCTTCCTCGAAGCCATCCGCGAATTCCGCGGAGATGTGGGGCGACGCGATCTGGCGTACATCCATGTGACCCTGCTGCCCTTCATCGGCACCTCAGGCGAACTGAAAACCAAGCCCACCCAGCACTCGGTGAAGGAACTGCGGTCCATCGGCATCCAACCGGATGTGCTGGTCTGCCGCAGTGACCGCACCATCAGCGATGAGATGAAGCGGAAGATCGGTGGCTTCTGCGGGGTGCCGACCCGGGCCGTCATTCCGTCCCTCGATGCGGACAGCATTTACGCCGTTCCCTTAACCCTGAAACAGGAAGGGCTGTGCCGCGAAGTGCTGGATGTACTGGACCTAACGGATCACGACAGCGACATGGCGGCCTGGCAGGAGCTGGTGCACAAGCTCCGCAACCCCGGCCCCGCCGTGAAGGTGGCCCTGGTGGGCAAATACATCCAACTCAATGATGCCTACCTCTCGGTGGTGGAAGCCCTGCGCCACGCCTGCATCGCCCAGGATGCCTCGCTTGATCTGCATTGGGTCTGTGCGGAACAGATCGAAAGCGATGGTGCTCAGGCCCTTTTGAAGGGCATGGATGCCGTTGTTGTACCAGGGGGTTTCGGCAACCGCGGCGTTGACGGCAAGATCGGTGCCATTCGCTGGGCCCGGGAACAACGGGTGCCGTTCCTGGGGCTGTGCCTGGGCATGCAGACCGCGGTGATCGAATGGGCGCGCAACCAAGCCGGGCTGACGGAAGCCACCAGCGCCGAACTCGATGCTGGAACGCCCCATCCCGTGATTCACCTGCTGCCGGAGCAGCAGGATGTTGTGGATCTTGGGGGCACGATGCGCCTGGGTGTCTATCCCTGCCGCATCGCCGCTGGAACGATGGCCCACCGGCTCTACGGCGAAGAAGTGGTGTATGAACGGCACCGCCACCGCTACGAGTTCAACAACGCTTACAGAAATCTGTTCCTCGAATCCGGCTATGTGGTGAGCGGAAGCTCACCCGACGGCCGCCTGGTGGAGTTGATCGAACTCAAAGGCCACCCGTTTTTCACCGCCTGCCAGTACCACCCGGAATTTCTCTCCCGTCCAGGACGGCCCCATCCCCTGTTCAAAGGCCTGATCGAAGCAGCCCAGCAGCGGCTGCCCTCCTCACCGGTGGAGGCGATAAAGACCCAGCGATGATCCAAGACGCGGCCACCCTGCCGGTGGTGGAGACCTTCCATTCCCTCCAGGGTGAAGGCCATCACAGCGGCCGCAGTGCCTTCTTCATCCGTCTGGCTGGCTGCAATGTCGGTTGTCCCTGGTGTGACACCAAGCACTCCTGGCCAAAGGCTGCGCATCCGCAGCGCCATCTGGACGACCTCGCCCAAGAAGCCGCTGCAGCGGAACGGCAGGGAGCCGCCTTCACCGTGATCACCGGTGGAGAGCCGCTGCATCACAACCTCGATGCACTGGCGTCGGCCCTGCGGGAATCCAGCTCCAATGCCTTGCATCTGGAAACCAGCGGCATCGATCCCCTCAGCGGCAGCCCGGATTGGATCACCCTGTCACCAAAACCGCATCGACCCCCGCGTCAGGAGCTTCTCAGCCAGTGCGACGAGCTCAAGGTGGTGATCCACGGGCAGACCGATCTGGACTTCGCCCAAGCCATGGCAGCTGCCGTTCGCCCATCAACCCAGTTGCTGCTCCAACCCGGCTGGGGCAGCGATCAAGGCCAGCAACTGGCGGTTGAGCATGCACAACGCAACCCGCGCTGGCGGCTCAGCCTGCAGACCCACAAGTGGATTGGAGTGCGCTGATCCTTCCTTCCGCAATCTCGAAAAACCCTACAAATGTCGGACGCGTGAATTCGCTCATAACAAGAACATAAATATCAGCTGAAGAACTACGTATCATGACAGACCTCGACGGAAATGGCCTGGTAGATGGCTCTGAGTTGATCGCTTATCAGCTTTTCGATGATGGCAACTCGATCACCATCACGAACAGGCGAGGTCGAACATTCTCGGACGCAACATCAAGATTCTGGAATGTCATTGCAGGCACGCAAGTTGACGGCGGATTCCTCGTGCTGCGAGCCAGACAAACCCGCCGACGTGGATTGCGATATCAAACATGGACTACAGATGAAACAGGAACAATCAATGGAAGATCGCGAGGCTGGCGTAGTGGTCAATCCATGGCCAACCAGGGGATCGAAAACATCTTCAATCTTGACCTCAACAATGATGGATGGATTGGAGATCAGCCACCGGAAGAATCAGGTCCAATCAACGATGGTGCAGCCACCTTCGCCATTGAGGGCACTCCACAACTGGGGCAGGTTCTCTCCATTTCCCTAACCAACAGTGATCCTGATGGTGACGGCACTCCAACCGTTGCATGGCTTGCTTCCAATCCAGATGGAACCTGGTCTCAAGTCGGCTCCGATTCACAAATCACCATCTCCGCCGATCTTGAAGGTCGTCAACTCCTCGCCAACATTTCCTATATCGATGGTGATGGCTTCAGCGAGGACGTCTCAACCGAACCGGTCTTCGTTCCCATCACAAACACGGATGATTACGGAACAACGCCCGAAAGCAGTGGCTTTCTTGCCATGGCAAGCCGTCTTGAAGGTGATCTCGAAGTTGCGGGAGACCTTGACTGGTTCAAAGTCGAATTAGAGGCCGGCAGAAGTTATATTTTTGAGCAAATTGGGACAGGATTAGCGGACCCACTATTAACACTTAAAGACGAATTAGGATCTATCCTCGCCAGCAATGACGATAGCGAAGGTGAATTAAATAGTCGAATAAACTTTGAAGCCGAAAGATCAGGATACTACTACCTCGAAGCTGGCTCATATCTCAATCAATTCACGGGCAAATATTTCATTGGCGCGTACGAAGATATAACGCAGCCTGAAGATCCCATTAACGACGGTGCAGCCACCTTCGCCATTGACGGCACTCCACAACTGGGGCAGGTTCTCTCCATTTCCCTAACCAACAATGATCCTGATGGTGACGGCACTCCAACCGTTGCGTGGCTTGCTTCCAATCAAGATGGAACCTGGTCTCAAGTCGGCTCCGATTCAGAAATCACCATCTCCGCCGATCTTGAAGGTCGCCAACTCCTCGCCAACATTTCCTACATCGATGGTGATGGCTTCAGCGAGGACGTCTCAACCGAACCGGTCCTCATCCCTGTCACTCCCGTCAACGATGGTGCAGCCACCTTCGCCATTGACGGCACTCCACAACTGGGGCAGGTTCTCTCCATTTCCTTAACCAACAATGATCCTGATGGTGACGGCACTCCAACCGTTGCGTGGCTTGCTTCCAATCAAGATGGAACCTGGTCTCAAGTCGGCTCCGATTCAGAAATCACCATCTCCGCCGATCTGGAAGGTCGCCAACTCCTCGCCAACATTTCCTACATCGATGGTGATGGCTTCAGCGAGGACGTCTCAACTGAACCGGTCCTCATCCCTGTCACTTCCGTCAACGATGGTGCAGCCACCTTCGCTATTGAGGGCACTCCACAACTGGGGCAGGTTCTCTCCATTTCTCTAACCAACAGTGATCCTGATGGTGACGGCACTCCAACCGTTGCATGGCTTGCTTCCAATCCAGATGGAACCTGGTCTCAAGTCGGCTCCGATTCAGAAATCACCATCTCCGCCGATCTGGAAGGTCGTCAACTCCTCGCCAACATTTCCTATATCGATGGTGATGGCTTCAGCGAGGACGTCTCAACCGAACCGGTCCTCATCCCTGTCTCAAACTCTGACGATTACGGAGCAAGCCCCGAGAGCAGTGGATCTCTCGAGATTGGAAGCAGTCTTGAGGGTAATCTCGAATCCCTAGGAGATCTAGACTGGTTCAAAATTGAATTAGATGCTGACAAGTACTACAACTTTGAGTTGACTGGAACTACCCTTGCAGACTCATTCCTGGCCTTGAAAGAAGCCAATGGCAATGTCATCTCTAGCAATGACGACGGTGGAGAAGGATTCAGTAGCCGCATCATTTTTTCCCCTGAATCTTCAGGCACTTATTATCTTGAGGCAAGCGCATATAACAACGAGTATACCGGAACATATTTAATTACCGCCGACGAAGCAGATCCCTTGCCCCCTGGCTACAACCCTGAAGACGGGTTTGGCCATATTAACGCTAAAAGAAGCTTTGAAAAGTTACTTGGAATAACCCTCAATGATGCCGCAGACCTTGGTGGTGATTTATGGGGTCTCGACAATATCGGGGCACCAGAAGTTTGGACAGGCAGCAATAGCTTCTCGGGCGCAATCGGATCGGGAACAGTCATCGCCGTCATCGACACAGGTGTTGACCTAGATCACCCGGAATTCCAAAACAGAATTGCTCAAGGTTATGATTTTGTCGATTACGACAATATTGCCGACGATGGTGAAGGCCATGGCACGCATGTTGCCGGGACCATCGCGGGCGCTGATGACGGTGAAGGAATCACCGGCGTCGCACCAGATGCATCAATCATGCCAATTCGAGTTCTCGACGATGAAGGCTATGGTTATACATCCGACATCATCGCTGGAGTCCGATGGGCAGCAGACAATGGTGCCGATGTCATCAATCTGTCGCTTGGAGGCGGAGGGTATAGCCAGGCTATGGCCGACGCAATCGCCTACGCATCAGACCTTGGCTCGGTGATTGTCATGGCGGCTGGCAATAATGGCGGTGAATCTCCTATATACCCTGCAGCCCACGCAGAAACCCACGGCATCGCTGTTGGAGCCGTAAATCAAGAAAAGTCGTTTGCCGATTTCTCGAATCGAGCCGGATTTACGTTTCTTGATTATGTGACAGCCCCTGGAGTCAATATTTTCTCTTCGACACCCAACGGTAATTACGATTATTACAGTGGGACCTCCATGGCCAGCCCACACGTCGCCGGCATCGCAGCATTGCTGAAAAGCCATGACAAAGCGCTAACACCGGAATCCATCGAAACTTTGATCACAAGCACCGCACACAACAACATTGATATCCAGCTCTCGGGCACTCAAACTGATGAGCTCACAGGAGAACAATTTGATAAAATTATTACCTTAGAAACACTAGCCCAATTTGACGAAGATCAATTGCAAAGCCGGCTCATCGGAAGCTTGAGCGGAGATCTAAAGGCTAGAAAATCCGTCATCAGAGAACTTAAGGCTAATGAGAAAGAAGGCCTCATCATTGAAGACATTGATGTGATTAAATCGACTAATAAAAGTTTGATCACTCTGGATCTGTCAGGATCAAATCCATCAGATCAATCAGATTTACTGGAGGACTTGCTCTCAGAAAAACAGTTCAACTATTTCGAAGTCGATACTCAAATGCAAATGATCTAGAGCTCTCCAATACATTCCGTTGCTCTGCTCGGTCAAGATTGACTCGTTGAAGTTGGAGTTCGTTGGGCCGGAGCATCGATTCAGACCAGCAGCTGGCGGTGGAGCATGCCCGGCGCGCCACGCGCTGGCGGCTCAGCCTGCAGACCCACAAGTGGCTCGCAATTCGATGAGTCGTTACAACACCAGAAACACTCACACGCAGCCAACTCTCAGGATCCTTTCAGGGACATTCATGAGAACAGCAACTTAAATCCGTTAGTATATTTAAAGGAAAAGCTTTGCGCATCTCCTCTTTTAAAGGCTCAAATCACAACACCCGGTCGACCCATGCCAAGCACAAGCAGCTCTGACAAGGTGCACGACCAAGTTAAAACAGCCACCAAAAGTGGCAAAAACGGCAATAAAAGCCTCGCAAAAAAAAATATTGCATTCAAAACAACTTATGACATCGATGACAACGGCCTAGTCGACGGCTCCGAAAAGCCTGGATACAAGCTCTATACCCCCGAAAGCGGGATTTTGATTACCGCCAAATCTGGAAAAACGTTTTCCGAGGCAACATCTGAAAAGTGGTCAGCTATTGCGGCAGCCCCAACAGAGAAGGGGTATCGAGTCTTAATTACAAACAACCAATCCAAGAAGGGAAAATACAAAATTTGGAAATTGAGCAGCAAGGGAATCGTCCGCTCAAAAGGTCGCTGGCTCCGGGAAAGAGCTCTTAGCTCAGAGGGCTATGAGGAAGTTTTTGGGATTGATTTTAATGGTGACGGCATGATCGAAGCCGACACACTGATCGATGTTGGCGATGCAGATTTTTCCTTGACAGGAAATGCAACAGTTGGCAAGCGATTACGGGCTAAGCGTGCTGACGACGATCCAGATGGAAATGGAAGACCGCTCATAACCTGGCAGGCATTCTCAGGAGCAAGCATCTGGACAACAGCCGACACCGGCAAATCGATTCGTATCCCTGCAACGCTGGAGGGCGCTCAGGTCCGTGCCAGGGTTGAGTACAAAGATGGCGATGGGTTTCAAGAAACTGTCTTTACCCAGTCGCGCTCCATTCCCTACGTCGATAACGGCGACGCTGCCTTCCTGATTCAAGGCACTCCAGCAGTCGGTCAAACCCTCTCCATCACGCAATCCGTCGCTGATCCCGATGGGGATGGGACACCCTCCTTCTCATGGCTCCAATCCAGCGACGGCATCAACTGGTCTTTCCTGAGCTCCAACCCCACCTTCGATATTCCCGACAATCTGGAAGGGCAGACCATCACGGCAACCGTCCGATATACCGATAACCAGGGCTTTGAGGAATCAATCTCCACGAATGCTCTCACCATTCCCTACGTCGATAACGGTGACGCTGCCTTCCTGATTCAAGGCACTCCAGCAGTTGGTCAAACCCTCTCCATCACGCAATCCATCGCTGATCCCGATGGCAACGGTGCAGGCACATCCGCCATCTCATGGTTGCAATCCAGCGATAGCGTCAACTGGTCCGTCATCAGCACCGCACCCACATTCAACATCTCCAAAGACCTTGAGGGGAAGCGGATCAGAGCCATCGTCTCCTATTCCGATGGTCAGGGATTCAGCGAATCGATCAACACCGATGACCTGACCATTCCATACGTCGACGACGGCGACGCCGACTTCCTCATCCAAGGCACCGCCGCAGTCAGCGAAATCATCTCCATCAGCCGCTCTGCAGACGATCCAGACGGCAATGGTGATGGTGCACTTGAGATCGCCTGGCAAGCCTCTCTGGATGGCACGAACTGGTGGGAAATCAGCACAGCCAGTGACCACCAGATTGGATCCAACCTTGCCGGCCATCAGCTGAATGCTGTTGTCCAATACACCGACAGCCAAGGCTTCAAAGAGACCATTACAACCGACAGTGTCTCTGTACCAGGCACTGCGGGATCCAACTCAGACGGCAAAGACGATTACGGCGGCAGCACGACCACCAATGGTCGCCTTACGATCCACAACAGCATTTCAGGCGAACTTGAATTAGCTGGAGATCACGACTGGTTCGCCATCAACCTCACAGCCGGTCGGCGTTATCAATTCGACCTGAATGGTGTCAGCCTCGAAGACCCGTTTCTCTACCTCCGCAGCAGCTCATCGTCATTAGTCGCTTACAACGACGATGAATCCTTGTTGAGCTTGGATTCCCAACTCAACTACACCGCAGAAAGCAGCGGCACGCACTACCTCGATGTGGGCGCCTACCAAGACGTTTATGCAGGGACCTACACACTCAGAGCATCCGAACTCACCCCTCCGGACCCCGGGTTCAACAGCACCGATGGCTACGGCCATGTCAGTGCTCAACGCGCCTTCGAGCAATTGCTCAACATCTCTCTCGACCCTGTCGACGCCCTTGGCGGCAATCTCTGGGGAGTTGACAATGTCGATGCTCCCGAAGTGTGGAACGGGGGCAGCGGTTTTGCAGGCGCCACAGGAAGCGGAACCACCATCGCGGTGATCGACACAGGGGTCGATCTGGATCACCCCGAATTTCTGGGTCGAATTGTCGCCGGCTACGACTTTGTTGATGATGACTCGATTGCGGATGACGGCAATGGCCATGGCACCCATGTCGCTGGCACCATCGCCGGTGCCAACGACGGCACAGGCATCACCGGGGTCGCCTATGACGCCGCGATCATGCCCCTGCGTGTGCTGGGCAACGACGGTTACGGCTGGACCAGCGACATCATCTCTGCCGTGCGCTGGGCCGCCGACAACGGCGCCCATGTGATCAATCTTTCCCTCGGTGTTAGCGGTTACAGCCAAGCCATGGCCGATGCCATCAGCTATGCCTCCGGACGCGGCAGCGTTGTCGTGATGGCCGCCGGCAATTCCGGAGGCATGGCACCCGAATACCCCGCGGCCCATGCGATTGATCACGGCATCGCCGTTGGTGCTGTGGACAGCAATCGTTCCTTCGCCGGGTTCTCCAACCGGGCCGGCTCCACGCAACTCGATTACGTGACAGCACCAGGAGTCAACATTTATTCGGCTGTGCCAGGAGGTGGTTACGACACTTTCAACGGCACGTCCATGGCGACACCTTACGTCGCTGGTGTCGCCGGACTGCTCAAAAGTCATGACGGAAGTTTGTCCGCATCCGCCATCGAAGATCTGCTGACGGGCTCTGGCAGCAACAACAGCATCAGCGACAGCACCGCCTGGAACACCACTTCATCCATCCCATGGAGCACAAGGGATGTGATCACGATGCAAACGCTGGACAGCTTCAGCGACAAACAACTCAGCGGCACCCTGATCGCCAGCGTTGACGGCAATGGTCGGGAACGACGCTCCACCCTCCGCGGCCTCAAGCAAGGCATTCGCTCCAACGACGCCTCCTACGACGGGCTGGAGGCGGTGAAAACGATTGAGGCCAGCCGCAACAGCTTTGCCGTGCTGGAGATCTCCAACGATCACGCCATCAATCAGAGAGCGCTACTCACAGAGCTTCTGGGCAGCAACCAGTTCCATTACCTTGAAAAAGAGCAACAATTCTCGATCGTCTGAGCCATGACCTCAGTGGCTGTCCTGGGAACAGGACTCCTCGGCACGGCCATCGCCAAGCGACTGCTGGATGTGGGTCTGGAGGTTCATGTCTGGAACCGGAACCCCGCACGTCTTGCACCGCTCCTGGAGCAAGGTGCAACCGCCGTCCAGGAGCTGCAGGGTGCCGCCCAAGGCCGCAACGCAGTGATCACGGTGTTGCGTGATGGGGGCGTGACAGCCAGCGTGGTTGATGCCCTCGGCCCTCTGCACGGCACCACGGTGATGCCCATGGGCACCATGGGCATTGAGGAAAGTCGACAGCTGGCCCGGCATGTTGTGCCAAACAACGGGCACTATCTGGAGGCCCCGGTTCTGGGGAGCAAGCCCCAGGCTCTCGATGGCACCTTGCTGGTGATGGCCGGCGGTGACGCGCAGGTCTTCGAGGAACAACGGCCACTTCTCTCCCACCTCTGCCAAGAGCCCCTGCTCGTGGGCCCCGTCGGTAGTGGAGCCGCCACCAAGTTGGCCCTCAATCAGTTGATCGCCAGCCTCACCCACAGCTTCTCCCTTTCCCTGCGACTGATTCAGCGGGCCGGCGTTCCTGTGAAAACGTTCATGGCAATCCTGCGGCCGTCAGCGCTCTACGCCCCCACCTTCGACAAGAAGCTGCAACGAATGTTGGATCACTCCTACGCCGATCCCAACTTCAGCACCGACCTGCTGCGCAAAGACCTGCGCCTGTTCCTGGAGGAAGCGACAACGGCTGGGCTCCAAGATCAGGGGCTGAGCGGTTTGCTGTCTTTGCTTGAACAAGCAAAGGGCACCGACCTGGATGAGCAGGACTACTGCGCCCTGCACGAACTCACGGCCCTGACATGAGTCACCGCACTGCCATCGCTCTGCTCTCGGGAGGTTTGGATTCCGCCACCGCTGCTGCCCTGGCCCTTGAACAGGGCGACCGCGTCATCGGCCTGTCCTTTGACTACGGCCAGCGCCATCGCCGCGAATTGGACGCCGCCGCTGCCGTTGCTGAGCAGCTTGGCTTGGCGGAGCATCACTGCGTCGCAGTGAATCTGGCCAGCTGGGGGGGCTCAGCCCTCACCGACGCCAGCATCTCCATTCCAACCGACGGCGTGGAGGAAGGTCGCATTCCGACCACCTATGTGCCCGGGCGCAACACCGTGTTCATCTCCGTGGGCCTCAGCCTGGCGGAGGCACGCGGAGCCGAAAGGTTGGTGCTGGGCGTCAACGCCGTTGACTATTCCGGCTATCCCGATTGCCGGCAGGATTATCTCGAGGCCTTTCAGTCCCTGGCGAACCTGGCCAGTAAGGCCGGGCGGGAAGGCCACGGCACCCAGCTCTGGGCACCGCTGGTGGAGTGGAGCAAAACCAGGATCGTGGAGGAAGCGCTGCGGCTCAACGTGCCGATCCAGACCACCTGGAGCTGCTATAGCGGTGGAGACGAGGCCTGCGGTGTCTGCGACAGCTGCCGCATCCGCGATGCTGCCCTGCGGGAGGCCGGCCGCCCGGACCTGTGCAGCAGACCATCAGCATGAGTACTCCCCAGCGGTTGGAGCTGCCCTGGCGTGAGCCGATTGTGGTGGCCCGCCAGCTGGACGGCGATAACGGGCTGATCTGGCTGGATGGGGACGGCAGTGATCTGGGCCGCTGGGTGACCCTGGCCAGCCAGCCCCAGGAGGTGATCCACTGCCGGGGCCTTCCGGGGGACACCGAAGCCCGCGACCCCTTCGCCGCACTCAAGGGACTGGGTCCTGGCCACTGGAGCGGCTGGCTGAGTTACGAGGCGGCCGCCTGGACTGAAGCCGGCAACCCCTGGTCCAGGGATGCCATGGCCAGCCTGTGGATCGCACGCCACGACCCACTGCTGCGGTTTGACCTGCAGCAACGGCAACTCTGGATCGAAGGCACCAATCCGGCGGCGATGCAGCAGCTGGCGGCGCGTCTGCAGCAGACAGCTCCGATCCCCCCTGCCCCTCCCACGATTCCGCTTGAGGCCTGGCATCAACACACCAGCCGCGAGGGCTTCGCCGATGGTGTGCGCCGAATCCGGGCGCTGATCGCCGCCGGTGATTTGTTCCAGGCCAACCTCACCGCCTGTTGCAGCACCAACTGGCCCAGTGATGCCTCCGCGGTGGAGCTGTTCCAACGGATTCGTCACCAGTGCCCAGCGCCGTTTGCCGGGCTGGTGGCGACAGGCAACGGCGAAGCCCTGCTCTCCTCCTCGCCCGAACGATTTCTGCAGGTGGACCCCACCGGTCGGGTCGAGACCCGACCGATCAAGGGCACCCGGCCACGCCACAGCAATCCAGACCTCGACGCCGACATGGCGGCGGAGCTGGTCTGCAGCGACAAGGACCGGGCCGAGAACGTGATGATCGTGGATCTGCTGCGCAATGACCTCGGCCGCGTCTGCATCCCGGGCTCCATCCAGGTATCGCAACTGCTCGGCCTGGAGAGTTATCCCGCAGTTCACCACCTGACCTCCGTGGTGGAGGGCCAGCTGCAGCCAGGGCTCAACTGGGTGGATCTGCTGCGGGCCTGCTGGCCGGGGGGCTCGATCAGCGGCGCCCCGAAGCTCAGGGCCTGCCAACGCCTCCAGGAGCTGGAACCCACCAGCCGCGGCCCCTACTGCGGCTCCCTGATCCGCATCGACTGGAACGGTCGCTTTGACAGCAACATCCTGATCCGCTCCCTGATCCGCAAGGACCGCACGCTGCGGGCCCATGCCGGTTGCGGCATCGTTGCCGATTCCGACCCCGACGGCGAAGCCGAGGAGCTGATGTGGAAACTGCAGCCCCTGCTGGAGGCCCTGGCTTGACTGGGGGGATCGCCTGGTGTGAGGGCCGTTGGGGCACAGCGGCTGAGCTGAGCCTTCCCCTGGATGACCGAGGCCTGCAACTCGCCGATGGATTGTTCGAAACGGTGTTGATCCGGGCCGGTCAGCCCTGTCTGCTGGACGAGCACCTGGCGCGATGGTGTGAAGCCAGCAAGCTGCTGGGCCTGGATCCCCCGCCGGACCACGACCAGTTGATGCCCCTGATCCAGGAGGCCGTGCACCGAGCGCTCCCCGACCAGGAGTGCGGCGCCCTGCGGCTCAACTGGAGTCGGGGTTCATCCCCGCAGCGGGGGATCGCACCACCACTGCCGGGGCGGCATCGGTTCTGGCTGACGCTTCAGCCCTGGATACCGAGCTTCAACCCGATCTCCGCGATCATCAGTCGCCTGGAGCGCCGTAACTGCGACAGTGTGCTGAGCCGTTGCAAGACCTTTGCCTACGGTCAGGCCGTGCAAGCAAGGCGGGAAGCCTCACAACAGGGCTGCGACGACGCCCTGTTGCTGAACACCAGGGGCGAACTCTGCTGCAGCACCACCGCCAATCTGCTGTTGAAGCCTGGCGGAGAGGGGGCCGATGCTCCCTGGCTGACACCGCCGTTGCGCAGTGGCTGCCTGCCGGGGGTGATGCGGGCCCGGGCCCTGCAACTGGGGCTGGCGGTGGAAGCGGAACTGGGAGAGAGCCCTGGCCCCGACAATCAGCTGCTGTTGATCAACAGCCTCAGCTGCCGAGGGGTGTTGAGCCTCGACGATCAACCCCTCAGCAAACAAGCCCTGGCGGGCGAGTCGTTGTGGCAGGCACTGCTTGATTAGCACGATATCCTATCGATATTACGTAGATATCACGCAAATATCGTGCCGCCCAAAGGAAGCAGCCGTACCACCGCCTCCGCCCATCCCTCCGCATGGGCGGCGCGGGCGAGCTCAAATCGTCCGCTCTGCACTCCAGCGGACAACTGCGGATGGGGACCATCCACACCAGGCACCACCACCGCCAGGTCCGCCACCTCCAGCAGGGGCAGATCATTGGGGGAGTCCCCGAGGGCCAGCACCTTCACATCCGGTTTACCCAGACGCTGCTTCAGAGCCGCCAGGGCGTTCCCTTTGCTGACCCCCCCGCCGAGCAGGTGACACATCCGGTTGCCCCGCACAACGGCCAACTCCTGGGCCGCCGCCAGGGCATCGAGGCGTGGCTGAATCGCCAGAGGGGGCGGTACAAAGGGCACGCTGCACCGCCGCCGTTGGGCCTGCTGCAGCAACGCGCCGGAGAGTCCAAGCAGGCGTTCCCCCTCCGCCTCCGTGAGCTCATCGAGCGCCTGCAGAGGTTCAGCCAACTGCTCCGACAGCTCCTGCAAGCGTGGTTTCAACGCCGACCAACCGGGCCCCAGCGCCTCCTCCCAGGGCTGACCCGTTGCCGTTTCACCGTGGATGGCTCCCCCGTTCTCGACGATGTACGGGTCCCGCAGCTGAGCTGCAGTACGGAAGCGCTCCACCTCCTCCGCCGTTTTGCTCGTGCAGGGAATCACGGGGACACCTGCCCGTTGCAGAGAGCGCAGCACCGCCGCCGCCGGCGACCAGTCGTACTGATTGTCCATCAGGGTGCCATCGAGGTCGGTGACCACCCACCAACGGCAACTCTGGGGGTCGCTCATGCCTGAATCAGCCAATGCACGGCATAAGGTTCCAACTGAAGTTGAGAAGCGTGGGTCTCGGAGGATCCGCTCAGACAATCGGCCCAGGCGAGACCGGCGTGACCACCGAGACGCCCCAGGGCCAGGGTCAACCGCGAGGAGGTGACGTTGTGAACCGCCACCAGGGTCTGGCCGCCGCCACGGCGACGCAGCATCACCAGATCGGAGCGGCCAGCACTCAACACCTCCATGGCGGCATCGGGATGCAGGGCCGGCTGATCGCGGCGCACCCGCAGGGCATGACCCAGGGTCGTGGTCACGGCGGTGGCATCGCTGTCGGGATCCTGAAGTCGCCGCTCAACAGCCTCTGCCTTGAACTGCGGGCGGTTGAGATCCCTGCGCTGACCGGTGCGACGGAACGTGCCCAGGTCATTGGGCGTGGCCAACAGGGCCGGCAGATAAAAGGCCGGTACCCCGGGCAGCGCCAACACCAGCAGCTGAGTCATCAGGAAACGGGCCCGCTGCCAATGGGCCGGATCGATTCCGCCATCGGCCATTGCACTCCACCAACTGATGTTGATCTCGTAGGGGGCCTCTTCACCGTTGGTGAGGCGGCGATGGCTGATCAGACCGCCCCGCTGCTCGCAGGCGATCAACAACTGCAGCCTCCGCTCATCCGACATCAACCCCTCCAGGGCCCGCAGACCCACACCGTCATGGCAAGCGGTGAAGTTGAACAGGCCTGTGGACTCCGGCAATGCCGGCCAACGGTTGAGCCAGCCGTTCAACAGATCGGCACGCCCACTGATGGCCGCCTCCAGCAACAAAGGCGGCAACGGAAAGTTGTAAGCCAGGTGCGCCTCTCGGCCACTGACCAGATAGGAAAGATTCTCCTCTTCCGGCACGTTGGTCTCCGTCACCACCACCCCGTCGCAACAGCTGCGTTCCATCAGCTGCCGCAGCACCTCAACAATGCGATGGGCTTCAGGCAGGTGGATGCAGCCGGTCCCTGGCGTCTTCCAGATAAACCCCACCGCATCCAGACGGACCCAGCGGACCCCATGGCGGAGCATCCGGTCGAGCAGCCGTGTGAATCCCAGCAACACCTCCGGACTTCGCCAATCGACATCAACCTGGTCGGGCCCGAAGGTCGTCCATACCTGACGCGGACCGTCCGATCCGCTCAGCTGGGTGAACAGGGAGGAGCTGCGCGGCCGCACCACCTGGTCCCAGCAAGGGTCGGGCGCGGCCTCCAGCACACAGGAGCGACCCGGCTCCTCATCGCGCAGGAACTGCCTGACCCAGGGGTGGGCGGCGGAGATGTGATTCAGCACCAGATCCGCCATCAGACGACGCCCCTCAGCGAGGTCCGCCAGATCGTCCCAGTCACCGAAGCGCGGCTCGATCCGGTCGTGGCTGGCCACCGCAAAGCCGCCATCACTGGTGGAGGTCAGAAACGGCAGCACATGCACCACCTCAGCGAAGGGCCGCAGGCGGTTGTTGAGTAGCTGACGCAGGCTGCGCAACGCGGGCACCCCATGCTCCACCACCGTATCGGCATAGGTGATCAGCACCGCATCGGCGCCTGTCCAGAGATCCGTCGCAACGGGCGGGTCGTCGTTTGCTGACGCACCACGCAAAATCTGCAGCAATTGCGACGACAGCTGCTCGGAATCAGCGGAAGAATCCTCGAGGTAGAGGTTCTCCAGCAGGCCCTGCAGCGTTTCAGCGCTCAAGGTCTGCATATCGGCTCTCCTGAACATCGCTCAGGTATGGGTCATGACCTCATCAACTGTTGTCGCATTAAGCACCGGATGGATTTTCAGCAGAGCCTGATCACCACGGTTCATGACTACAGCCTGGGCAACCTGGATGCTGTTGCCTTCAACCGCGAGCTGAGCCAGCGGCCGACGACGCTGTTGATCCCCTGTCTGATGGAGGAGTTCAGCCGTCCAGCACTGGCGCTGATCCGCGACACTCTGTCGTCATTGAAAGGCCTCAATCGCCTCGTCATTGCTCTGGCCGCTGAAAGCGCGGAGGACGTAGCCCATGCCGAAGCCTTCTTCGCCGGCATGCCCTTTCCCGTTCAGGTGCACTGGACCAATGGCCCAGCCGTGAAGTACTTGCTTGAGTCCATGGGCGCCCTGGGACTCGAGGTCACCGGTCCCCCCGGCAAGGGCTGGGCGGTCTGGCAAGGGCTTGGGGTGGCCTGTCAGGACGCCGAAGTGGTGGGCCTGTTTGACGCCGACATCCGCACCTTCGGCTCGGCATACCCGGAGCGGATGTTGCGTCCACTGCTGGATCGCTCCCACGGCATCGCCTACGTCAAGGCCTTCTACAGCCGGCTATCGCTGGAAACCCAGGCGCTGCAGGGTCGGGCCACCCGCCTGTTCGTCGGTCCTCTGCTGGTCAGCCTCGAACAGATCTTTGGCCCACTGCCGTACCTGCGCTATCTGCAGTCTTTTCGCTACCCCTTGGCTGGTGAATTCGCCTTCACCACCGATCTGGCGATGAATCTGCGCATCCCCTCCGATTGGGGCCTGGAGATGGGGTTGCTCTCGGAGGTATTCCGTCATGTCGCCACCAGTCGCATTGCCCAGGTGGATCTGGGGCTGTTTGATCACAAGCACAAAGGACTCGGAAGCAAACCCAGTGAGGGGTTGCAACGCATGGCCGGTGAAATCTTCGGAACCGTTTTGCGCAGCTTGATGGAGCACGAGGGCGCCGTGATCTCGATGGATCAGATTCCCACCCTTGAGGTGCTCTACCGACGCGTCGGTGAGGATCGGGTGCGCCAATTCGGCATTGATTCGGCGATCAACCGGCTCCCCTATAACCGCCATGGAGAAGAACTGGCTGTGCACAGTTTTGCTGAACTGCTGCGGCCAGGACTCTCCCGCCTAATGGAGTCTCCAGTTGCTCATCAGCTCCCCAGTTGGTCACGACTGAAAAGCTGCAATCCTTCGCTTCAAGGCGACCTAAGTGCAGCAGGTCAAATGGATCGCACTACATCTCGAACATTGCCCCAGTCTCAACCATTGCGTCGACCCAATCACAAACCCAGATCATCAACATCTGAGCTTGTTGCCTGAACGGACTTGAATAAAATGTAAACGAGTCAAATTGGCCCCAATCGTCAGATTGGAGCCAATTTCTATTCGTTTAGACAAATCCCAAGACGCATCAAAGAGCCTGCTGCTGCCGCATTACCCATTGCGTCGCAGCGCGCTGGGATTGCCAGGCATGGAGAAGTTGCTTGGCAAGCGTCTGCAACTGCGCTGGGTCTGCAGTGGCTTCAATGGCACGGTTCATCCGCTCCACTTCAAAGCATTGCGTCGTGGACATTGCAATCGATTCCCGCATCACTTACTCCAATTGAAGACTTCACTATTTTCATGCCACCACGAAAAAGAATTGTTTCATTTGAAACGAAACATCCACACTGTGTGAACTTTCAGACTTATTGACTGATCAACCCACACTCCGCAACCAAAAAGAGCCGCGCCATCATCAAAAGGTCGCTAAAGCTACCAAACCAACTGCATCTGTATCACGGGGTCTAAACGAAATCTGAAAGCATTTCCAATTCGTGCCCAATCCAACACTCCACTGGCGCAGAGTTCTGCAAAGTGGCATCATTCTGGGATTCTGACATGATTGAGTGCGTCTACCGCAACGACACTGACCGAATGGTGATTGTTAAATGTGTCGGTGATGACCACTTTTACCGTGAAAAGGTTGTGCTTCCCACTGAGATGTTCTGGTTTGAAGCCCCTGAACAGGCGCGGCTTGAAATCTGGAAAATGTCGGTGAGCGGTCAGATGCTGCACGTACGCGCCGATGTGAGCGAGTACGCCATGAATCAAGACGAGGCGGCCACCGAAACAGTCTGGGCCTGCTAAATCGCTCCAGCCCCAGGACCTCAAGGAGGGCTAGCGGCCAATCAGATCGACTCCGAGCAGCTCAGCAGTCATCCTTGAGCGCAGAAAGCCCCCGGGACGGAGGGTCTTCGCCTTTGCCGCAGATGCTCCAGCCTCAAATGCATGCCGTTGATCATCTTGCACATCGTCGGAGAGGCTAAGAAGCTCAGCAGTTTTCTTGGAACGGATGATCTGGCAACTTGCCGTCTTCCGCCCGGAAGGCCGGTAGAGCAGTTGAGACGTTTGAATAATCGAGCGTTGAGATTGAAGTTTGGACATTCGTCCTCTCCGAGATGAACAGGTCCCCGTTCCTTGACCTGAGAACCACTGCGCCCTGAACCAGGGTGAACGGCTGGTATTGGTTGATACAGATAAATCATGGCAAGCCAATGGATACAGACGTCGTTCGTGTCGAAACAAAATGGCAAACGGTTAATATTCTTCACAAAGGTCTGCCCCAGCAAAGTAGGAGGTGCCCATGTACGGCATGTCCCTGCCCGAAAGCAATTGAAGAATCTCTTACCAATTGGAGCGATAGCCTGCCTACTCTCCGTGACAACGACAGCAATTCAAGGGTGCTACCGGCAAGCCAAGGAAACTCCCAGTCATGAAGCTCAACCCGGCGACACGCTTGTGGTGAAGGGAGGTGCAGAGATACGCCTGACCCACACCTTCAAACCAGGAGAACCCAATGGACTCTTCGATGGAGGAATCAGGGTCACAACGGATCAATCCGTGACGAGCACTGCAGAGGTGAATGCGGTCTGCAGCATGCCTGATCTGCCGAACTGGCCTCAGTACGACAACATTTATGGACGTTGGTTAACGGACGGCGAAACGCCTGGTGTCGAGGGGGGAAAAACGGACTGGCAACTGTTGCTCTATTTCAATGGCCAGACCGAGGAGAAGGGCCGCGAACCAGCTCCTGCATGGGCCCAACGCCTCGCGCAAAACCTTTGTCGAAAAGGAGATTTCCTAGACGACTGAGCTACCTAGGGAGGCCAAGCATCTCCGTAATGGCCAACGGTCGCCCAACAAAATGACACAACAGTGGCAATTGATACGGCCAGGCTCTCCTCGAGACCTGACTATGGGAATGGTTCTCGTTCTCGCCAATGGCTAGTACCGGCAGTGTCAGTTCCTGGGACGAGTCTGTGCTCGTCGCAATGATTCAATATCCCGTGCCTGTGATCACAGGTCCAGCCGATATCCAGACACAAGTCGACCAGATTTGCAAAGCCGTAGCGTCAACAAAAGCTGGATATCCGGAAGCAGACATAATTGTGATGCCTGAGTACTCAACTCAAGGTTTAAACACAGCCATTTGGACCTATGCCACAGAACGGAGTGACAAATTCGATCCCAGCAACAGCAACAGCCTGACAAAGTTTGCTGCCGCAAGTTTGCTCTCTGTATGAGAGCAAACTTGCGGCGAATTAAAGGTTTTATTATCATATTGTAGAATTAAAAAAAGTATCACATAAAACAAAGTTTTAGTATCAAAACAGTGCAATTTTTAATTGCGTATAAAGGGCCACATCTTGGCCCCTTCATTGTGTCTTTAATAAAAGAGTGTTAGCTTCTTGCTATCAATGCCCGAAACGCTTTTCAAAGTTGATCTCACCAAGTCGATGGATCAGCAGGATATGCCTGGACATAACCGTTGGCATCCAGATATTCCTGCAGTCGCATCAGTTAATCCAGGCGATGTCTTTCGAATTGAGTGCAAAGACTGGACAGATGGACAGATTAAAGACAACGACAATCCCCAAGATATTGCTGATGTGAATCTCGAGGTTGTTCACGTTCTAAGTGGTCCAATTTGGGTCAATGGAGCTCAGCCAGGAGATATTTTGGTTGTTGATATCCTCGAGGTAGGAGCACTTCAAGGTGATGAGTGGGGTTTTACTGGAATCTTTGCCAAAGAAAACGGTGGAGGATTTCTGACCGATCATTTTCCAAAAGCAGCAAAAGCAATCTGGGATTTGGAAGGAGTTTTTACGTCCTCTCGCCACATTCCCGGAGTTCGTTTCGCTGGCATCACCCATCCAGGCCTGATCGGTTGCGCTCCCTCCATGGATCTGCTCCAGGAATGGAACCGTCGAGAAACAGAGTTGGTTCAGACTGCACCAGACCGCAGAACCTATGGCGCAGGACTTTCTGGAACGGAACCGGTTCTGGCAGCTTTGCCGAACCCAAACAGCGCCATTCTTGGGAACGTCGCTGCTGGAGATTTTGAGAGAATTGCTAACGAAGCAGCTCGGACTGTTCCTCCACGGGAACATGGAGGAAACTGCGACATTAAAAATCTCACAAAAGGAACACGGATCTATTTCCCTGTGTACGTAGAGGGTGCAAAGCTCTCCATGGGTGACATTCACTTTTCTCAGGGTGATGGGGAAATTTCATTCTGTGGTGCTATCGAGATGTCTGGATATCTCGATCTTCATGTTGAGCTGATCAAAGGAGGGATGGCTAAATATGGCATGGTCAATCCAATGTTCAAGACCAGTCCTGTTGAGCCTCATTACTCTGATTATCTAGTCTTTGAGGGCATCTCTGTCGATGAATTTGAAGGGAAACAATATTATATGGATGTGCATATTGCTTATCGCAGAGCCTGCCTAAATGCAATTGAATACTTGAAAAAATTTGGTTATACAGGAGAACAGGCCTATCTCTTGCTGAGCTGCGCTCCGGTTGAAGGCAGGATCAGTGGAATTGTCGACATTCCAAATGCGTGCTGCACCCTTGCCATACCAACTTCCATATTTGACAAAGATATTCTCCCCTGCTAAGCACTTACTTCTACCATTATTTATCGATTTTCACATGCCAGTCTACGAATATTCCTGCCAATCTAGTGAATGCCTCACCTATGAAGTATGGCGATCAATTGATCAACGTTCTGTTCAAACAGAATGCCCTACTTGTGGAAGAGAAGGCAAGAGGATTTTCAATCCACCCATGGTGTTATCCTCATCTATTCGCTCGAAAATCGAAGTTAAGGAACCAAAACTTGTGAGCAAAAAAAATTCAATATATGCGACTGAGCCTTCAAAGCCTCGATTACGCACAAACGATTCACGTCCTTGGATGTTGAATCGAGGTTGCTAAGAAAAGACTATCAAAATTAAAAAAATGGGGTGTGATTAAAAAATCACACCCCATTTTTATTCTGATTAAACTGTCAGGAATTCTTCAATCACATGATCTGATAATTGTGAGGTTGGACCACTCGATACAATACCACCTCGTTGCATCGCATAATAGAAATTAGACTGCTTCACAAAATGAAGGTGTTGCTCAACCAGAAGAACACTAATGCCTGTTTCTTTAATGATCCGTTTGACAGCACGTTCAATGTCGAGAATAATCGACGGCTGGATCCCTTCGGTTGGCTCATCTAACAAAAGAAGCTTGGGCTTGCCAAGAAGTGCACGTGCAATCGCAAGTTGTTGCTGCTGACCTCCACTGAGGTCACCTCCACGTCGATTCAGAAACTGTTCAAGAATAGGAAACAATTCAAAAACAATGGGATCAATATGACGATTTCGCCCCATCCCCCCAGACAATGATTCCATTCCGATCAAAAGATTCTCTCGAACTGTAATTCGAGGAATAATATCTCGGCCTTGGGAAACATAACCAATTCCTCCCCTTGCTCGTTTATAAGGAGGCTGGTTAGTTAACATTTTTCCGTCATATTCAATCGAACCAGATCGTTGCTCGAGAAGACCAATGATCGTCTTTAGAAAGGTTGTCTTTCCCACTCCATTACGACCGATCAAACAAATCATTTCCCCCTCAGGGATATGCAGGTCAACATTTCTGAGAATGTGACTCTCGCCATAATAGACATTCAAGCCATTTGCTCGAAGAACTGTTTTTGCTGAGGTTGGATGTGTGGTGGTTGTCGTTTGTACCATGATCTTTAAAGGGATTAGTGAATAAAAAGATACTATTCAGATTGACCGAGATAAACCTCAATCACTTTTGGATCAGACTTTACCTCATCAAGTGAACCTTCCGTCAACAACTGCCCTTGATGCAACACAGTGACTGGTGCGGCAAGATCACGAATAAACTCCATATCATGCTCAATTACCACCACGGTATGTTCACCTGCAAGGGATTTAATCAGTTCAGCTGTTTTGTTCGTCTCGTCATCGGTCAAGCCTGCCACTGGCTCGTCCAGAAGAATGATATCTGGAGATTGAGCAACAAGCATTGAAATCGCAAGCCATTGTTTTTGGCCGTGAGACAAAGAACCGGCCAAGACCTTTGCATAAGGAGCAAGGCCCACATAATCCATCAAGCGATAGACCTCATCTTTAGCCGTGTTATTGAGTTTTTCAAACATAAGACTGAATGGCATCTTGCTCGGTGAAGCAGCCAACTCAAGATTTCTAGAGACCGAAAGATTTTCAAACACGCGAGGTGTCTGAAACTTACGACCAACACCTAGTCTTGAAATCTTCTGTTCCGAAAAACCAATAATGCTGGAACCTCGCAGGGAGACTGAGCCTTTGGTTGGCTTAACCTTTCCAGTGATGACATCTAGAAAAGTTGTTTTACCAGCGCCATTGGGTCCAATGATTGATCTTAACTCACCATGCTCTAGTGAGATGGAAAGATCAGTCAATGCGAAGAAACCATCAAAATCAACGCTGACATCGTTCAATTCAAGAATTGGTGTTGACATTGCTTAAACAGTGTTGGTTGACATGAAGAAGAAGGTTGTTTAAAAGCAAACTATTGTGATTCAACTGTGTAACTTTTATCCATTTCTAATTTTGGATAAGTCGAAGATTTTTTGGCAATTCCAAAGGCTGCCAACATCGAAGTAAATCCACCATTCTTGAACCATCCATAAATACCATCCGGCATCAACACAACCACGAAGATAAACAGACCACCCTGCACAAACAACCAGGCTTCTGGTAGTGCTTCACTGACAAGGCTTCGTAAGTAGTTCACCAAAACGGCGCCTATAATCGGTCCGATCAATGTTCCACGACCACCAACGGCGACCCAAATCACCATTTCAATAGACATTGAAATGGCCATGTACTGAGGTGAAACGATACCTGACTGAACTGTATAAAGTGCACCTGAAATGCCAGCCAAGCCACCAGCAACTAAAAAGACGATCACTTTAAAAGGAACCGGATTAAACCCACTGAAACGGAGTCGTGCTTCATCATCTCTGATCCCGATCAAAGCATCACCAAAACGACCACTCGTTAAAAACTTACATAAGAGATAGGCAAACGGGAGTATTATAAGTGTAATCCGATAGAACATAATCTGAGCATCATCGGAGCCCACGATCATTCCGAAGATCTCCGTTGTGCTCGTCTTAAGGCCATTCGTTCCATTAACAAGCTTCTGCTGACCATTGAAAAAATGGTAAAAAACCATCAAAGAAGCCTGAGTAATAATAGAAAAATAAACACCCTTGATTCTGTTTCTAAAAATCAAATATCCGACAAGGCCAGCAACCACAGCAGGAATTAACCATATAGCAATCAATGTCCAAGGGAATGACCAGAATGGTTGCCAGAAAAACGGAAGGTTATCAACACCATAATTCTCAAAGAACTTAGGCAGACCATTAGCACCAGTGGTGAAATCATTGTTAGTCACCAAGAGAAGATGCATGGCTATGGCATAACCACCCAAGGCAAAGAAGATACCTTGACCAAGACTTAGGAGTCCGGTATATCCCCAGATCAGGTCGATACCTAAAGCAATGATAGCTAAAGAAAAATACCTACCGAAAAGGTTAAGGCGGAACTGTGAAAGAATCGCTGGTAGGACAAAGAATGCGAAGGCGAGAAGAAGCCAGGGAATCAGCTTTTTGAAAATTTTCATGGTAAAAACCGTAGTAATCAGGATTCGACAGATCGTCCCTTTTGAGGGAACATCCCAGTGGGTTTAAATTGAAGGAACGTAATAATAAAGATAAATATCAGCACATATGACATACTTGTTGTGGCAAAGAACTCAATCACAGCAGCAGGACCAGCCGGTATATTGTCGAAAGCAATTAAGATGGCACCAGATCCAATGATGGATTGAATGATGCCAAGCATCATCGAAGCAATCACAGTACCAACAAGATTTCCAACTCCCCCTAGAACAATAACCATAAAGCAAGAAACGATATAGGCCGCTCCAAGATTGGGTCCTACAGAGCCAAGCAGAGTGATCGCACTACCAGCAACACCAGCTAAGCCTGATCCAATCCCGAAGGTGATGCTGTCGACACTATCAGTGGGAATACCCAAGCAATTGCTCATCTGGCGATTTTGAGTGACAGCACGGATACGTAAACCCCAAACACTCTTTGTGAGGAACCATGCTACAAACGCAAGCAGCAGAGCCGAAAGGATAATGATAAAAATTCGAATACCTGGCAACTCAATCCCCGCAATGGAACCCCAGCTTCCTTGCAACCATTTCGGAGCTGTCACGTCAATATTGCGAGGTCCAAACCAAGCTTTAGAGAGCATCTTAGAAGCTGTCATCGCATTAATTGAAATAAATCCAATCGCTGATGCCACAACCCAAGCAAAACCTGATAAATAAGGGTAGAAATTAGCACTTTTAAGCTTTGCTGGTGAAAATCGTTGAGAGAAATAACCTAGCAATATCGCAATTAATATACCTAAAACCATACTTGTTGAAACACTGCGTATAAATTGAATCAGCACAAGGCTGACACCCCAAGTAGCAAGCAATGTCTCAAGCGGTCGGCCATATAATTGCCGTATTAATGTTCTTTCCAGAAGAATGCCGACAATTCCAGTAATGACAAAGGCAAAAAATAATGCGAAAAAATAATAGAGTTGGAAAACACCCTCGCCAAGAGGCTTGAACATGTTTTGAGTGACAAAAGTCACGTAAGCTCCAACCATCATCAACTCGCCATGAGCGAGATTGATTACCCCCATCAAACCAAAAACGATGGCAAGGCCAGTCGCCGCAAGAAGCAAAACTGACCCAATGCTGAGCCCATCAAGGAGCTGTGAAAAAATTAATTCCATCAGTACATGGGGTAAAAAAAAGGCCACAAGTTTATTGTGGCCCACTATTCAAAGAAATTCAGAAGTAACGATTACATCTTGAACTTTCCGGCATCAGCACGATCAAGGGTCCAGTCGCACTTGTAGCCTTTGGTCTCAGGAACGTACTGGTTCCAAGTGATAGGAGGAACAGGGGTCTTGCTGTCCCAGAGAATCTCAAACTGACCATCCTCCTTAGCCTCACCAATCCGCACAGTCTGTGAGATGTGGTGATTGGGATACATCTCAATCGGACCCTGAGGAGCATCGAGCTTAATTCCGATCAGTGCATTCCGGACAGCATCCAGATCTTCATAAGTGCCAGCCTTCTCAACAGCAGCCTTCCAGAGGTAAACCATGTTGTAAGCCGACTCCATCGGATCGTTCGTCACACGATCATCACCGTACTCAGCAAGGAATGCTGAATTGAAGGTATCGGAGGCCGAGGATCCGAGGGACATGAAATAGTTCCAGGCCGCATAAGTGCCGCCCACATACTCAGGTCCGATCTGACGGATCTCCTCCTCAGCGATGGAGAAGGACATGATCGGATACTTTTCCGGAGTAATTCCTGCTGCCTTGAACTGCTTGAACAGGGCAACGTTGGAATCACCGTTCAGAGTGTTGATGATGATTCCACCATCAGGGAACTCCTTCTTGATCTTGGCGATGATAGGTGCCACCTCAGTGTTGCCCAGAGGGATGTAGTCCTCACCGACTGTCTCACCACCCAGGCTCTTGACCTGCTCTTTGATGATGGTGTTAGCAGTTCTGGGGTAGACGTAGTCAGAACCAACCAAATAAACCTTCTTGCCGTACTTGTCGGCGAACTGCTCAAACAGCCAGTCAACAGCGGGCTCAGCCTGCTGGTTGGGGACAGCGCCGGTGTAGAAGATGTTCTTGGAGCACTCCTGACCTTCGTACTGAATTGGGTAGAAGAGGAAGTGATCCTTGGCTTCGTAAACCGGAAGCATTGCCTTCCGACTTGCGGATGTCCAGCCGCCAAACACAACGGCAACCTTATCGGCGTCGATCAGCTTCTGTGACTTCTCCGCGAAGGTAGGCCAATCTGAAGCACCATCTTCAGAGGTGTAGGTGATCTTGTAGCTCTTGCCATCGATTTTGACGCCACCGTCGGCATTGATTTCCTTGATCGCCATCTCCTCGACTTCTTTTAGAGTCGTTTCGGAGATCGCCATCGTTCCGCTAAGGGAATGAAGGATGCCAACTTTGATTTCACCATCAAAATCTGCACCACCACCAGCGGAATCACCACTATCTCCGCCACAGGCGGTCATTGTGACTCCCACTGTTGTGGCAGCGAAAGCAGCTAGCAGACGCTTCGTAAACGTTGAATTCATGAAGAAAGACACACGGTGGATGAGACCGCCATGAGGGCGACATTAGAACCGTATGAACCGTCCAGGACCCGATTTGTATCGACTACGACATTTTGAGAATTGCCGCGATTCGTTGACTTAATTCGGTAGCTGTTGCAACACAAATGCCTCCACTTCCTTCAATCCTTCGCCGCTCTGGAGATTGGTGAAACACCAGGGACGCTCGCCCCGCATTCGCTGAGTGTCCGCCTCCATCACCGAGAGGTCGGCACCCACTAGGGGTGCCAGGTCGATCTTGTTGATCACCAGCAGATCGGATCGGGTGATGCCAGGCCCTCCCTTGCGGGGAATCTTGTCCCCAGCGGCGACATCGATCACATAAATGCAGAGGTCCACCAACTCCGGACTGAAGCTGGCAGCCAAGTTGTCGCCACCGCTTTCCACCATCACAAGATCCAGATCCGGAAACTGTTTCTCCAAATCGGCCACAGCCGCCCGGTTGATGGAACAGTCCTCACGGATCGCCGTATGCGGACAGCCGCCCGTTTCCACGCCGCGGATCCGTTCCGGCTCAAGGGCGCCAGCGCGCGTCAAAAATTGCGCATCTTCCTGGGTGTAGATGTCGTTGGTGACAACAGCCAGCTCAAGCTGACCGCGCAGTCTGTGGCAAAGCGCCTCCACCAACGCAGTTTTGCCGGAACCGACCGGACCGGCCACCCCAAGACGCAACTTGCTGCTCATCAGCTCCGAAACAAGCGGGAATACAACTCAGCATGAGCGAGCTGCGCCATGCCAGCCCCAACGCCGCTGGTCCACAACTGCCGGGGATCCCGTCGTTGCAGCTGCTCGGCCTGCCCAATGATGAATGGCAGCAAGCGGTTCTGCAGCTGCTGAGCCCGGCTGGGGCCCAACGGCAAGAGCCGCACCGCAGCACTGAGCTGATTGGCGACCCAGCCGTAGAGGTAGCCCTCCACCATCTCGCTCTCCGCCACCCCCAAGGCCTGCGCTGCCCATGCCCAGGCCGCTGGCCAGCTCAACGCCACCTGCTCCGGCAAGGGGTGGCCCATCTCCGCGAGGAGATTGAGCAACGACCCACCCATCTGTCGTTGCTGAGCCCGCAGTTCAGCCGATTCACGACCGGCCAGCAGCCAGCCATCAAGATCCAGCACCCGGCAGCAGGCCGCGGTCTCTCCTGCTGACCATGCCGTGAATGCACGCAGCAGCGATGGCAACGCCGCCGCCTCCAATCGGATCGCCCCCCGCGACAGCTCCGCCTCCAACCAGGCCTGCAGTTGCTGCTCATCTCTGATCGTCTCCGACTGGATCAGAACTTCCAATCCCTCCGAATAACTGAAGCCACCAACCGGCAGAGCGGGGCTCACCAGCTGCAGCAGCGCCAGCGAACTCATCCGTGCTGATGGCCTGCGTAGGCGCCGCCTTCGGGCCGGAACGGTCGCTGACAGCGACTGAGCTGCAGACCACGGCTTTCCAGCATCGTCGCCAACACGGCGTCCTCCAGCAGATACAGATCCTGCTCATGCAGCTCGAGGGCCACATGTCTGTTTCCCAGGTGATAAGCCGCCTGCATCAACGCCAAGGCTGATGTCGCCCGCACCCGCAACAGCGCTTCGGTGGCTGCCGTCACTTCCACCCTGGCTGTACCAGCGGCATCACTGAGCTGATCCCCTGGCTGCAGGGCCCCGTCCCTTGGCAACTGCAACAGCACCTCCCGGCCACAGTCCGTGCGGCGACGGCCACGCACAACGCTGCGTTCATCCGCCGTGAGCGGCAACAGCAGATCAGCTTGATCAGCCCTGGCGGCAAGCCGTTGATCCAGAACAAGAACGGCCTGCGTCACCCGTGCTTCACGTAGAAACTCAAGCCTGCCCAGCCGTGGGCCAGCATTTGGTGATGGTTGTTACCGAGCTTCATCCCACGGCGAAGGAGCGTGCCCCCATGCAATCCCTTGAGCCCTGGCACGGCCGCTGCCGGCTGCAGTTCCAAACCACCAACGGCAGCACCAAACACCAGGGGGGATGCACAGCTCCGTTCAAGCTGCTGCGGGCAGACGTGGGGGATCACGGCCGCTGTGAGCTGCCCCTTCTCCACACCGCCGGCGGCCTGGTGGGAGGCGATGAGCTCAGCATTGAGCTTGACCTCGGCCCTGACAGTCGCAGCCTGATCACCAGCGTGGCGGCCCAGAAGGTCTACGGCTCCGTGGGCCGCAGCCGTCTCCATCCCGACGGAGCCTGGACCCAGCAGTCCGTGACCTGCAGGTTGGAAGACACCAGTGATCTGGAGTGGCTGCCCCAAGAACTGGTGCTCTACGCGGACGCGTTGTTCCAGCAGACCCTAACGGTGAGCCTGCCGAACAACGCCTCATTTCTCAGCGCCGAGATCGTGCGGCTGGGGCGCACCGCCGCAGGGGAGCAGCTAAGTCGCGGGCGCTGGCGCTCCTGCCTTGAGATTCAGCGCGAAGGGGCGCACCAGCCCCGATGGGAGCTGGTGGACCGGCTGGAACTGAGCGACACCAGCCTCAACGACCCCCACGGACTTGGTGGTGCTCCCGTGTTCGGCTCACTGGTTTGGGCAGCACCAATGCCCTTGACCGGTGAGCAGATCACCCTGCTGCTGGCGGGAGCCCGCAGCGACCGTGACGGCCTTGAGGGAACCATGCGCTGCAGCAGCCTTGATCAAGGGCTGATCGCCCGCTACGCCGGCCCCTCCAGCCGCGATGCCCGCTTCTGGTTCAGCCGAATCTGGGCACGAACCCGCGCCTTACGGGGACTCTCCACGCCGCGCATTCCTCGGGTCTGGCCCCTGCAGGAACAGCCGTTGATGGGACAACCGTTCACGGCGAACGCTTCACCGACCGCTGCAACGACACACTGAAGAGGACCCAGGCTCTCCATGCATCTCAGTCCCCAGGAAAAGGACAAGCTCCTGATCGTGACCGCGGCGCTGCTGGCCGAGAGGCGCTTGAACCGTGGCCTGAAGCTCAACCACCCCGAAGCAGTGGCCTGGCTCAGTTTTCTGGTGCTTGAAGGCGCCCGTGACGGCAAGAGCGTGGCGGAGCTGATGCAGGAAGGCACCACCTGGCTGCGTCAGGACCAGGTGATGGAGGGCGTACCCGAGCTCGTCCATGAGGTGCAGATCGAGGCCGTCTTCCCCGATGGCACCAAGCTCGTCACCCTGCATGACCCGATTCGCTGAGACAGAACCCATGGCACCTCTCATTCCAGGCGAACTGCTTCCCGAACCGGGTGAACTCGAACTGAATGCAGGCCGACCCGTCACCACGGTGAGCGTCTCCAACAGTGGGGATCGCCCTGTGCAAGTGGGCTCCCATTTCCATTTCGCCGAAGCCAACGCCGCCCTGCAGTTCGACCGGGCCGCAGCCCGCGGTCAACGGCTCGACATCCCCGCCGGCACGGCCATCCGCTTTGAACCCGGCGACAGCCGCGACGTGAACCTGATTCCCTTCGCCGGTGCGCGACGCGTCATCGGCTTCAACGGCCAGATCAACGGACCCCTCGACGCCTGACCCATGCCCTACCGCATCTCCCGCCAGGCCTACGCCGAGACCTACGGACCCACCACCGGCGACCGGGTTCGCCTGGCCGACACCGAGCTGATCCTCGAAGTCGAGAAGGATTTCACCGTGTACGGCGACGAGGTGAAGTTCGGCGGCGGCAAGGTGATTCGCGATGGCATGGGCCAGTCCCAGACCCCTCGAGCCGAGGGCGCCGTCGACACGGTGATCACCAATGCTCTGATCCTGGATTGGTGGGGCATCGTCAAAGCCGATGTCGGACTGAAAGACGGCCGGATCGTGGGCATCGGCAAAGCCGGCAACCCCGACACCCAGGAAGGGGTGACCATCGTGGTGGGCCCCGGCACCGAGGCGATCGCTGGGGAAGGTCACATCCTCACGGCCGGTGGCATCGACACCCACATCCACTTCATCTGCCCCCAGCAGATCGAAACAGCTCTGGCCAGTGGCGTCACCACCCTGATGGGAGGCGGCACTGGACCAGCCACCGGCACCAACGCCACCACCTGCACCCCCGGCGCCTTCCACATCGGGCGAATGCTCCAGGCAGCGGAAGGCCTGCCGGTGAATCTGGGCTTCTTCGGCAAGGGCAACGCCAGCACCCCTGAAGCCCTGGAAGAACAGGTGCGCGCCGGCGCCTGCGGCTTGAAGCTGCATGAAGACTGGGGCACCACACCGGCAACGATCGATGCCTGCCTGTCGGTGGCCGACCGGATGGATGTGCAGGTGTGCATCCACACCGACACCTTGAATGAAGCCGGCTTCGTGGAAGACACGATCGCCGCCATCAAGGGACGCACCATTCACACCTTCCACACCGAAGGTGCCGGCGGCGGCCATGCACCGGACATCATCAAGATCTGCGGCAAAGCGAATGTGCTGCCAAGCAGCACCAACCCCACCCGGCCCTACACCCGCAACACGCTTGAGGAGCACCTCGACATGCTGATGGTGTGCCACCACCTCGATCCGAAGATCCCGGAAGACGTGGCTTTTGCCGAATCGCGGATTCGCCGCGAAACGATCGCCGCCGAAGACATCCTTCACGACCTGGGCGCCTTCTCGATCATCGCCAGCGACTCCCAGGCCATGGGGCGCGTGGGCGAAGTGATCACCCGCACCTTCCAGACCGCCCACAAGATGAAGGTGCAGCGCGGTGCACTGCCGGAAGACTCCAACCGCAATGACAACTATCGGCTGAAGCGCTACATCGCCAAGGTGACAATCAACCCCGCTCTTGCCCATGGCATCAGCAGCGAGGTGGGCTCGATCGAAACCGGCAAGCTCGCCGATCTCGTGCTGTGGAAGCCGGGCTTCTTCGGCATTCGCCCGGAACTGGTGGTGAAGGGCGGTTCGATCGTCTGGGCCCAGATGGGCGACGCCAACGCCTCGATTCCCACCCCCGGCCCGGTGCACGGCCGGCCGATGTTCGGCGCCTTCGGCAAAGCCCTTGCCCCCAGTTGTCTTACCTTCGTGAGCGCAGCGGCGATGGATGCCGACATCCAACGTCAGCTGGGACTGGAGCGCACCTGCATGGCGGTGAAGGAGACCCGCAGCGTCGGCAAGAGCGCCCTCAAGCTGAATGCAGCGCTGCCCAAGGTGAGCGTGGATCCGCAGACCTATGAGGTGTTCGCCGACGGTGAGCTGCTCACCTGTGAGCCCGCCGAGGTGCTGCCCCTCGCCCAGCGCTACCTGCTGCTTTGATCCAAAGCACACCCCAAGGTGTTCTGCATCACCAATTCAGAAGAAAGTTCAAATTGGTATCCGCACGAACGACCGCCAAGAATTCAAACCTTGCATAATTCTTTTGTAGCAACTGCTACAGACGTTCACCTTGCTTATTGAAGCAAGGCGCAGTTCGACTCAGGCCATGGAACGGGGACCTGAGCTTGCTTCGAGGAACCACCATGACGACTCTTCTCTACAGAGGTCAGGCCTACCAGCAGGTCAAGGAGCCTGCACAACAGCAGGGCGTGCAACTCACCTACCGCCGCAACGTTTATCAGTCCCGCCAGGCTGATGTGCGTCAGGCCCGTGTTCAACTCACTTACCGCGGCGTCAGCTACCTGCGCTGATACCTGTTGGTTCAGGCCACAAGTCGGTTAAGCACGGGCAATTCCAGCAGTTCATCACGCCACTGCTGAGCCCACAGATCCTGACTGCGTTCGTAGAGCTCCATCAGCTCTTCGACCGCACCTGGGCGGAAATCAACCCGCAGATCCAGCAACGGAAATGCCGCTTCGCCGCTCACCTGCAGAGCGGCGGATGTGCAGCTTGATGCGCGTTGGTCGCCACCAGCCTGCTCTCCTGCCTGCAGGGCCGTCATCAAACGACGGCCCAGTTTCCAGTTGGGATCACTGGTGAGAAACGTCTGTTCCATCGCCTCCAGCACCACTTCGCCAGCCAGGCAATTTCCCGCAACCGAAAGGTTGGGATGGTGCCGATGACCCGCCCATCCGCCGCACTCAACTCCAGTCCAGCAAGCAGTCCGGCCATCAAGATCGATCAGATGGAACTGGCGCCAATCCCGTTGGGGGTCATCCAGCAGAAGGCTGTTCAGCACATCCTGCGCATCCGCATGATGTTCAAGACGCTCCAGGCCGCAAATTCCCAGATAAGGATTGGTGTGGGCTTGGGTTGCAACGGCACCTACTCCAGATCGGATGTGGGGAACAGTGGAGCCCACAGCCAGGTGACAGGTCGCCACGGCAACGCCGAAACGACCGTTGTTGGGATCACGCGCCAGGATTGAGAAGGTCAAGACAGCTCGCGATCCAAACGCTGCAGAGTCCCCAGCAAGACGGCAGCCCCAGCCCAGCAGTGCTCGTCACTGGTGAATTCCTTGGATGAGTGGCTAAGCCCACCACGGCTGGGGACGAAAATCATTCCCATCGGCCAGCGACGTCCGATCTCCTGCGCATCGTGACTGGCACGGCTGGGAAGGTGGCTATGCGACAACCCCAGATCCTCTGCAGCAGAAACGATCGCTGCCATCACTCCATCCGCTGCAGCTGTGGGTTCCACCTCAAATTGAGGTTCCAACTGGATCGGGCATCCGGTTTCGGCACCGATCCGCTCCACCTGCTGCATCAACTCAGCCACCAACTGATCGAGCACAACTGAATTCACATCCCGGAGGTCAACGGTCAGCGCCACTGAGCCAGGCACCACATTGGCGGCGTTGGGCCAGACCTCGAGTCGTCCGACTGTGGCAACGGGATCACCTGGGTGCTGTCTGGCCATCGTCTCCACCGCCAGCACGATCCGGGACGCCGCCACCAAAGCGTCTTGCCGCAGCTTCATCGGCGTGGTGCCGGCGTGGTTCGGCTGACCATCCACCTGGATGCTGAAACGGCGTTGTCCCACAACGCCCTCCACCACACCGATGGCGTCACCGCGTTGCTCGAGCACGCCTCCCTGTTCCACATGGAGCTCGAGAAAAGCAGCACAGGCGTCGTCCGCCCGACGTGCTGAGACCAGCGATGGCCAGTGACCACCGATACGAGCGAGATTGTCCTCGATCGGTTCCCGATTGCTGGTGGCATAGGCCTTGGGGTCACAGGAAGCCGTACCGGCCATGCCCTTGCACCCGACCATCGTCGATTCCTCATCGGCGAAGGCGATCAACTCGAGATCGTGCTGAAGACGAATGCTGTTGTCCTGCAGGGAGCGACAAACTTCAAGACCTGCCAAAACCCCCAACACACCGTCAAAACGACCACCGGTGGGAACGGTGTCGAGGTGGGAACCGGTCATCAGTGCTGGGCGATCCGGATCCAACCCCTGAAGCCGACCGATCAGGTTGCCCGCCGTATCGATCCGAACCTGAAGGCCAGCCTCGTTCATCCATCGGGCCAGCAAGGAACGTCCCGCAACGTCCTCAGTCGAGAAACCCCGTCGACAGACGCTGCCATCGGGCTGCAGCCCAATGGCAGCCATTTCAGCCAAGGAGTGCATCAGACGCTCACGGTTGGGTCGAATGCCCACCTGTGCTTTCGACCGAGCAGTGACCTGGCGAGTGGTCAGGAGGGACGGCAATGCAGTGGCCTTCAGATCAAAAGATCAGATCACCATCGCCGCAGCGACCCAAACGGCCTGTCGTCAATGCGACGTTTTAACCCTCACCAAAGAATTCAAACGGGCATCAGCACCCGCCACCCGAGGCGATCGGCCTGCTCACGAGCCTGGGCTGGCACATCGGCCGCTACAAACATCCGATGCAGCATCTGGACACCCAGGAGGTGGTTGATGACGGCATCCATCTGAACCCGCTCGGCGTCGGTGGTGGCAGGGTCGTCGTGGCGCGCAAACAAGGCACGCACGCCCTCTTTGCTCAACAACCCAGCCGCATCAATCGCTTCATCACTCAGGTAGTCATCAGCCAACTGCTTCATTTGCGCCCACTTCTCGGGCTCGGTGTGGGCCGGGGGCGCCAGGAAGGCAAATTTTTCGCGCTTGTAAAGCACCTCCGGCAGCAGACCCGCCATGGCCTCCCGCAGCACATATTTCTCAGTTTTTCCCTTGATCCGCAGCTCCGGAGGCACTTGTACCGCCGCAGCCGCCAGATGGTGATCCAGGAAAGCCGGCCGTGCCTCCATGGAGTTGGCCATGTCGACGCGATCACCTCCCCAGGTGAGGATCTGGCCTTCCAACATTGTTTTGATCCAGACGTACTGAGCCTTGTCGAGGGCATGGCGACCATCGAGTTGCTGGGGATTCAACTGCTCAGCAATGGCTTTACCTGGCGAGTACTCCACCAACGCCTGACGGTGCTCGTCAGCCAGCAGATCCGGCACCAGCGGCGCGCAGGCCAGCCAGGGCTGCAGACAGCTGGGGGTGAAGCCCACCACGGCATCAAGATCGGGATCATCCACCTGATCAGCCGCCAGCATTGCTCCCTGCACCAGGGAATTGTTGGTCTGCAGCAGAGACTCCCAATCATGGCGATCGCTCTGCGACAGGTCCTCCAGACCATGGAGGAACATGTCACGCCGGAACGCGGGATAGCCACCGAACAGCTCGTCTGACCCTTCCCCAGTCATCACGACTTTGTAGTCGACACTATTGACATGGCGACTCATTAAGTATTTGGCCACAGCCAAGGTGTTGTAGATCGTGCGCTCGGTATGCCAGAGCGTTTGTTCCATGTGGCCGTACAACTCACGACCCGACAGACGCATGACGTCCTGCTCGGCACCGGTGGCCTCCGCCATCTCCGCAGCAATGGGTGTTTCGTCGTAGCGCGCATCATCGAATCCGATCGTGAACGCCTTGACGGGACCCTGACTCACCGCCGAAGCAAGACCGAGGATCGAACAACTGTCGATTCCGCCTGAGAGATAACAACCCACGGGCACGTCGGCCACCATCCGCATCTCCACCGCTTCCAGCAGAGCAGCACGAACATTGGCGATGTGATCAGCCTCCGTGAGGGTGCTGTCCCGCTGATCCAAACGTGGAAAATCGACATCCCAGTAGGTCGACTCCGACACCTCCAGCCGGTCACTCCTGCGCTGCACCTTCAGCACATGACCAGGCTGAACTTGGTGCACCCCGGCGAAGGCGGTCGTTCCCGGGACCATGGTCTGCATCAACTGATGAAAGAGACCCTCCGACGTGAAGCGTCGCTCCACGGCCTGGTGAGCAAACAGCACCTTCAACTCGGAGCCGAACACCAACCCCTCCGGCGTCATCGTCCAGTACTGGGGCTTGATGCCGAAGCGATCCCTCACCAGATAGAGACAGTCATCCGCCGCATCAAACAGAGCAAAGGCGAATTCCCCCCGCAGCAGAGGCAACGTGGACTCGAGACCCTGCCGTTGATACAGGCGCAACAAAATCTCGGAATCACTCTTCGAGGAGAAACGCACTCCCTGGGCGGTGAGATCAGCACGGATGCGCTGAAAGTCGTAGAACTCGCCGTTGTGCGCCATCAGCACCTGCCGGTCGTTGCTGAGAAACGGCTGACGTGCCCGGGATTCGTTCAGATCAATAATCGACAACCGGGCATGACAGAAGCCGACACCGGCTGCGTCGAGGCATTCCACACCGAAACCATCCGGTCCGCGATGGGACTGGATGGCCGCCATGTTGACCAACAGCTGGCGATCCAACGTCTGATGACGATCCGCCAGAAACACACCTCCGATTCCGCACATCAGTTCGCCTCAGATCACATCCATCACGCGCTCGGCACGATTCACCATGCAGGTGAGCAGTGCCATGCGCACAAACACCGCCCCACGCGCCTGGCTGAAATACCAGTTGTGCGGCGTGTCATCGAGACAGGTGCTCAGCTCAGGACCCCGGGCCAGGGGATGCAACACGATCGCCTCCGGCTTGAACGGCAGATCCCGGGTGAGACGAAATCCACCGCCGTGCACCTCGTAGCTGTCGCCAACCCAGGCAATCGCATTGATGTAGACGACATCCAGATCGGGAATCTCAGCAGCCAGATCTGAACTGCAGCGGATGGACATCCCGCTTGCTTCCAGTTCCTCCAGCTGGCCTGGATCAAACAAAGGCGCTTCCGACTCCATCTCGGGCGCATGGATCACCACCACCTCCTCCAGGATCTGGGGGAATTTGCTGAGGATCCGCAGCAGCGAACGCACGGTGCGCATCCGCGACGGCAAACCGATCACCCCGATGCGGATCCGATCCTTCGGGGAGTCCTCTTTCGAAGCAAGGCTTGGACGCCATTTGAACATCGTGTAGAGATCCGCCATCGCCTGTGTCGGATGCTCATCAATGCCATTACCGGCATTGATGATCGGAATCCGCAGGGTGGAACTCATGGCGTACACGGCCTCCGGATTGCTGTCGCGCAGCACCACGCAGTCGCCGTAGTTGTTGAACATGTGCGCCACGTCTTCGAGCGACTCCCCCTTGGCGATGCCGGTGGTGCTGCGATCGGTGATGTTGATCGAATCACCGCCGAGGCGATGCCAGGCGCTGTCGAAGGAAAGGCGTGTGCGCGTGCTGGGCTCGTAGAACGCGTTGATCAGGATCTTGCCGGTGAGCGGCGTGTTGTGCCGGCAGTAACGGTCTGGGTTGCTCTCGAATTTCGCCGCCAGTCGAAACAACTGGAGCAGGGTTTCAGCACGAAATGCCTGAATCGACACCACGTGTTGATCGACAAGATCCACCAACGGCTCACCGTCTTCAGCGATTGCGGCCAAAAGCTCCTGCGGCTGATTGTGGCCGAACACATCAGGACCCATCGGCTGGAAGCGGAGCGGCGCCGAAGCCTCCTCGATCACGGCTGTGTGGGGTTGTGCCATAAGCATTTGCATCAACACCCGATTTGCCAGATCGCGTGATGTGCCATGAATCACATCATCCTTCGCTAACAACGAACCAGCACCCCTGACCAGCTTAAAAGAAGTTCTTTATACAAATAACTGGCAAATAGTTCGAATGAATACCAAATCCGCCGCAAATTGTTCACTTTGAACATTCACCAGACGCGTCCATTGCGCCACTCAAACCACCAAATCACCAGCAATGCGAGCACAGAACAGACGAGCGCCACCTGGCTTCCCACCAGGACCAGACCGAACCAGTGTTGATCCACCAGAACCGTGAGCAGCAACGCATTGGCCATGGCGTTCACACCCCCTCTTGCAGACGATTGAAATCAAACCCTTCCGGCTGCCAGCGGCTGCCCACCACCATCACGACAGCCGAAACGGCTGCGGAGAACACTGCCGCGCAATAGGGAGCAATCAGAACGTAAGCCGATAGTCCGACGGCACTGCCGGCTGCCATGGCGACGATCGCTGCCCAACGATTGGCAGAAGACCAGTAGAGACCGCAAGCCACAGGCCAGACCGTGGAGGCCACCAACGCACCGGTGAAGAACAGCACCGACGCCAACGAATCCAGTCGCGGCCAGGACAGGGCCAGGGTGAGAACAGACAGGCCAACCACCATCTGCCGGGCCGCCTGCTTGAGCTGTGCATCGCTCGCCTGAGGGCGCAGCAGACGGAAATAGACGTCTTCCGCCAGCAGATCCGCCGTGGACGCCAACAGCGAATCCAGGGTGGAGGTGAGTGACGCGAAGACCACCACAAACACCAGTGCCGCCCCACCAGCCCCCAGAAGATCGGCCGCCATTACAGGGAACACCATGTTCACCTGCTCCAGCGGCAGGTCCCTGGCCAGCGCCACCAGACCGATCGATCCCGTCACCAGGGGGATACTCATCCAGGCCAATCCCCCCAAGACAAACGAGGTCATCACCACACTGCGCCGGCTGGCGAACACCCGCGACCACCAGATGTTGTTGTGAAAGACTTCACCCATCGAGAACAGGGCGGAATTCCAGGCGATCAGCAGACCAGCCGGAAGCAAGAGATCCAGCCGGTCAGGGTGCGTACTGATCAAGCGAGCATGCACCACCGGCATCGGGAACTGACGGAACGCCAGCACCGCCACCACCGCCAGCAACACCATGATCAGCAGCGACTGGATGAAATCGGTTCCGATCACTGCCCGCATGCCGCCGAACAGGGTGTAAACGGTGGCGACGCCGATCACCACCACCATGCCTACGTGGTAATCGAAGCCGGAGAGCGCCTGAAGCAACAGACCGGCCCCCATGGCCTGGGTCATCAGAAAACCGAGGGTGTACACAGCGGTGATCACCATGAACACCCACCACGCCAGGCGCCCGTAACGCAACCGGATGAAATCGCCACTGGTGCGGCCATGCGGCATCAGCTGCTTGATCCGCACGGCCAGCGGCGCGAACAGGATCAAGCCCAGACCGGCCAGGGCATAACTGAACATGCCCCAAAGACCAGTCCTGTAGCCGAATTCCGGAGCCAGCAGTGTGGTGTTTCCGGTCACCCAGGAGGCCATCAGCGTGGCCGTGCTCAACGCCAACCCGATGTTGCGTCCGGCCAGCATGTAGTCGTCGGCATCTCCTTTACCGCGGCGGCCCCAGACGATCCCCAAGGCGATCCACAGCACGGAAAACAACACAACCAGGGCCCAGGCGATGCCAGGCGCCAGAAAAGGTGCGGCGTCAGCAGGCATCGACCGACCCCCGATCACGCCAGTGCAGATGGCCCTGAATGATCATCGCCACCGTTGCCAGGGTCACCGCAGCACCGAGGGCAAAGACCAGTCCAGCCCAGAGATTGTCATCCAAAGCGAATCTCCTCTTCAGCAGATCTCAGACAAGCAAATCGCGGTGTTCTCGAGCTTGCATTCACGAATAACAAGTCGCTGGCGCTACCCAAATCACAGGCTGTCAGTGCACTGATGCCTTCAATCTCGAAATGTGTAGCAATCACAACCCGCGGGGCCCTGATCGAGTTTTTGGATGCGCCTATTCATCGTTCAGGCAATGTTCACCGAGTACCGACCAACCCATGGGTACGACGAATATTTTTGCCGTGAACAGTCCGCTCCCCGCGCTGATCTGGAGCCGCTGCTGTCCTCCCTTGGAGCCATGGGGCTGGCGGAACTGAATCGCAGTCATGCATCAGCGAGCAATCTGTTGCGACGTCTTGGCGCCACCTTCCGACTCAACGGATCAGGTCTGCATGGCGGAGAGCGGATCCTTCCCTTCGATCCACTGCCAAGACTCATTCACCGTCAGGAATGGTCCGTTCTGGAGCGCGGATTGGTGCAACGCCTGGAGGCCATTGATCAGTTTCTGGCGGACGTTTATGGACCCCAACGGATCCTCAACGATGGCGTGATCCCCCGTGAGGATGTGGAGAGCTCCCAGGGCTGGCGGCCCCAGATGCAGGACATAGCCGTGCCGCTCAACCGCTGGTGCCACATCTCAGGTCTGGATCTGATCCGCGATGGCGACGGCACCTGGAGGGTTCTGGAGGACAACCTGCGCTGCCCCTCCGGCGTGGCTTATTTCCTTGAGAACCGTCGGGTGATGAAGCGGTTGTTCCCCAGCCTGTTCCAAGGGCGAACCGTGCAGCCGATCGACGATTACCCCTCCCATCTCTTGCGCACGTTGCGTGATCTGGCTCCTTGGAGTGATGCCCCACGGGTGGTGCTGCTCACCCCCGGCGTGTTCAACAGCGCCTACTTCGAGCACAGCTATCTGGCCCAGCAGATGGGCATTGCCCTTGTGGAAGGCCGCGATCTGATCTGTGAAGACGGACGCGTCTGGATGCGCAGCACGGCCGGTCGGGAACCTGTGGATGTGATCTACCGGCGCATCGATGACGATTTCCTCGATCCGAACGTGTTCCGACGCGATTCGATGCTCGGTGTCCCCGGCCTCATCGATGCCATGCGCTCCGTTCGGGTGGCCATCGCCAACGCCCCTGGGAGCGGTGTCGCTGACGACAAGCTGATCTATGCCTACGTGCCGGCCATGATCCGTTACTACCTCAACGAAGAACCGATCATCGACAACGTCCCCACCTATCTCTGCTCAAGGGACGACGACCGCCGTTATGTGCTCGAACATCTCAACGAACTGGTAGTAAAATCAGCCGCCGAGGCAGGCGGCTACGGAATGTTGATCGGGCCCCATGCCAGTTCTGAGGAGATTGAGAGCTTCGCGGTGAAGATCAAGGCTCACCCGCGCAATTTCATCGCCCAGCCCACCCTGCAGTTATCCACAGTTCCATCCCTGAGCGAAGGGGAGCTGTACCCCTGCCATGTGGATCTGCGCCCCTACGTGCTCCGGGGTAAAAGCGACTGGGTCAGCCCCGGCGGCTTGACTCGTGTAGCCCTGAAACGCGGTTCCCTTGTGGTGAACTCCTCCCAGGGGGGCGGCTGCAAGGACACCTGGGTGGTCAGCGACAGTGCCGTAACGGCTGGCAATCAGGAGCTCGTGCCGTGCTGAGCCGTGTGGCCGATTCGCTGTACTGGATCAACCGGTATGTCGAGCGGGCCGAAAACATCTCCCGGTTTCTGGAAGTGAGCGAAGCCATGGCCCTGGATTGCCCCCCCGGCAGCGCTGAGCCCTGGCTTCCCCTGGTGGATGCCAATGGGGACCGCAAGCGGTTTGACGAGGCCTATCCCCAGGGCACACCACGGGACGTCGTCAGCTTTCTACTGCTGGATCGCGATAACCCCAACAGCATCGTGAGTTGCATAGCCAACGCCCGTGAGAACGCTCGCCAAATCCGCGATGTGATCACCACGGAAATGTGGGAGCAGCTCAATGACCTCTATTGGAACGTTCAAGACGGTGAGGCGCTCTGGCAGGAGCCGGATCAAGAACAGCTGCGCAGCATCCGACGCGGATGTCAGCTCTTCTACGGCATCACGGACGTGACCCTCAGTCGTGATCAAGCCTGGCTGTTCAGCCAGCTGGGACGGCTGATCGAACGGGCGGACAAAACCTCCCGCATCCTCGATGTGAAGTACTTCCTGCTGTTGCCAACGCCAACGGAGGTGGGCGGCGTTCTCGATGAATTGCAGTGGATCTCACTGCTTCGAACAGCTGGGGCTTATCAGATGTATCGCCAGAGCGTGCAGCAGGCGATAACACCAACATCAGTGGCACAATTCCTGCTCCTGGATCTGATCTTTCCCCGTTCGGTTCGCTTCTGCCTGCAACAGATCAACGAGACGTTGCAACGCATTCAAGGGAAACCCCACGCCGGCCCACCGGATGACCTGGAATGCCTGGGCGGTCAGTTGCTGGCCCAATGGAGCTACGTCCGCATCGATGCTCTGATCGAACGCGGACTGCATGAGGCCATCGATCAACTGCAAAGCGATCTGAACCGGCTGCATGGCCTAATCCACCGTTGCTATTTCACCACCACCGACCTGGGCTCCATCCCCACCGACCCGTCATGCGCGCTGAGCTGACCCATTGCCTCACGTACCGCTACGAGGCTCCGGTGCAGCTCGGAGAACACCGCCTCTGTCTGCGGCCCCGGGCCCAGGGTCATCAACGGCTGATCCACCACACACTGCAGATCAAACCGGACCCCTTACACAGCCATGAGCTGTTGGCCGCCAGTGGCGATGCGATCGAGCGCGTGCGCTTCCGAGGCAGCACCGATTTGCTGCAGCTCGAAGCCAGGAGCTTGGTGGAAACCCGGCAGGCCGCACCGCTGCTCACCTGTTTCAACGGACTTGAACCCTCGCTTCCCTATCCGCGCGGTCTGCTGAACCACGACCTGCTGGGGGCTCTGGAAGGGTGGCTGCCCAACGGTCAACACGACCCCTCAGCTGTGGAACTGGCGCAGGACGCTCTGATGGGAAGCAATCAGCAGGTGCTGCTTTTTCTCCAGCAACTGATGGAGATGATCCAGGACCGGGTCAAGTACACCCAGCGCCATGTTGGCCCAGCCTGGCCAGCGGGCCGGACCCTGCGGGAGCGTGTGGGCTCATGCCGTGATCTGGCAATGCTAATGATGGAGTGCTGCCGCAGCGTGGGGCTGCCGGCTCGGTTTGTGAGTGGTTACCACCTAGCCGAACCAGCACCCGAGACCTACGACCTGCACGCCTGGACCGAGATCTATCTGCCAGGTGCCGGCTGGCGCGGTTTTGATCCCAGTGCTGGTGGTGAAATCACCTCGCGTTACATCGTGCTCGCCAGTTCCTCTAAACCGGATCTCAGTGCAGCGGTTCAGGGAAGCTTTACAGGACCCCCAGCAACGACAAGCCACCTGAGCTGGACCATTGACGCCGATGTAGAACCTCGAACGATCGCTTCGTGCAGCCAAACCATGGTTCAGGCCGCCTGAAGCAGCGGCTCGACACCATGGAGACTGGGAGGCGGAGCCTGAAACGAGGTGACCGCCAACAGCGCTGGAATGCGGGCACTGTTGTAGACGCGGAATTCCTGCACCAACGACACCCCCTCCTCCCGGACCGCCTGGTTGAGAACAACCGAACCGTCGGGATCCGACACCGACCGGTGAAACGTACCGGGCGGGATGCGCAGGATGTCGCCGCCACTATCGAGTCGCACGATGTGGAACGGCTGATCCCAGGCCAGGTTGACAAGATAAAAGGTTCGCCCACCACTGGCGGCCAGAAGATTGTCTTCCTGGTGCGGATGGAGATAGAACTGCCAGGCCCCGCTGTCGGGATCATTGGGTGGACTGGTGGCCGGGCCACTGTGGATCACCAGATCGCGGGCATTGGAGGTGTCCACCGTGACGTCGAAAAAACGCACCGCTGGTGTGTCGCGGAAGCGTTCGTAGGCCAGCAGTTCAAACATCTCCAGGGGCGTGACAAAGCCCGAGCTCTGAGACGGTTGTACTGGGGTTATCCGAGCAAAACGGTGACGATGGCAACGGTTCAACCACCGAGATAAGCCATTTCGGCATGGGGCATGGAACCGGTCGTCCGCTGGCGCTCCTCGCTGTAACGGTCGTCACGGCGCCGCCAGAGATCAGCAACCAGCCGCAGCAATTCCGCCTCACAGTGCAGAGCGGGTTTCAGATCAGTCCCCACCGACGCGAAGAGGCAGCGAAACGCCTGTCCATCAGCTGTGACCCGCAGTCGATTGCAATCGCAGCAAAATGGCTCGCTGATCGAGGCGATCACGCCGAGATGTCCACCACCATCGACATAACTCCAACGCTGAGCTGTTCCGCCGCTGGGTCGGCCAACTGCCTGAAGCGGCCACCGTGCCCTGATCCGCGCCACCATCTCCGCGGCTGACAGCACCTGATCCGGCCTCCACTGATTGCGGTTGCCCACATCCATGTACTCAATCAGACGCAATTCCACACCTTGATCACGAGCCAGATCCGCCAGAGGCAGAAGCTGATCCTCATTCACCCCCCGTTGGATCACGGCATTGAGCTTGAGTTCCCCCGCCAAAGGGTCAAAACCAGCGGAACGAGCCGAAGCCAATCCACTGAGCACCTTCCGCAGCAATGACTCCCCCGCTGTGGCAGTTGGTCGTCCTGCCATCCGCGCCACCACAGCCCCATCCACGCCATCAAGGCTCACGGTGATGCGATCCAAACCGGCCTGCCTGAGGTCGCGAGCTCGCTGGTCGCTCAGCAAGACGCCATTGGTGGTCAGGGTCACCTGCTGAAGACCCTGTAGTGGATCGCCAGGCGTTGCCCGTGCTGCCGCGATGGCCTGCAACAGAGGCAGAAGCCGAGCACTGAGCAAGGGCTCGCCTCCCGTGAGCCGCAGGGTGTGAATCCCCAGCCGACAGGCGACACGGATCAGGCGCAGCTGCTGCTCCAGGCTGAGCAAATCCGGCGGATCCTCAAGATCCGGACAGCAGTAAGGACATGCCAGGTTGCAGCGGGCCGTCAACGACAACCGAAGCACTCTCAACGGCCGCGACCGCTGATCGACAAGCGCTGAAGCTGGTGTCATGCCATCAACGCTGCCAGATCCTCCGGACGGTTGGCATTCAGCAAGGCCTGAGACGGCAGCACCACCGGCCGATGGGGCACCGACGCCAACCAAGCCATCCAACGCCGTTCACCGCGGGCCAACTGCTCAGCGAGCCTGGTTTGAAACGGTTCTCCCGTTGGAATCACCGCCAGCAATGGCTGCAGGCGCTGCCCATCCTGGGCAACGGCGATCTGATCAGGCTTCTCATACCAGGAGTTGATCAACTGCTGAAGAACAGCAGCACTGAGCCGAGGCATGTCCACCGGCAGCACCAGCAGAGCTTCAGCAGGGGTGCCAGGCAACACGCGTCCGAGAGCCTGCAGCGGCCCCTGCCAGGGCGGTGGCTCCTGCACAACGGTGACGCCGGGGCAATCAGCCAGTTGATCCGCATGGGCCTGATGGCGGCTGACCACCTGCAATGGCAAACCGAGAAGCCGCACCTGATCCACCAGGGCAGTCAGCCAGACCCCTCCACTGGGGTGTGGCAGCAGAGCTTTGTCCTGACCCATGCGCCGGCTCTCTCCACCGCTGAACAAGCAGGCACACAACATCAACGCGCAATGTCTCCAGCCATCATTGATTCCACCTCAGCAAAACCCATTCCCCGCGGTGACAACCGCTACCAAGCAAAAACTGAACGCGGATGCTGATCAATCGGATAAGCCCAAGCGATGTTCCTTTCATCACACAAACCCTTCCATTGGTAGCAATTCCAACGAAGTCGTTCCCTGTTGATTGATTAACTGCCCGAGTTAACGGATTTTTTTCGACCGTTTCGCCACCCACGGGCACCCTTTCGTTTTGAAGCCCGCGGTTTCAACATTTCTCCTCTCAATGCTTGGCGACCTCTGGTCGTTCCAGGGCAGGTACCGAACCCTTCACCTCACCTGGATCGCCTTCTTCCTGACCTTTGTGGTCTGGTTCAACCTGGCCCCTCTGGCCACCACCGTGAAAGCGGACCTGGGACTGACCGTTGGTCAGATCCGCACAGTGGCCATCTGCAACGTGGCCCTCACCATTCCTGCGCGCGTGCTGATCGGCATGCTCCTCGACAAGTTCGGACCCCGGATCACCTACTCGTCGATCCTGGTGTTCTCAGCGATTCCCTGCCTGCTGTTTGCCTCCGCTCAGGACTTCAACCAGCTGGTGGTGGCCCGTCTGCTGCTCTCCATTGTTGGCGCCGGCTTCGTGATCGGCATCCGCATGGTGGCCGAATGGTTCCCGCCTAAGGAAATCGGCCTGGCTGAAGGCATCTACGGCGGCTGGGGCAACTTCGGCTCCGCCTTCTCCGCCCTCACGATGGTTGCCCTCGCTGGCTTCCTCTCCTTCTCCGGCGGCTTCGAACTGCCCACCGGCGCTGTTCTGAACTGGCGTGGTGCCATCTCCCTCACCGGCATCGTCTCCGCCGTTTACGGCCTCTTCTATTTCTTCAACGTCACCGACACCCCCCCGGCAAGACCTATCAGCGCCCTGAGAAAACCGCAGGCCTGGAGGTCACCTCCATGCGCGACCTCTGGGGTCTGCTCGGCATGAACGTGCCCTTCGCAGCCATCCTCTGCGTGCTCTGCTGGCGTCTCGGCAAGGTGGGCTTCCTGACTCCGTCCACCTACCCACTGGCTCTCGGGGCTGTTGCCGTCTGGTTTGCTTTCCAGACCTGGGGAATCATTCGCACCAACCGCGACCTGATCCTCGGCAACAAGGTCTATCCAAAGGAAGACCGCTACGAGTTCCGCCAGGTAGCGATCCTCGAGCTCACCTACATCGTGAACTTCGGCTCCGAGCTGGCCGTGGTTTCGATGCTGCCCACCTTCTTTGAAACCACCTTCGATCTGCCGAAGGCCACCGCCGGAATCCTGGCCTCCTGCTTTGCTTTCGTGAACCTGGTTGCCCGCCCTGCCGGTGGTCTGATCTCCGACAGCCTCGGCAGCCGCAAGAACACCATGGGCTTCCTCACCGCCGGTCTCGGCGTGGGCTACCTGGTGATGAGCATGATCAAGCCCGGCACCTTTACCGGCACCACCGGCATCGCCGTTGCCGTGGTGATCACCATGCTCGCCTCCTTCTTCGTGCAGTCCGGTGAAGGCGCCACCTTCGCGCTGGTGCCCCTCGTCAAGCGTCGCGTCACCGGTCAGGTGGCCGGCCTGGTGGGTGCCTACGGCAACGTTGGTGCTGTGACCTACCTGACCATCTTCAGCCTTCTGCCGATGTGGATGGGCGGCGGCGGCGAACCCACCCCCGAGGTGATCGCGGCTTCCAACAGCGCCTTCTTCCAGATCCTGGGCGTGGCCGGTCTGATCGTGGCCTTCTTCTGCTTCTTCTTCCTCAAGGAGCCCAAGGGATCTTTCGCGGAACTGCATGAAGGCGAAACCGCCTGATCGTGGTGTCCACGCAGCGCAGTGGTGCTGCATCACGGCCCGGAGCTTTGGCTTCGGGCTTTTCTCTTTCTTAAGCCCTGATGTCTGACGGCCCCCGCAGTGTTCGCAGCCAGTGCCCCTACTGCGGAGTGGGCTGCGGTCTTGAGCTGCTGCCTCCGGCCGTGAAGGGTCAAGCCGTGAAGCGGGATGCAGAAGGCAACCCGATGTGGACCGCCCGCGGCGACCGGGAGCACCCCTCCAGCCTGGGCCAGGTGTGCATCAAGGGGGCCACCGTCGGCGACACCCTGGCCAGGGGCCGCCTGCGCCAACCCCTGTTCCGCAGCAAGCTCACAGACGACTTTGCACCAATCAGCTGGGACGACGCTCTCAACACAATCACCGGCCAGATCCAGGCGAGCGTGGCCAGGCGCGGCAAAGCCGATGGCATCGCCATGTACGGCTCCGGGCAGTTCCACACCGAGGATTACTACCTGGCCCAGAAACTGCTGAAAGGCGCCCTGGGCACCAACAATTTCGATGCCAACTCGCGGCTGTGCATGAGCTCAGCCGTGGCCGGCTACACCCGCAGCCTGGGTTCCGATGGCCCCCCCTGCAGCTATGAGGACCTCGACCACTGCACGGTGGCTTTTCTGATCGGCACCAACACCGCCGAGTGCCATCCAGTGCTGTTCCAGCGGCTGCTGAAGCGGAAACGCAAGAACCCCGGCAGCGTCACGATCGTGGTGGTGGATCCCCGTCGCACCGACACCGCCAAGGCCGCCGATATTCATTTGCCGATTGCCCCTGGCAGCGACCTGGCCCTGCTGCATGGCATTGCTCACCTGGTGCTGCGGGACAACGGCCAGGACCCGGCCTTCATCGACGACCACACCGAGAACTACGACGCCTTCTTCGACGTGGCCGCCCGCTGGACCCCCAGGCGAGTGGCCCTGTTCTGCAACATCCCCGAGAAACGTCTGCGGGACGTGGCGGCTCTGTTTCACCGACGCCAGAAGGTGCTCAGCCTCTGGTCGATGGGGGTGAACCAGCGCCGAGAAGGAACGGCCGTGGTGCAGGGGTTGATCAACCTGCATCTGCTCACTGGTCAGATCGGCAAAGAAGGGGCAGGGCCCTTCTCCCTGACCGGCCAACCCAATGCCATGGGCGGCCGCGAAGCCGGGGGGCTCGCCCACCTGCTGCCGGGCTATCGGTTGGTGGGGAATGCCGCGCACCGCGCCGAGGTGGAACTGGCCTGGCAGCTGCCGGCAGGCCGCATTGCCTCCAAACCCGGACTCGCCGCCTGGCAGCAGGTGGAAGCGATGGAACGGGGCGAACTGGACCTCTGGTGGGTGGCCGCCACGAATCCGCTGGTCAGCATGCCGGACCTGGATCGGGTCAAACAGGCCATGGGGAACTGCCCGCTCGTGGTGGTGAGCGAGGCCTACGCCGATTCGGAAACATCCCACTACGCCCACCTCCTGCTGCCGGCTGCCCAATGGAGTGAAAAAGCCGGAGCCATGACCAATTCCGAACGGCGTGTCACCTTCTGCCCCGCCTACCGCCGAAGCTTCGGCGAAAGCCGTCCGGACTGGGACGTGTTTGCTGAGGTGGGCCGCCGGCTGGGCTTTACCGAACAGTTCAGCTTCGGCTCCGCCGCAGAGGTCTACGCCGAATTCACCCGACTCACCCAGGGACGCCTCTGTGACGTCAGTGGCCTGAGCCATGAATTACTGGCGCAGGAGGGTCCCCAGCAGTGGCCTTATCCCAACGGAAGCACTCCCGGCACAGCAGCCAAACGGCTGTATACCAACCACCAGTTCGCGACCCCCAGCGGCCGCGCCCGTTTCAGCACCGACCAGCCGCTCGGGCTGGCGGAACCCCCCTGCGACACCTACCCACTCGTGCTGACCGTTGGTCGTTACCTGGGTCAGTGGCACACCATGACCCGCACTGGAAAGGTGGAGCGATTGGTGAAACTGCACCCCGAGCCGTTGCTGGAGATTCATCCTCGGGATGCCCAGGAGCTGAAAGTGGAGAACGGAGCCCTGGCGGGCATCAGTTCTCGGCGCGGTCACCTCACCGCCACGGTGAAAGTGACCGATCGCATTCGCTGCGGGACTGTGTTCCTGCCGATGCACTGGGGATTCACCCAGGAGAAGGCTTGCGAAGCCAACACGCTGATGCATGACGATGCCTGCCCGGTGTCCAAGCAACCGGAACTGAAAGCCTGCGCAGTGATCGTGGCGCCAGCCGTGTCGGTGGTGAAGCCGGTGGAACAGGAGAAGGGTCGCCTGGAGGCGTTGCGGCGCCTGCTCACCCCAGCACTTCGCTGAGGGCAGCCTCCAGGTTTTGGTGGTCATGCCCAGGCCGCACCAATTTGCACAGCGCAAAGCGATCCAACTCAGGCATCGCCGCCCACTGCTGAAGCGTTAACTCCACACCACGGGACGCTGCAGCGCTCTGGATCTCTGCCGGTAAAACGGTCTGCTGTTGCCAGGGCGCATCCACAGCAGGCGGCAAATCCTTCACCACTCCATCCGCCATCCCTCGGGTGACCTCCCGCAGATGCTGCCCAAGCTGAGCGAGCGCCTCTGGATCGTCGGCCCAATCCACCAAAGCCTGGCGCTGGTTCTGGGTCAGCGCCAACCAGTGACTCAATTTCAGCTTGATGCCGCAAAGATCCAACTTGCGGCGCACGCAAAGCGGAATGCACCGCCAGGTCCCGATGAAATCCTGCTCGAAAGCAAAGCAATGGCTGGCGGATTGCGTGGTGCTGGCCATCAATCAGAACGCCGAATGGTGTCAATGATGACAACCCCGGACGCGCAAAACAGCGATGTTCATTTTGTTACAGAGACAGGTCAGTGCGCTTCGCCATCTCCCTCGGAATGTTGCTCGGCATGTCCCACGGTTGGGTGACCGCTGAGGGACGAGCAAGCACCAACTCAGACCTGTTCGAAGTGTTAAAAACCGTTAAATCAACGACAACTTTTTCTCCTTTCAGTAGCGGTCAACACCAATTCTTTCCATACTGAAACTCAATACGTGAGTTTTGAGTCTTGACCAACAGCTTCGTCTCCACAGGCCGCAGCCCGATCACCCTGGCTGCGGGCTTCCTGGGCGCCTTCATCTTCGGCTCCCTGGCCGTTCAGCTGGTGCGCAGTCAGACCGCTTCCATGCAGCTCGGTGCTGCCGTGGTTGAGCCGGTGATCGCCGGCCCTGCCGCTCTCTGGGCTCCCTTGGCCGAGCGCGACATCGCCAGTGCCACCGCAGGCGCAACAGCCCAACCTGCTGCGGCCATCCAGCCCGCCATTGAACCTGTCGTGGGCTCCGAAGCCACCCTCTGGGCTCCCTTCGGCGAGCGCTGATCAATCGAAGCATTCAGCCGACTCGCTGCAGATCTAAAAAATTTGCTCATAGTGAGGAGGAAGTTCAGCTCCCTCTTGTGGCTCTCAATCGCCGATCATTTCTGCTGGGTTCAGGCCTGACGGCCATGGGGCTTGTGGGTTGCAGCAAAGTTGCTCAAACCGACGCTTCCCAAGCCAACATCGGAGCCGGAGCCACCGCCGTACCGAGCAACGAAACTCCACGATCCTGTCGCCCCGGTGATTCCTTATCAGCGCTGAAAGATGGAAACAGGCGATTTGCAACGGCTTGGCAAAGCAAAAACACCGCAGACACGACTGAGGCGCGAGCCAAGGCCATGTCCAATCTTTGGTTGGACAACTGCTACCTACCCTCCAGTGTCCTGGACAAGGGTCAAGCACCGTGGGCGTCAATTCTCACCTGTGCAGATTCCCGCGTGGCACCTGAATGGATTTTCGATGCAGCACCATCAGATCTTTTCGTGATTCGAAGCGCCGGAAACACTGCCTTCGACGATGCGATCGCTTCCCTGGAGTACGGGGTCGCTGTTTTGAAAACCCCTCTGATCATGGTGATGGGTCACAGTGTATGCGGTGCTGTTGACGCCGCACGCAAAAGCGACCCTCTGACCCCGCTTCTGGAGAAACTGGTCACGCCAATCCGTGCGTCACTCACTCCTGGCGAAACACTGGATGAATCCATCCAAGCCAATTCGCGCTACGCGGCCAATCAGCTGACGGAAAGGAGTGCCGTTCTTGCCGACGCTGTCAAAAACGGTTCCCTTCAGATCGTTGTCAGCACCTTCAACATCGCAGACGGTTCCGTCAGCATGGTCTGATGGAGGCTCCTCTCAATCATCTGAACCAGCAAGGCGAGGTTCACATGGTTGACGTGGGGGACCGCCCGGCCACCCACCGCGAGGCCCATGCCACAGGCGCGATCCGCATGGACGCCTCAACCCTCGGCCTGATCCAGCGGGGCGAGACACCGAAAGGAGATCTTCTGGCGGTCGCCCGGGTGGCAGCGATCCAGGCCGCCAAACGCACCTGGGAGCTGATTCCCCTGTGCCATCCGCTGCCACTCAGTGGCATGGATGTGTCGATCGACGCCGACGCCTCCCTGCCTGGCCTGGTGCTCCACTGCCGCTGCCGCACCACAGGCCAGACCGGGGTGGAAATGGAAGCGATGACGGCCGTGTCCGTGGGGCTGCTGACCCTCTACGACATGCTCAAGGCGGTTGATCCAGCCATGACGATCGAGGCGATCCAGCTGGAGTTCAAGGAAGGAGGGCGGAACGGTGTCTGGAAACGCTGAGCCCTACGGACGCGAAGGGCTACCCCTCGAAGAGGCACGTCGACGGGTTCTGGCGGCACTCCAGCCGATCACAGCCAGCAACACAGTGCCGCTGCAGCAGGCCCTCGGCCGGGTGAGCGCTGCGGATGTGCTGGCCAGCGCAGCGGTTCCGGGCTTCCGGGCCTCGATCATGGACGGCTACGCCCTGGGGCAGAACCACCAGCCCAAACCTGGGGAGACCTGGCAGCTGAAGGGACGCTCCGCCGCCGGCCAGCCCTTCAACGGAACCCTGGCCACCGGCGATGCGATCCGCATCCTCACCGGCGCTCCACTGCCGGACGTTGCCGGCTGGGTGCTGCCCCAGGAGCTGATCAGCGTGAACGGCACCAGCCTCCAGCTGGTGAAAGAAGCGTCGGATCGTCCCTGGATTCGCCCCGAGGATGAGGAATGTCGAGCGGGAGACCTGCTGCTGGCCGCTGGAGAGCGCCTTGGTGCCGCCGATCTCGCACGCCTCGCCGGCTGCGGCATCGCCGACCTAACCGTTGCCCAGCAACCCCGCATCGGGCTGCTGATCAGCGGGGACGAGCTGGTGCCACCCGGAACAGCGCGGCAACCCGGTGCCATCTGGGAGAGCAACGGCACGCTTCTGGAGACAATGCTCCGGGCCCTCAGGCAATCGGTGACCCAGCGACGGGTGGTGGCCGATCAACCCGACGCCCTGCGGCAGGCCCTGCTGGATCTGGCCCATGACTGCGACGTGGTGGTGAGCACCGGCGGCGTCTCCGCCGGCGACACCGATTGGATCCGACCCCTGGTGGCGGAGCTGGGTGCTGTGGACTTCTGGAAACTGTTCCTACGCCCGGGGCGCCCCTTTGCCTTCGGCAGCATCGGTGAGGGCGTGCCGTTTTTCGGACTGCCGGGCAATCCCGTGGCGGCGGCAGTTACCGCCCTGCAACTGCTCTGGCCCGCCCTGCAGGTTCTGGAGGGCCAGAGCGAACCAGAGCTGTTCCCCCGGGTGATGGTGGAACTGGCCGACCCGTTGTCCCGCCGACCGGGACGGCCGGAACTGGCACGGGCCCGCCTCGACACCAACGCCGCAGGAACGCTGCTGGCACGGGTAGATGGCTCGCAGGCCTCATCCCGGATCGGTTCGCTGCAACAGGCCGATCTACTGTTGGAACTGCCAGCGGAAGCCGGCCCGCTCGAAAGGGGCACCCGTCTCTGGGCCCAGCTGATACGTCAACGGATTTTCTAAGCCGCAGCAGGCTGAAAGCAGCGGCGCTCCCAAGCCATGAGCTGGCCCGATGCATCGAAATGGATGCTGATCTGCTGAAACAGCGCATCGCCGAGACACCCGCCGATCTCGAGGCTGAAGGGCTGATTGAGAATCTCGCTGGGCACCGAGAACACCAAGCCGTCGGGCATCACGGCTGAGCAGTCGTTGTGCAACAGCTGGCTTGGATCGAACAGCATCGGAGCGGCGTCCTCCGCCTGGCCGTTCACCCCCGCTTGCGGTCTGAGCATCTGCCGCTCGCCACTCCATCCATGTACCGGCGCCAGCAGGGCTTCGGGTGTCCCGCATGCGGGACGGTCGGGTTCGGGATCAGGACTGTTCAGGCAACGGAAACCCACCGCCCCAACACGCTGTAAAAGCCAACAGCCGTCGAGCGGTTCCCAGAGCAGCACCAGCATCGAGCGGGAACGTCCGCAGAACAGGTTGATCTCATGGCCGAAGCGGGGACGCTCGGGATCAAGCCCCCGGCTCGACTGACCGCCCGCCCCGGGGAACTGCCAACAGCCTCCACCAGCGTTGTAGGTGGCTCGGCTGATGGGATAAGTGGCCTTACCACCGGGGGCAAAGGCCAGACCCGAGCCATCCCACACCCCTTGGTCGTCATCGGAAAAGGAAATCGCGTAAGTGGTGGGGTCGATCCGACGGGTCGGACAGTGCAGATCCAGCCGACCGCTGCCATCCCGCTCAAACCAATGGCCGCAGCCCTGCCAGTGGCCGGCGAAATTGCGGCTGTTGAGGGTCCATTGATCGGTCATGTCCGTGACGGCATGAATCGGTCGATCTCCTTAGCGTCACGCCAACAGCCATCCCCACCATGGACCTGACGATCGTTGGCTGCGGCTATGTGGGGCTCGCCCTGGCGGAGCGGCTGCAACCAAGGCGGCCCCAGCTGAAGCTGACGCTCACCACCACCAGCAGAGAACGGCTGGCGCAACTCAGCCCCCTGGCCGATCGGGTGGAGCTGTGCGACGCCACCAACCCCGCGCAATTGCTGGCCGCCCTGCGGCAAAGCAGCAGCGCCGTGTTCTGTCTTGGGCCAAAGGGAGATCGCCAGGTGGATGCCAACGGCTACCGCCACACCTTCATCGACAGCTTCTGCTGCCTGGCGTCGCTGTTGCCACAACTGCCGGAACTGCGGCAGATCGTCTACACGGGCAGTTGCTCGGTGTATGGCGATGCCGAAGGGGACTGGGTGGATGAGCAAACACCACCCGCGCCAGGCCGCGGCCATGGCGATGTTCTGCTGGAAAGCGAACAACAGCTCAGCGGCATCGGCGACAGGCGGGTGTGCATCCTGCGCCTCGGGGCGCTCTATGGCCCCGGCCGCGATCTTGATCGACGCCTGCGCGGACTTGCTGGACTGGAACGTCCTGGCAACGGAGCGACCTACAGCAACTGGCTGCATGTGGCGGATGCCGCCGGTGCCCTGGAAGCCGCTCTCAATGCTGAATGGGCCGGTCTGGTGAACGTGGTCAACGACGAGCCGATTCAGCTGCGAGACCTGGTAGGGCGCAGCCTGCAGCGCCAGGGTCTGGCCCCCGTGCGCTGGCTGGGGCAGGACGAACCGGGTTCAGGGGGCCGACGGATTCGCAACACCCGGCTCAAACAGCTGGGCTACCAACTGCAGCACCCGCGCCTTGATCAGAGTGGCGTGTTGGCCACCAGCCAGGTGCCCTGACCCGCGCACCACTCCCGCTTCCAGAACGGGGCCTGGTGCTTGAGCTGCTCTAACAAGGCGGCTGAGCAGCGCTGCGCCGCTCCACGACGATCGGCCTGCACCGCCACCAGCACGATCGGCTCACCGGGGGCAAGCTTGCCCACCCGATGCAGCACCAAAATCGGCCCCGCCTGGTGCTCCTGCTGCAGACGCTGGGCCATAGCTGTGATCTGACGTTCGCAGAGGCCGGGGAAGTGCTCCAGCTCCAGCGCCTCCAGAGGCCGGCCATCCATCGTGGTGGGCCGCACCCGACCGATGAAGATGGCCGCGGCCGCGGCATCCCCACACCAGAGCGCAAGCTGCTGCCACGGATCAAAGGGATCCGGGCACACCTCCACACGGCAACCGGTCATGGTTCACCCCCCCGTGAACGGTGGCAGAAAGGCCAGCTCATCTCCAGCCTGCAACGGCTGATTGGCACCGACCAACTCCTGGTTCACCGCAATGCTGATGCCCTCGAGCGGACCAAGATCCAACTGGTCCCAGACCTCACGAGCCGTCGAAACGCCTGAAGTGAACGGAAGGGAACGCTCGCCCCAACCGGCGCGTTCGCGCAGGGATGCGAACAGCAACACCCGGAGCACCATGGCCTTCCCATCTGGAGCGGTTCTAGCGTCCGAAGGCTTCGCCGCTGTGCCATGGCCCTGTCCATCGCCCTGCTCACCATCTCCGACACACGCAGCCTGGCGGACGACAGCAGCGGAGATCAGCTGCAGCGCAGCCTTGAAGCCGCCGGCCATCGCCTTCACGAGCGACAACTCTGCCCGGATGATCGCTATCAGATCCGCCGTGAACTGAGCCGCTGGATCGCCGATCCCGCGGTTGATGTGATGATCACCAGCGGCGGCACCGGACTCACCGGCCGTGATGGCACCCCTGAAGCGGTGGTACCGCTGCTGGACAAAACAATCGAGGGATTCGGGGAACTGTTCCGTGTGCTCTCCTTCGAGAGCATTGGCACCAGTACGCTGCAAAGCCGCTGCCTTGCCGGCGTGGCCAACGGCACCTTTGTGTTTGTGCTGCCGGGATCTCTGGATGCGGTAACCACCGCTTGGGACAAGCTCATCCGTGCTCAGCTTGATGAACAGACCCGTCCCTGCAACCTGGCCCAACTGCGGGCTCGCTTGAAGGAATAAAGCGGGATCGAGGGGAGCTGTTCAGAACGGAATCGGCATCGTGACCGCTGCCGGTGTGGGCATGCAGGCTTCAATCTGCTGATCAATCACCTCACCCACCACAACGATCGAGGGTGACTTGAAGGCCTCGGCTCGGCATTGATCAGCAACGTCAACCAGAGTGGCCTTGAGGCAGCGTTGCCCCGCCACCGTGCCCTGCTGGATAACCGCCACAGGGGTTGTAGTGGCCAAACCACCCGCCATCAGTTCCTCCGCGATCCGGGGCAGGTTGTGGAGCCCCATGTAGATCACCAATCCGTCACTGGCCGTGGCCAAAGCGCGCCAATCCACGGAGGGACGACGCTTGTCGATTTCCTCATGACCGGTGACGAAGGTCACCGATGAGCCCGCCCGCCGGTGGGTGACGGGAATCCCGGCGTAGGCAGGGGCGGCAATACCAGCGGTGACACCAGGCACCACCTGAACAGGAATGTTCCGCTCCGCCAGGTAAGCCGCTTCTTCCCCTCCACGACCAAACAGGAAGGGATCACCCCCCTTCAAACGCACCACCGTGCTGTGCTTCTGGGCCATTTCAACGAGCACGGCATTCGTGCTGGGTTGTGGCACCGAATGATGTCCGCGACGCTTGCCGACAAAACGGCGTTCACAGGACGCCGGCACAAGATCCAGCACTTCTCTGGGCACCAGCGAGTCGTACACCAGGGCATCGCACTGGCTCAGCAGCCGATTCGCCTTCAGCGTGAGCAATTCGGGATCGCCGGGACCGGCTCCCACCAGATAAACGGTTCCGGTTTGTTCAGCGGTGGTCACGGCAGAGAAACAAGCAGATCGATCAGGGCCTGGCGGGTGGGGGGATGCTCCAGCAGAGGAGGCAATCCACCAGCTTCGCTCAATGCCTCCGTCATGCGGTTCGGGGCGAGGGTTAACGGGAGTGGGCGGGCGCAGGGATTGCGCTGCTGATACTTGGGCCAGGCATCAAAGGCAACCAATGGCAAGGCCAGGCGAGAGGAGAGCATCGCGAGGAAGCGATCCGCCACTCCCGGGCGCAGGGGGTGATGCACCAGCACGGCATCACGGCGCTCAGACACCGGCAGTGCTGAGATCACCGCGTTCCACCAGGTGATCCAGGAGCCCAGAAAGGGAAGCAAACGCACGCTGGCCCCGGCGGCATGAAGCCTGTTGCGAATCGCCGGCACGTCCGTTCGGGCATGCGCTCCAGGCAACAGCAGCAACGGAACAATCCAAGAGGGTTGGAGAAGCGCCGACACGGGTTGTTCAGCCGTCAGCACCTCCAGCTGAACGGGCGCCGATCGCCGCTGGGCCAGGAGATCCGGCAGGGAGGCCAAGCAGTCGGGAACGACACCGCCACTACGGCCATGCACCACCAGATGCAACCCTTGACGCCCCCGATCGGAAGCGTCATTCCGTAGCAATGGCCACGGATCAAAAAAAGAGCTATCTGATGTCATCGAGAAGTAATGACCTGGGGTAAGTACATGGCACCTCGCCAACAAAACGAAAGTGCATCATTGGAAAGTCGTTTCTACCGAGCACAGACACGTCGGCGCTTTGACCTAAGCTCTACATTAATTGAATTTAAGAGTCCCAGTATGCGCAAAAGGGCAAAGCCGTACGACAAGAGTTACAGACGGCAATACGAGCGGAATCGTAATTCCATCAACAGAACAACTTTTGAGTACGAACTAGAAAAGGACGTAGCCGCTTTGAAGACGGTTTGGCAAATGATCAGCTCGGGAGCTGCCCGCATGCTGAACAGAGTTTTACATCAGATTTAAATCTATAAAATGAATAGCATAGATCGCACAGGAAAAAGAATATAAAATCAACAGGGAAGCTGGGAGTCTAAAAAACCAACATTGTGCTAATATATTTTTTAAGTAGCTCGAGAAATCGAAGGTTACTTCACTATCGCACGCTTTCATTATTACGTAGCGACAAAGGTCCCCGGGCCGATTAAACTGATCTACTACATTTTTTGATCGATCAGTCCGCCCTATTTTCATGAATCATGACCATCAAAAACCAAGTCAACCCCTACTTCGCAGAAAAAAAAATGAATAAGATTGAAAAAAGTAAGTTGGAAAAAGATGGGCTTTTAGTAGGAAGCGAAATCGAAAAGTTTGCAAAAATTGGGTGGGAAAATATGGATGAAACCGATTTAAAACTCCGTCTGAAATGGTATGGAATGTTCTGGCGTCCGAAAACACCCGGAAAATTCATGCTAAGACTTAGAATACCAAATGGTGTATTGACATTCAATCAAATACGAGTTGTAGCTTCAATAGTTGAACGTTATGGAGAAAATGGAAGCTGCGACATCACCACAAGGCAAAACCTGCAACTTAGAGGAATACTATTATGCGATCTTCCCGAGATCCTTAGAAGACTGCGTGAAGCCGGACTAACTAGCATCCAGTCGGGCTTTGATAATCCACGAAACGTAACCGGCAATCCACTCGCAGGAATAGATCCGAACGAAATCGTCGATACGAGACCTTACACAACTAAATTGCAGAACTTTCTCACAAATAATTGTGAGGGAAATTCGGAATATTCCAACCTACCGAGAAAATGGAACACAGCAGTCGCAGGGTCTAAAGACAATTTCCTTCTTCACAACGACATAGTGTTTCATCCCGTTGAGAATAACGGCGTGATGGGTTTTAGCATCTGGATTGGAGGGATTTTATCTCCACAGATGAACGCATATGCATTTCCCATGAATGTATGGGTATTACCTGACGAGATCTGCAACATTTTGGATACTGTGATTCGTCTCTGGAGAGACAATGGAGAAAGAGAAAAGAGAACCAAGGGACGTTTCCGCATGTATCTCGATGAGATAGGGCACGAGGAATTCCGCAGCCAAGTGGAAAAACTGTACGGAACACTCACTCCCGATCCAGGCTCAATATTCGAAAACTCTCCACGCTCTCACTTCGGCATTAATCAGCAGAAACAAGCCGGACTTTATTTTGCTGGCATACACGTGCCGGTCGGTCGCCTCACGGCAGAGGATCTACAAGATATCGCAACAGCGAGTCTCAAATATGGAAATGGAGAAATTAGACTCACAGAAGACCAAAATATAATTATCACAGGTCTTACGAGTGAAAAAGTTGAAGAATTAAAGACTGATACATTATTGCAGCGTTTCCCCCTAGCACCTAGCAATATTTCAGCAGGAACAGTGTCCTGCACGGGAAATACGTACTGTAGTTTTGCGCTTACCAACACTAAAGACCAAGCCTTAAAAGCAGCAAAGGAACTTGACGAGGAGTTGAATCTACCTGAAGAGATAAAAGTTCACTGGACTGGCTGTCCAAATACATGTGGACAGGCTTATATGGGAGCAATAGGTTTAACAGGTACAAAGGCTAAAAATGCTGAAGGAGTAATGGGTGAAGGCTACACAATGACTATTGGTGGTTCACAGGGTCGCAACCCAACTATTGGTCAAATCTATCGCAAAGCTATACCTGCGGCTGAAATCAAAACAGCCCTTAAGGAAGTACTTATTTCAAAATTTGGAGCTACAGAAAAGAAATAATCATTTTATAAGAAATAAAACAAGTTATAAAGCAAAGTTGATCAACAGAGAAGAGTAAAGATAATATTGCAAAATTAAAAGAATTGCAATAATTAGAGTATAGAAAAAAAGATCATGCTAGGGTTAAAAGGTATAACAAAGAAAGTATCGAACTTAAATCAGATGGAGAATCTATATCACATTAGAGAAAGATTCTCAATTATTCATAATAATAAGATAATAGGAATACAGATGAAATGGGAAGGTAAAAGAGAAAAGTCTCCGATGCTAATGCTTCCGGCCTTAAGTACAATTTTAAATAGCGATGAATGGCAACATTTTAAAGCAATAGTGACAGATAAATACCAATTAATAACAATCGATTGGCCTGGATTCGGCGAAAGTGATAAAATAGATATACACTACAGTGGAACAGTATTACAAGAAACACTAAAAAAGGCTATCAAAGTAATACAGAGTAAAAATTACAGAAAGCTAACTATAATTGCAGCTGGTCATAGTGCCTCAGTTGTACTTACACTAAAAGACAAATACATCAATACGATAAAACAAATTGTGCTAATTCCACCAACATGGAGAGGTCCACTTCCAAGTATGACAGGATGGTCACCTAAGAGGCTAAATATCATAAATGAAATAGTAAGGCTTCCTATCATTGGTCCAATGCTATACTTCATAAATACAACAAAAGTAATTATAAGATTTATGATGAAAAGGCATGTATGGCTAAATAAGAATGACCTTGATAATGATAAAATACGAAAACTTCAGGTATTATCTCGACAGAAGGGAGCACGATACGCAAGCGCAGCATTCGTAACAGGGAGATTAGATATAGATAATAATAACAAGTGGTGGATATCAAACACAAATATAGTTAAAGAAATGTCTACTCTTGTTATACCGAAGGATTCACCAAAAAGATCATTATCAGAGATGGAAGCACTCTCAGAGAGCATTAAAGATGTTTTATACATTAGAAGTAGGCTAGGATGCACGAAGAATTCGGAGAAGAAATCGCGAAGAGATTATTCTACTAAATTGTAAGCACGAGAAAATATCAAGGAAAAAAGGAAGGCAAAGAATTGAAAGATTACAATTGAAGGACCTGAAGGTAGATTAAAGAAACCTGATAAGATAAGCCCAAACAGAGCACACATACCACCCAGTACCATAGAAAAAACAATATAAGAACTAAACTTACGCGAAATTAGTCTACCAGCGCATGCAGGTATTACAACGAAAGCACTTATAAGCAATACACCAACAGACTTAATTGAAACAGATACAACAATACCCAATAAAATGATGAAAGCAAGTTTGTGGAATCTTGTGTTAATACCAATAGAGCCAGCCAAATCCTCATTAAGAGTTAAAAGAACATGAGAACGAAGACTAAAGACAAGGTAGATAATAGAAACAATAAAAAGGATCAATGTAATATATATATCTGATGCTGTAATACCAAGAATATCTCCAAAAAGCAACTGCTTAATGCTACCACTATAAGAGTTGATTTTACTTAAGGCAAGAACAGCTGCTGCTAGAGAGCTAGAATATACGATATTCAATAGTGCGTCGGTAGGCAAAGAACTGCGCTCAACTAGATTATTTACAAGAAATGCAAATATAATGGCAAAAGGAATAAGAACAAAAGTAGGATTCACATTTAAAAGGATACCTAGAGTTATACCGAGCAAGGCAGAATGCCCTAATGCATCACTAAAAAAAGCAAGTTGTCGGAGTACAGCAAAAGAACCTATAAGCCCTCCTAAAGAACCAGTTAAAAAGCCACCAATTAATGCGCGGTGAATAAATGGCTCATCAAATAACTCAAAAAAAGTTGATAAATCACCCACGACATTGATGCTGATAAGAAACAATATTGGGCCCATAGAGGACACTTAATCTTTCGGAAGTCAATGCAAGATTAGGTACACCTCGGCAGCACAAACGTCTATTTAAACCAAGTACTTGATCGCTACTACGGAGAACCATATCAATATCGTGAGATATATGGAGGACAGTCCAACCTTCCTGCCGACGCAATTCAAATAACATTTTTTGAAAACGTTGAGTTGAAGGTATATCTAGACCAGCCTGAACTTCGTCCAAAACAAGAAGATCCCTCGGACGTACGATACAAAATGCAAGCATAACTCGCTTCAGTTCACCGCCAGAAAGTTCAGTAAGAAGACGTCGTCTTAAATTAAAAGTATCGGTTCTTTCCAAAGATCGATGAACTAAAATCTTAGTACGGGGGTCCCGCATGCGTAGAAAGGAGGAACTATTACTAAGTCCAAGTTGCACGAACTCAAATACGGAGAGAGGAAACTGACCCTGAAAAGAAAAATTCTGTGGAATATAAGAAATTCGCTCGCGTATGGATTTCGGTAGATACCCAGCTTTATTCATTTTGGTGCCCATAATATTGATGTCACCTGAGACGCGCGGAATAAGACCCAACAAGGAGGCAACTAAGGAACTTTTACCAGCACCATTAGGGCCAACTAAAGCTGTATCACTTTCAGCTAATAATTCAAAAGAAACATCATCTACAACAACATTGGCACCCCTTCTTACAGTAAGATTCTTAACAGAAGCAATTGGATATGACATAGTTTAACCACCAAGAGAGAGAAGAAGATTGGACAAGTTATCCCGCATAAGATCAAAATAGAGAGACTCGTCATACACAAAATCCTGTGAAATAGTTTCAATAGGATTGAATAGTGCTATTTTAATATTAAGATCACGTGCCAACGAATTGAAAGAATTGCTTCCATCTTGAGGCTCAGTTAAAAGAGCCTTTAAATCGGAATCTCGAACAAGATTCGAAACTCGCTGTAAATCAGCAGGGCTTGGATTGATATCTGGCAGATCAACTAAGTATTCAGCTTTTAATTGATATCGTTCAGCAAAATATGGTGCAAAGTCATGATAAGCGATAAATGATTTGCCCTGATAAGGCTCCAACTTGGATAAAATTTCAGCATGCAATGCGAGCAAGTTATCCACATAAGCTAAGGCATTTGAAGTATAGACCTCACTACAAGCAGGGTTTAAATCCACAAGAGCATCTTTAATAGTCTCTACCTGGCTAATAGCACGTATAGGATCTAGCCATATATGAGGATTAGGATCAGAATAAGAATCCGCGTTAGAGATATCAGTAGAAATAGTCTTGATGCCAACACTAGTGTCAACAACGGATAATGTTGTACTCGCTGCTGAAGAGATTAGCCTGTCTAAAAAATTCTCCATTCCCAAGCCATTAATAAAAAATACATCAGCCTTGCCAATAGATAGGATGTCCTTAGGGGTTGATTGAAAATCGTGTGGTCCAATATTTGTGGGGATTAAAGCTTTGACATCTCCGCATTCACCGGCTACTGCCCTTGCAAATAGTGTTATCGGAAGGAATGAGGTCATAATGGAAATCTTTTTAGACCCCTCAGGAGGCGTTGTGAGGGAGCCGCAAGAAACCAAAAAGATGGATGCTAGCGAGCAACTAACCCATTTAGTGAAGCGCATCTAGTAGGAGAAGCGAAGTCAAATACGATACGAAAAAACAAAGATCTTTATGAATCACCGAAAAAACAAGGCGATATAAGCTGCCCGGGATTAGTATAGTTGTTGAGCATCCATCTAGTAATGAAAGAAAAGCGCAAGGTTCCTGTCACCATACTTACTGGCTACCTTGGGGCAGGGAAAACCACACTTTTAAACAAGATCTTGAGAGAAGAGCACGGAAAAAAAATTGCAGTCATAGAGAACGAATACGGCGAGGTTGGAATTGATCAAGGACTCGTCATTAACGCAGACGAAGAGGTCTTTGAAATGTCTAATGGTTGCATTTGTTGCACGGTAAGAGGTGATCTGATAAGAGTCCTAGGCAATCTAATGAAACGTAGGGACAAATTTGATTACGTTTTAGTTGAAACGACAGGTCTCGCTGACCCAGGGCCGGTAGCACAAACTTTTTTTATGGATGATGAAGTTAGAGATGAATTTACTCTTGATGGAATAGTGACGTTAGTAGATTCTGCACACATTAATCAACAATTGGAACATAGCACTGAAAGTGCAGAGCAGGTCGCCTTCGCGGACGTACTCATACTCAATAAAACTGACTTAGTTTCCAAAAACGAAGTCAATGTACTTGAATCACGCCTTCGAGATATGAACAAAATGGCCCGTATACTGCGTGCAAAAGAAGCCGGGGTCGATGTTGAAGATGTCTTGAATCTTGGTGCATTTGATCTCCAGCAAACATTAGATAGACGTCCGACATTTCTCGAACCTGAATATCCGTTTGAGTGGACCGGAGTATATGAACTTAAGAAAGGAAACTACAGGCTTTATTTTGATGATGGACCTGATCCAACAATGCTAATAACAGCAATAAAATGTGACAGTTCAAATGAAAAAGATCTTGATGAATACGCCGAAGATTGTGTAAGAATATTTTCAAAAGAACCTAAAAAACTTTTACCAGGTGAAGCAATAAGCTTTAACGAGGTTATTGAATTACAATTACAAGATGCTGGTCAAAAGCTCTTTGAATTATATATAGACAATAAATCAACTATAGGTCTCTTCACCCAACATACGGCAGAAGAATTTAATATAAGACTAGATGAAAATAAAGATGATCAGCCCAGAGATAAGGAATTTAGGGATATAACTAAGGGGATCGATACAAGGATCGAAAGAATATGGGTAGCAGAACACGAACATGACGATGAAGTTGGATCTATTGCCCTAGAAAGCCTTGGCAACATTAATCCAGATAAATTAAACGATTGGATTTCAAAACTTCTCCGAGAAAAAGGAGTAGATATATTTAGAACCAAAGGGTTTATCAGCTACGCTGAAGAATCTAGAAAAATTGTATTTCAAGGGGTCCATATGTTATTTACTGCAGAACCTGGAAGCGAATGGGGAAACGAGCCCAGGAAGAATCAACTTGTATTCATAGGCCGAAATTTAGACGAGGATGCATTAAGGACTGAGTTTCAAAAATGTCTAGCATGAAAAGATCTAACAGCATTTTTCAAGGTGGATGGTACAGTGAAATTAATGAATACGTAATAGCTTGTGACTGGGCACTCGAAAATAAGAATATTATTGCTGCAGATATAACAGGCAATATTTACTCTTTTGATGCAAAAACAGGGAAGTTACTATACATGCAAAAAGACACTCACAACAAATCACTCTTAGATCTAGCAGTAAATCCCAATGGAAGCATATATGCAACTTGTGGCCAAAACGGCAAGGTTGATATTAATGCGGCTTCTGATGGAAGCTTACTAAGTTCAAGCTCATTAGGCAATGATTGGATTGATAATATACAATGGACAAATAACGGAAGATTATTAGCCGGTAGCATTGGAAAGTTCGTACATGTGATTGATTCGTCAGGAAATCAATTATGGCGTTCCGATGAACTGACAAGTACTGTGTCAGCAATTTATTGGTCAAACAATAGCGAATTAGCGATATCAAGCTACGGTCAAGTGATTATTTATGATGTGAAAACCAATAAAGTTTGTCAAAGATTTGAGTGGAAGGGATCTCTTATATCATTGGCATTGAGCCCCAACGGGGAGATTGTAGCTTGTGGGAGTCAAGACAATTCAGTACATTTTTGGCGACGAACTAATGGTAAAGATGCAGAAATGACTGGCTATCCTGGCAAACCTAAAGATATTGTGTTTGATATTACGGGTCAATATTTAGCTACAGGGGGAAGCCCCCAAGTTACAGTATGGAACTTTAAAAATAAGGGTCCTGAGGGAACAATTCCGGGGCAACTTATACTTCATAATGAGCCTATAAGTTGCCTAAGCTTTGCCAACAGTAGCTCGTTATTAGCATCTGGTGCAAAAGATGGGTCAATTGCAATTTGGAAATTAGATAAAAATGGAGATGGTGAGCCCATTGACAAGATATCCATCAACTCGACGCCGACACGACTAAGATGGAAAAAAGATGATAATGCCTTTTTAGCTGCTAGCGACTCGGGGAAATTATTCTGCTGGGATATACCGTCTAAAAATGGAGAAGGATTCGGATTCAAAAAGTAAATATATAACCGTTCGATATAATCCTTGAGGATCAGAGGAAAGTTGATTAAGAAATTAAAAACTAATTCAAATGCGACTGGCCGGACTGTACAATGGTGTAAATCAATACAATACAAGTTATGTATCAAACTCAATGGCTGGCTTCCGTCACTGACTCACTGCGGAAGCGTTATCTAAAGTCTCAAAAAGAAAATGACAAAAAAGCAACTACAGAATTGTTTAAGGAAGCGGTTTACTTAGGTATTAACATACGCAATTTTGATTAAGATTTTTAATGGGCCGACAATAGAGTCCTTTATAATAACATGTATGTTTATAATATAGAAACAACCATAGCCCATTGCTAATGAATGAAGAATCAGCAAAAAGTAACGAAGACCAAGATATTTTTTCACAATTAATGAAAGAAGTAAGTACTCTTGCTTTATTAAAAGAATCAGGTGCAAGTATTATTCAAGGAAAGATTTTAATAATTATCGTTGGAATTGAAAAGGATGGAGAATTGTTAAAGGGCAAAGAGATACAACCTAAACATTGCAATATAAGCAATGAAGAAGAATTCCAAGAATTTATTAAAGGTAATTACAAAAATGTTGATACGTTATATGTAAGATACTTTAGACCCGGAGACATAGAATTAAGTGAAATTACGAAATACATAATAAAATAAAAGAGCTACTTTAGGCAAGTTAAATAAACACAAAGTGTAACTAAGAAGACTCTTCAACTGCTCTTGTTTCGCGAAGGAGATGATCCTCAAGTTGGAGTTTGATATCAATGAAGAGAGAATCTTTTTCTATAATATTACGGATTCTGGGCCTTGGCAAAGGGACATCTATAATATCTGCAATATTTGCAGATGGTCCACTAGACATAAGTACAATTTTGTCAGACATTAACAATGCTTCTTCAATACTATGTGTAATTAAAAGTGCTGTAACTCTATTTTTCTCCCATATTTTTAACACTTCTTCTTGCAAATAGGACCTTGTAAGGGCATCAAGGGCTCCAAAAGGCTCGTCCATAAGTAACATAGACGGATTAATAGACAAAGCTCGTGCAATAGCAACTCTCTGCTTCATACCACCTGAAATTTGCTTTGGAAACTTGTTCATTGAGCGTTCTAACCCAACCATATTCAAAAAGTATCTGGCTTTTTCACGCCTCTGTGAGGTACTTAGTTCTGGACAGGCCGTCTCCAAGGCATATTCGATGTTGCCTGCGGCGCTTAGCCAGGGCATAAGTGCGTAGTTCTGAAAAATTATACCTCTGTCTGGACCAGGGCCAACCAGTGGCTTGCCTTCGATGAAAATTTCACCAGACGTGAAATCATCTAATCCTGCTAAAAGATTCAAAAGCGTTGATTTACCACAACCCGAAGGGCCAATCAAAGAGACAAAAGTGTTCTTTTTAATATCGAGATTTATACCTTCAAGAGCAATATAGTTCTCAGTTTTTTTGTTAAAAAGAGAAGGTCGAGAAATTGGGAAAACTTTTCTTAGATTTACAATTTCAACATGAGATTCATGTTCCTTGTAAGAAATGGAATCAGCTGAACTTGAACCAGATTTAGTCATGAATCGTAATTGAATCGAAGTTGCAAAATCTCAAAGATTTGATCCAGTACATAACCAGTTATTCCTATGATTATAATTGCTACAAATATGTTAGCTACATATAAATTGTTCCATTCATTCCATATAAAATATCCGATACCCGTGCCTAGAAGCATTTCAGCAGCCACTATTACAAGCCATGCTGTACCCATTGAAATTCTCATGCCAGCTAAAATATTTGGCATTACTGCAGGTAAGATGACTTTGGTAATGGTATTAGTTTTGGAAGCACCTAATGACTTTGCAACTTTTAAGACATCAGAATCTACGGATTGAACACCAATTGCGGTATTAATTAAAGTCGGCCAGATGCTTGTAATAAAAATGACAAAAATACCGGTAACTTCTGAATTTCTAAATACGAATAAGCCAATGGGCAGCCAGGCAAGCGGTGAGACCGGTTTAAGTAGTTGTACATAAGGATCAACAGAAGACTTAACGGTTTTGGAAACACCAACAAAGAGACCGACTGGAATTGCAACAACCATTGCAAGTGTATAACCAATTAGGACTCTTCTTAAGCTTATAAGTAAATTAAAACCAATACCTAAATCGTTAGGACCGTTATCAAAAAATGGATCTGATATCCACCATATTAATTCCTGAAATGTCTTTAAAGCCCCTGGAAAATTAGGAATTAAATTGGCACTGGCTATAATTTCCCAGACAACGCAAAAAGAAAGGAGACTAGATCCTGAGATCAGTAACGATCTCAGGATTGTTGACTTTGTAGACATACAGTTTATACACCGTCCCTATCAATTTGTTTGCTGACATAGCCCAACGGATCAGTAGGGTCAAAGCTGTCGTATGCAAGCTTCTCAGTCTTGAACGAACGGGAGGGAGGATTGAAACCCAGCTCCCTTTCCAAAGATTGAGCTTCATTTGTTAGGAATATTGCGGCACTATTAGCATTAAAGTCACCAGCTTTAATTGCGTCAGCAGCTCCTCCAAGGTCCCATCGTACAAGTTGAGACTGAATCCAATGTGAAAAGCTTTGCCAAGGATAAGGTTTAAAATCTATTCTGTCAGGAACATTTTTCTTATTGCCCAAGCCGTCATCGAACTTGCCTGTCAAAACAGCTTCAACGACTTTAGTCGGTTGGTTTAGGAAGGCGCGGCCAGAAATATATTTCGCAATTTCAGATCTGTTAGTAGGATTTGTTGCATAATTCGCAGCTTCAATAATAGATTTATTGATGGCTTTAAAAGTATTTGGATGCTTGTTAATCCAGGGTTCACCCGCAGCGAAAGCGCAGCATGGATGACCAACCCAAAGATCCTTAGTTAGAAGGTGAATAAAACCAACACCTTCAAACACAGCTCTTTGATTAAATGGATCAGGCATCAAATATGCATCGATATCACCTGCAACCATCTGGGCAACACTATCCGGTGGTGGTACAGGGCGAATTTGTACATCCTTGTCAGGATCAACTCCACCCTTAGCGAGGTAATATCTAAGTAGTAAATTATGCATCGAGTATGGAAATGGTACTCCGAACACAAAGCCTTTCATATCTGCGGCAGATTTAACTGTATCCTTGTGACGATTAGCTACAGTTATTGCTTGTCCGTTGATATTTTCAATACTGGCTAGTTTGACGCTGAATGGAGAAGTTCCCAATCCCAAAGTCATAGAGATAGGCATTGGAGCGAGCATGTGATAAGCATCAAGCTCACCTGCAATGGCCGAATCGCGAACAGCTCCCCAACTTGGCATTTTCACAACCTTACATTTCAACCCATTAGATTTATAAAAACCCATAGGTTCTGACATGATTATCGGTGTTGCACATGTAATTGGAATGAATCCAATCTTCAAGTTAGTTTTCTCTAATTTACCGCCGGCATGACCTGCTGCATGAGCATCTTGAGTATCTAAGCCTGCGCTATTGGCAATTGTTATCATGGCCGCACCAGCAGCCAATCCTTTGAGAAATGACCTTCTTCCAAAAGGGGAACTAGAGTGAATAGAGGCAAAGAATTCACCTGCTTGAGGACCAAAGGCTGCTGCCATCGCTTGATCTAATCCACCGGCTTCTTCAGCTAGTGCCCGCAAAAGCTTTTCCTTGGCAGGATCACCTTGAGAAGCGTTCTTATAAAAAAGAATCTCTCTAAGCTCCGCTGATGAAACAGCCTCAGCGACTTCTACAGCATCGGCTTTAATCAAACCCATTTTATAAAAATCATCCATCAAATCCTCAGGATCTGAAGGCATATCTTCGGTAAAATCTTGATGATCTGGACTAAATGGCCGGCACTCTACACAGAAGCAAAACAAACCATGACCGGTTTGTGGTTGAAAGGAAGGAGAATTTGATGTAGCTTCTGTAGTGCTATTACATTGAAGCTGTGACTTAAGGATCTCAGCGGCAGTCTGAGTTGTTGTTGATGCATGCGAGGTGAAAAGATTCGACACAAATCGAGTTCATAGTTCTACATTTATAGTTGGAAAGCGAACGCGGATGTTGTATCAGGTGATACTCATAGCAAAATTTGTCAGAATTGTCTCACTTGCTACATTAATCGGCTGTTCAATTTATTAGAGAGAAAGGTAGTTCTCCAGATAACATTTGTTGGATGCCCTAAACAGTATGCGCTTAAACTTAAAATTATACTTATTGCAACAATGAGTGAATTTTTATTATTGGAAATTTATTATATTTGAGAGAAGATCTGCTGCGCAGATCAATCGCCTTAAGACTAAAGGGTATCTTCTTTAGGATCTTTGTCCTCCAAGACAACTACATCAATTTCTTTCTTAAATTCACCAGAGGCGGATCTAAAACCGCCCAAATATTTAGCCAAATATTTTCCTACTTTGGGCAAACTATTAGGCCCTAAGACTAATAAAAAAATAAGGCATATAATTAGTAGCTCAGGAAAACCTAATCCAAAAAAGCTCATTTGTGATTTAACGATAATTTATAATAGCTGTGCCGGTAAGTTCATCAAGTTGATTTTAGACATATTTAAGATTACCAATTTTGCTTTTGTAAGATTACTATCGAACGGTATACGTGCATAATGTAAAGTCATGCAGTAAACAATATAATTAATTGATTTACAGGCAATCAATTAGCTGGCACATTCTCCTAATATTCGGCTTCAAAAGTATATGATCGTTTGTGGTATTCTCTTAATTCATTGCTTATTTAACCACTCAGACTTCAAAATAGTATAAGGATATATAACTTTATCTCAAATGCCTTATTACAATCAAAAAAGAGTCGAGTTCTGGTTGGTACAGACGTGAAAGTAAAATACCGACAGGTTGATAGAAAATCGTAATTGTTAACCGACAACGAATTCTTAGTAGAACTGGATACCATTTAATTACAATTAATGAGGTTTAGATAAATTCAGCATACATCATTTGTCTAGAGCGAGTAGTAATCATTTACCTATGTAACCATAAATGAAAAATCATACGCTCAGATTCAGCAAGCCTAAAATAGGGAAAATGATATGTGATATATTCATACGATACCAAGACTATATGGTAGAATTGTTGTGTTCGTTTCTACACAATGAAGAATTACATCTTGAAACCAAAAAAACTACTTACGCTAAATAACCATGAAGGATACTGAATCAGATCTGTGGGAGAGACTCGGCAATTCACGTAAGGTTCCCTTGGATCCTTGTTGGTTAGAAAATGTCTATTCGCCCAACCTTGCTACTGATCTGCGGCTAGCTCTCTGTGAAAAAATGGGTATGCTTGCAGATCGTGGCTGGCCTACTATTGAACATTTACTGCAACGCTATGGCGACATGCCTGATTTGGTGATGGCCGCAGGACTCTGCCATCAAATTGAGGCCCGTGAATGGTTACTGGAATTGCTCAAGCGCAGCAATTATAATGAAAAACTTCAACTAACTGCAGTTCAATCGCTTGGTTGTTGGGGTGCTGAAGTTCCCGAAGCAATCGTCACTCATTGCTTACATCATCCTGGTCAAAATTTTCGACTCGCTGGTCTTCAATTGCTGGAATTTCGCTCACATCTTCTAACAGATCACCAACTATTGGATTACTGTAATGAAGCACTCAACGATTTTCGGGATTCAGTTGTTATTGCAGCAATCCGTATAATTCAGCGTCGTGACAGTAAAGAAATCTGCAAACAATTATTTTGTTTGTGTCAAGAAGACTCTGACGAAGTCGCATTTACCGCACTCCGTGCTCTTAGCTGTATAGCATCCGAAAATAGCAAAAAATATCTACTAAAACTTAGTAAAACCCTAAAAAGTGAATCAAGACGATTATTAGCCCAAAAAAAACTTAACGAACAGTTTAGATCTTAAAGCCCAATAACAATTGGACTTTAGATAAGTCGAAAGCCTAAGTTTTACCATTTCTTGTAGGGTAAAAACTTACCACACATTACAATTTTGACACGATCACCTTTAGGGTCCTCAACTTTATCGACATCTATAGTGAAATCAATAGCACTCATAATTCCATCTCCGAAATGCTCCTGAATTACATCTTTCAGAGGCATGCCATACACCTGCATGATCTCGTAAAAACGATAAATCAAAGGATCAGTGGGAATCACTGGCTCAAGGCTTCCCTTGGTTGGGTACTCCTGCAGTGCCGCTGTTGTTTCTGCATCAAGGGATAACAAACCAGCAAGTTTCTCGGCCTCCTCCTTCGAGGCCGTCGCTTGGCCATAGAACAAAGATGCAACCCAAACCTCATCGAGACCAATAGCCGCCTCGAGATCAGCAAAACTCATACCTTTGGCCTTTTTGGCGGCCATCAACGTGGCTGTTAAAGACATAACGGTTAAGCGAACAATGAACTGCCTCAAAGCAGCATTCCAGATCGGAACGTCTCAGCAGCATCGTAAGTGTCACCCAGCAAATGCACTCAAAATGCAGCAACGGCGACCAAATCAATTCATCGTTTTGATGCATCGTATACAACAGACACGTTCCCGTGACGCTGCAACCCCGTGACGCTGCAACCCCGTGACGCTGCAACAAAAAAATCATATTATAATTATGTGGGTCAGTTCTTTCGGGAAATCTCGTCATTGTTGTTCAGCCAACAATTGCAAGCAAAACCGGCCATCAACCTCGCCCTCGAGCGTCTGTACTACGCCGATGGTCGTCACAACCCCGACCATCCCCGGCACGGCAGCTTCGATGGACTGAATGTCCTGCCACAAAGCTAGGACGATTAGTATCAATCACTACGTTCACGGGGTCCGGCACTCCTGAACACTTCGCTCAGCTGAAGGGACATCTGTGACCAGCGCCATCGTCAACGGTCGGGAACGCTTCAAGCAGCACCTGCGCAAAGTTGGCAGTGGTGAGCACACCAGCAAGGGGATGAGCAGGGAGGAGGCTGCCGATGCGCTCCATCTCATGCTCGATGGGGTGGCATCCCCAGCTCAAATCGGAGCCTTCCTGATCGCCCATCGCATCCGCCGGCCGGAGCCTCAGGAACTCACCGGCATGCTCGATACCTACCGCAGACTTGGTCCTGTGCTGACCAGTGCAGAGGGTCAGCGGCCGCCTCTCTGTTTCGGCATGCCCTTTGACGGTCGCACACGCACGGCCCCTATCTACCCACTCACCACGCTGGTGCTGCTCGCCTGCGGTCAGCCCGTGGTGCTGCAAGGGGGGGATCGCATGCCGATCAAATACGGCGTCACCGCAATTGATCTGTTCCGAATACTGGGCCTTGACCTGGCGGGTCTCTCCATAGCCACTGTCCAAGACGGCTTCGAGCAGACCGGGTTTGCACTGATCCACCAGCCCGACCATTTCGCCATCGCCGAAAGCCTGATCGGTTACCGCGAGGAACTGGGCAAACGTCCTCCAGTGGCCAGTCTTGAACTGCTGTGGACACCCCATCAAGGCAACCACCTGCTGGTAAGTGGTTTCGTTCATCCCCCCACGGAAAGCCGCGCCTGGGAGGCCCTCAAGCTGGCCGGCGAAACCAATCTGCTCACGGTGAAGGGTCTGGAAGGTGGCACCGATCTCCCCATCGGGCGGGCCTGCATCACCGCAAGGGTTCAGCAGGGCCAGGCCGAACGGCTGATTCTTCACCCTCGAGACCATGGCTGCCATGCAGCGGATGTGGAGTGGAGCGACGAAACGGCCTGGACGGAAAAGGCCCTTGCGGCACTCGACAACCGTGGCCCACTCCTGGATGCCCTGCGCTGGAATGCCGGGGCTTACCTCTGGTTCAGCGGCCTCAGCGACAGCCTTGAATCAGGCCTGCAAACAGCTGATGGCGTGCTGAAAACAGGCCAAGCCCTGCAATGCCTCGATCAGCTGCGGTCCTGGAGAAGCCATTTATCCATCCGATAGCGCTTGAACGGGACGCCTCCGATGCTGATGGTTTCTGGAGCCTGCACACGCCAACCGCAGCGTTCCAGCAACGGACGACTCAACTGACTCGCTTCGGTGCGCAACCGCTCCACCCCCTCATGGCGGGCATCGGCCTCAATCTGGTCCAGCAAGGCGCGGCCATGGCCCTGGCGGCAAGCCCGTCCTCGGCAATAAAGCAAAGACAAGCGATCCCTCGGTTCACGGATGGCAAAGGCAGCGTCGTGACCGCTAATCCACCCCTGCCCCTCCAGGAAGGTGCGATCCAGGATCCCGGGCAACCAGGCCAGAGCCGCCCAGGCGCGGACCTGGTCTGAGGAATAGAGCCCCGGAGCCTGACTCTCGATGGCATCCGCGTAGATCTCCCGCAGCAGGGGGTGATCAGCGGACCCGATCGGGCGGAGTGGCATGCCATCGGCCTGTGGGAATGTGAGTCTCCTTCAACCGCCGGTCGCCTTTGCAGCGCCCCCGTATCCCCACCCTGCTCAGCGCGTTTCTGACGCTGCTGAACGATCGACTGAGCGAGAGCATTTTTTTACCGCTGTTGCCCTTTCTGCTGGCGGACTTCAGCAGCAGCGGCAGCACCGTCGGTCTGCTGTCGGGGACTTACGCCCTCTCTCAATTCGCCGTGGCGCCACTGATCGGTGCCCTCAGTGATCGCTTCGGCCGCAAACCGGTGATCAGCATTTGTGTGGGTGGCTCCGTCGTCGGCATGGGACTGTTCGCCACCACCCTGACAGTGCCCTGGCAGCAAATCTGGCCCGGAGCTGCCGCAGCAGGCGTCCCCCTGGCTCTGCTGTTCACAGCCCGGATCATCGATGGCATCAGCGGCGGAACGGCCGCCACCGCCACCGCCGTGCTGGCGGACGTCACAACACCGGAGAACCGTGCCAAAGCTTTTGGACTGATCGGTGTTGCCTTCGGTCTGGGCTTTGCCCTTGGACCAGGCCTCGGTGGTGTGCTCGGTGAAATGAACCGCATCCTCCCCGCCTGGGGTGCCACCGGGTTTGCCGTCGTGAACCTGGTGATGGTGAGTCTGTTGCTGCCGGAAACCCATCCCCTTGAGGCCCGTAAACCTCTGCCGCGCAAGCGAGCCCTCAACCCTGTATCGCTGCTTCAGCGGGTGTTTGCCCGTCCGGACGTGCGGCGTCTGGCCCTGGCCTTCTTCGGCTTCTTCATGGCCTTCAACGGCTTCACCACGGTTCTTGTGCTTTATCTGCGCAACGCCTTCAACTGGACGGAAGGGATGGCGGGAGCCGCCTTTGCCCTGGTGGGCGTGATCGCCATGGTGGTGCAGGGAGGACTGATCGGCCCGCTGGTGAAGCGATTCGGCGAACTCCGTCTCACCCTGGCGGGTCTGGGACTGCTCAGCGTGGGTTGCCTAATGGTGCCGCTCGCCACGGAAGAGACATCGATGCCGGTCATCTACAGCGCCGTCGCCCTGCTGGCGCTGGGCACCGGCCTGGTCACGCCTTGTCTGCGGGCGCTGGTCTCGAAACGACTAACGCGGGATGGTCAGGGAGCAGCCCTGGGAGGACTGCAGGGACTCCAGAGTCTCGGCACCTTTCTGGGGGCATCCGCTGCAGGATTCAGCTATGACCGTCTGGGACAGACGAGTCCCTTCTGGATCGGTGCTCTGGTGCTGTTCGGCGTTGCTGGTCTGGTGGCTGGTGCCCCCCGTTCAGCCACGGTTGAAACACGAATCTGATTGCTACGTTTCGGCTGACCCCGCAGATCCAGCTCCAAACCTCCCATGAGCTCCGCCGTTCTGAGCCCGGACCGCTACATCAACCGGGAACTGAGCTGGATCGCCTTCAACCAGAGAGTCCTCGCCCAAGCGCTGGATCAGCGCACCCCCCTGCTGGACCAGGCCAAGTTCAGCGCCATCTTCAGCAACAACCTTGATGAGTTCTTCATGGTGCGCGTGGCGTCCCTGAAGTCTCAAGTGGAAGCTGGCATCACCACCCCCAGCGAAGACGGAAAGACGCCGCTCGAACAGCTGCTGACCATTCGCGAACGGCTGATACCCCTGCTGCAGCAACAGCAGGACCACTACCGCAAACAACTGCGCAAACAACTGCTCGACCACAACGTTGAACTGCTGGATTACAGCCAGTTGAACAAGCAACAACAGCAATGGGTCAGCGACACCTTCCGCCATTCGGTGTTTCCAGTGCTGACGCCACTGGCCGTTGACCCGGCACATCCCTTCCCTTTCGTCAGCAACCTCAGCCTCAACGTTGCCGCTGTCATTCACGACCCGGAATCAGGCCAACGTCAATTCGCACGGGTGAAGGTTCCCCAGAAAAACCTGCCCCGCTTCGTCTCCATTCCCACCGAGCTGAGTGAGAGCGATCCCAAACCGATCCACACCGCCGTACCGCTCGAACAGGTGATCGCCTTCAACCTCGATCTCCTCTTTCCGGGGATGAGCGTGCAGGGGCATTACTTCTTCCGCGTGACGCGCGATGCCGACCTGGAACTGCGGGATCTCGAAGCCGATGACCTGATGCTTGCCCTTGAGCAGGGTCTACGCAAACGGCGGATGGGAGGCGAAGTGGTGCGACTCGAGGTGCCCAACGATATGCCCGAGGACGTCGTTGAAATGTTGATGAATGGCCTCGCCGTTGAGGAAGAAGACCTTTACAGGATTGATGGACCCCTGGGTCTGGATGACCTCTTCGGATTGATGGCTCTACCTCTGCCAAAACTGAAGGACAAACAGCACGGCGGACAGACGCCAGCGGTGCTGGCCAGAACCCAACAGCATCTGATAGACGAAGGTGCCATCAAACCCGAGGAATTCGAAAACATCTTCTCGGTGATGCGCCAACAAGACATTCTCTTGCATCACCCCTATGACCTGTTCTCCACCACGGTGGAGGAATTCATCAACCAGGCCGCTGATGATCCCCAGGTGATGGGGATCAAGATGACCCTGTATCGAACCTCGAAGGATTCACCGATCATCGCGGCACTCATCCGTGCCGCTGAAAATGGCAAGCAGGTGATGGCTCTTGTGGAACTCAAGGCCAGATTTGATGAAGACAACAACATCCAGTGGGCCCGACAACTGGAACGCTCCGGCGTCCATGTGGTGTATGGCGTTCTGGGCTTAAAAACCCACACCAAAATCGTTCTGGTGGTCCGCAAAGAGCAAGAAAAGCTACGCAGTTACGTCCACATCGGGACCGGGAATTACAACTCAAAGACCTCGAAGCTCTACACCGATCTCGGGCTTCTCTCCACGCGGCCGGAACTGGGCCAAGACCTGGTGGAACTGTTCAACTACCTAACCGGATTCTCAAAGCAGCAGAGTTTCCGCCGACTGCTGGTGGCTCCGGTGACCCTGCGCAAAGGGATGGAATCCCTGATCCGGCGTGAAATCGAACATGCCAGGGAAGGTCGGGAAGGTCACATCAGAGCCAAGATGAATTCCTTGGTGGATCCGGACATCATCGCGTTGTTGTACGAAGCTGCAGCAGCGAATGTGCGGGTTGAACTGATCATCCGGGGCATGTGCAGCCTCTACCCAGGCCGAGAAGGACTGAGTGAAAGCATCAGCGTTGTGAGCATCATCGGCCAGTTCCTCGAACACTCGCGCATTTTCTGGTTCGGAAACGGTGGCTCACCTGAGGTGTACATCGGAAGCGCAGACTGGATGAGTCGCAACCTTGATCGCCGGGTGGAAGCTGTGACACCCGTGGAAGATGCCAACCTTCGAGGCCGACTGGAGCGCTTGCTGGAGCTCTACCTGAAGGACAACCGGGGCGCCTGGGACATGCAAAGCGATGGCAGCTTTATCCAACGGCAACCAGAGGACGGAGGGGACGTTCGCAACTCTCAAGTTCAACTGATCAAGCAATGGAGCCAAGGCGTGCCGCAATCGTGATCTTTTGAGATGAAGTTGCGTCAAATATCCGTGATGACTGATACGAAATCGTTGTAATCAAGCCGAAGCCGTTCAACGCACTCCCGGCACACACGGGTGTCGTAAACCACATCAGGGGCTCCCGAAAGTCTTCGGATTCACAACAGTCAAATCAGAAGGTGAGTGCTAAATTCACATTAAATTCATCAGGAGACCAGGGTGATGGGGATCCCTCTGGACTCTTCCGGATCGACTGCAAAGTCTTCCCGGAAGTCACCTGCCTTGCCATCCACAGGACGGCGGGCATCTTCACGTCAAGGCGGCCGTCTGGCCACCGATTCCATCGGTTTTTATCTCAGCAGTATCGGTCGCATTCCTCTGCTAACAGCCGCTGAGGAGATTGAGCTGGCTCACCACGTTCAGGAGATGAAGCAACTTCAGGAACTCCCTGAAGAAGAGCTCACCTCCCGTCATCGTCACAAAATCCGCATGGGCAAACGTGCCCGGGATCGGATGATGGCCGCCAACCTCCGCCTTGTGGTCAGCGTCGCCAAGAAGTACCAGAACCAGGGGCTGGAACTGCTGGATCTGGTTCAGGAGGGAGCGATCGGACTCGAACGGGCCGTCGATAAGTTCGACCCGGCCATGGGATATAAGTTCTCCACCTACGCCTACTGGTGGATCCGCCAGGGGATGACCCGCGCGATCGACAACAGCGCCCGCACCATCCGGCTGCCGATTCACATCAGCGAAAAGCTCTCCAAGATGCGGCGCATCTCGCGGGAGTTGTCCCATCGGTTCGGACGTCAACCGAATCGACTGGAAGTGGCCAGTGCCATGGGCATTGAGCCGCGCGAGCTGGAGGATCTGATCTCCCAGAGCGCTCCCTGTGCATCGCTCGATGCCCATGCCCGCGGCGAGGAAGACCGCAGCACCCTGGGTGAGCTGATTCCAGACCCCAACGGCGAGGAGCCGATGGAAGGCATGGACCGCAGCATCCAAAAAGAGCATCTCGGTGGTTGGCTGTCCCAGCTCAATGAGCGGGAACAGAAGATCCTGCGGCTTCGCTTCGGTCTTGGCGGTGAAGAGCCGCTGACCCTTGCGGAGATCGGGCGTCAGATCAATGTGTCCCGCGAGCGGGTTCGTCAGCTGGAAGCCAAAGCCATCCTCAAGCTGCGCTCGATGACCGATCATCAGCAGGCCGCCTGATCCAAGCCTCCAGTCCGGTGGTGCATCTGATCGGACCCATCGCCATTGGTCTCTGGCTCGGGATCGTGGTGCTGATCGCCGTGCTGACTCGTCAGCGCTGGCCCGATCAGCAGGAGTTGTCTCGCAAAATCATCCACATCGGCACAGGAGCCGTGGTTCCGCTGGCCTGGTTCTTCGCCGTCCCGGCCTGGATCGCCGTTCCCTTTGCCGTATTGGTGACCCTGGCAACGGCGATCAACCACCGATGGCGCATCGTTCCGGCCGTTGAGGATGTCGATCGCAACAGCTACGGCACTGTTGCCTACGGCCTGGCGATCACCATGTTGCTGATTCTGTGCTGGCCCGCCCGAGCCGATGCAGTCTGCGCCGGTGTTCTGGTGATGGCTCTCGGCGATGGACTGGCTGGCCTCATCGGCCGATCGGTGAACTCAGCGCGGTGGACCGTGCTGGGACAGACGAAGTCCGTCGCTGGCACGTTGACCATGGCCCTGGTCTCAACACTGGTGCTGGTCGGATTGATGCTGGTCAACGGCAACGCCATCGCCTGGAGAGTTGCCATAGGCATCAGTGCGTTGGCCACGGCCCTGGAACAAGTCAGTCCCGCGGGGGTGGACAACCTCAGCGTGCCGCTGCTGGTGGGCCTGACCTGGGTGTTGCTGATCAGCTGACCCGCAGCATGGCGTTCCAATGACCCTGCCAATCGCCACGACTTCCGAGCCCGGCGACGAGTTCAATGTCAGCAGGGTGATGGGTGAGTTGCTTCTGCCATCCACGGATCTGGTCCTCCTGCACCATCCAGCGGTTAATCACCATCTGCTGCAGTGGCTCGATGTCCCAATGCTGGTGACGTGCAACCCGCTGGGACCAACCCAGGAGTTCATCCAGCAGGAGGGGTCGAAAGCCTTCCACATGAAGACCGGTGCGTTGCTCCAGAGAAAACCGACACAGCGGATCTCCGAAGCCGAAGAAGTGAAGGTGAATCAACATCGTCTCCGTCTTGATCAAAACCTACGGAGAAGTGATGGAAAATCTGTTCAACATGATCGGTTGATGCTGAACAGTTAGTAAGCGCAAAAGGAGAGCCTGATTAGCACTCAGGCACTTGGAGTGCTAATCGATGATGAACGTTATGCCGTCACAACGCTGCTGCGATCGGCCACGGCTCTAGCCAGCTCGGACAGCAGCGCATCCGTGGTCTCCAGGCTGATGCAGGCATCCGTAATGCTCTGGCCATAGGTGAGCTGGGAGAGATCAGCGGTGAGTTTCTGATTGCCTTCCACCAGATGACTTTCGATCATCACGCCCATCACATGGCCGGATCCAGCCTTCAACTGATCAGCCACCGTGGCGAGTACATCGGCCTGGCGGCGGAAATCCTTGTTCGAGTTGGCATGGCTGCAGTCCACCATCAGACGATCCTTCAGGCCCGCCTTGCTCAGTTCCGCTGCAGCAGCCTGAACGGCCTCCAGGTGGTAGTTGCTGCCCTGATGACCGCCACGCAGCACCAGATGACCATCCGGGTTGCCGGTCGTGCTCACGATCGAAGCATGGCCGTCGCGGTTGATTCCCAGAAAATGATGAGGTTTCGATGCCGCCTGCATCGCATTGATGGCGATAGTGGCGCTGCCGTCAGTGCTGTTCTTGTAGCCGATCGGCATCGACAAGCCTGAAGCCATCTCCCGATGGGTCTGGCTTTCCGTGGTGCGGGCTCCGATCGCAGTCCAGCTGATCAGATCAGCGATGTACTGGGGAACCACCGGATCCAGCAGTTCCGTCGCTGCCGGCATACCCTCCCGGGCCAGGTCCAGCAGTAAGCCACGAGCCCGCCTCAGGCCTGTGTTGATGTCGTACGAGCCATCGAGGTGGGGGTCATTGATTAGGCCTTTCCAACCAACCGTCGTACGCGGCTTTTCGAAATAAACCCGCATCACCACCTCCAGCTGATCCTTCAGCCGTTCCCGGATCGGGGCCAGCCGTTCGGCGTACTCCCGCGCCGCCTTCACATCATGGACCGAGCAGGGGCCCACCACCACCAGCAGACGCCGATCCTCGCCGCGCAAAATGGCCTGGATCCGTCGACGGGCCGATGCGACCGTCTCCATGGCGGCGGCATCAATCGGCAGATCTCCGTGCAGCAGAGCCGGAGCCACCAGCGGACGGGTCTCCACCACATGCAAATCCGAGGTGGTGGCCATGACCGCGCGCGTGAAACGGACCAAGGCTACGCATCCTGCTCACTGGCAACAGACCCTGTCCGGAAGAATGGTGCTCTGCCCCGCACATTCCTCACCATGCTGAGCGCGTATCGCGAGCTGGCCGCCGACCGCGAAGCCCAAGGCATCCCGGCCCTGCCGCTGACAGCTGAGCAGACCCAGGCCCTGACCGAACTGCTGCAACAGCCACCCGCAGGGGAGGACGAAGCCCTGTTGCATCTCCTCAGTGAGCGCATTCCACCCGGCGTTGACGAAGCCACCTATGTGAAAGCCACCTGGCTCAGCGCCGTCGCCCAAGGGCAAGCAACAAGCTCCCTGGTGACACCCCTAGAGGCCACTCGCCTGCTCGGAACCATGGTGGGTGGGTACAACGTGGCAGCTCTGATTGAGCTGCTTCAGCACAGCGACGAGCAGCTGGCCAGCTGCGCGGCTGAAGGCCTCAGCCGCACCCTGCTGGTTTACGACGCCTTCAATGACGTGATGGAGCTGGCGGCGAGCAATCGCTTCGCCAGGCAGGTGGTGGACAGCTGGGCGGCGGCCGAATGGTTCACCCGCCGTGAGCCCCTGGCCGAAATGATCACGGTGACCGTGTTCAAGGTGGAAGGGGAAACCAACACCGACGACCTCTCACCCGCCACCCACGCCACTACCCGACCGGACATTCCCCTGCACGCCCTGGCGATGCTCGAGACACGGGATCCCGAGGGTCTGAAAAAGATCGCAACCCTCAAACAAAAGGGTCATCCCGTGGCCTACATGGGCGACGTGGTGGGCACCGGCAGCTCCAGGAAAAGTGCGATCAACTCCGTGCTTTGGCACACCGGCAACGACATTCCCCACGTCCCCAACAAACGCGGCGGCGGCGTGATTCTCGGCGGCAAGATCGCGCCGATCTTTTTCAACACCGCCGAAGACTCCGGCGCTCTGCCGATCGAATGCGATGTCACCATGCTGAACACCGGTGATGTGATCACCATCCGCCCCCATTCCGGCACGATCGAACGCGAAGGCGAGGTGGTGAGCCGATTCGAACTCAAGCCCAGCACCATCAGCGATGAGGTGCGAGCCGGCGGCCGCATTCCCTTGATGATCGGCCGGGCCCTCACGGACAAGGTCCGAGCGCAGCTGGGTCTCGCCCCTTCGGACGCCTTCATCCGCCCCTCGGCACCAGCAGACACCGGCAAGGGCTTCACCCTGGCCCAGAAAATGGTGGGCAAGGCCTGTGGCCTGCCGGGCGTTCGCCCCGGCACCAGCTGCGAGCCACTGATGACCACCGTCGGCTCCCAGGACACCACGGGACCGATGACCCGGGATGAGATGAAGGAGTTGGCCTGTCTCGGCTTCTCCTCCGACCTGGTGATGCAGAGCTTCTGCCACACCGCGGCTTATCCGAAACCAGTGGATCTGCAGACCCAGAAAGATCTGCCGGACTTCTTTGCCCAGCGCGGCGGTGTTGCCCTTCGCCCGGGCGACGGGATCATCCACAGCTGGCTGAACCGCATGCTCCTGCCCGACAGCGTGGGCACGGGTGGGGACAGCCACACCCGCTTCCCCCTCGGCATTTCCTTCCCCGCCGGTTCCGGCCTGGTGGCCTTCGCTGCTGCCATCGGTGCGATGCCCCTGGACATGCCCGAGTCGGTGCTGGTGCGCTTCAGCGGTTCGCTGCAGCCCGGTGTGACCCTGCGGGACGTGGTGAACGCCATTCCCTGGGTGGCCATTCAGAAGGGCCTGCTCACCGTGGAGAAGGCCAACAAGAAGAACATCTTCAACGGCCGGATCATGGAGATCGAAGGTCTGCCGGATCTCAAGCTGGAGCAGGCCTTCGAACTCACCGATGCCACAGCCGAACGCTCCTGCGCCGGCTGCACGATCAAGCTCTCGGAAGCAACCGTGAGCGAATACCTGCGCAGCAATGTGGCCCTGCTGAAAAACATGATCGCAAGGGGCTACAGCGATGCCAAAACCCTGGCTCGGCGGATCAAGGCTATGGAGGCCTGGCTGGCCAATCCGCAGCTGCTGAGCGCTGATCCGGATGCTCAATATGCCGAAGTCCTGGAGATCAACCTCGACGAGCTCACCGAACCGGTGCTGGCCTGTCCCAACGATCCCGACAACGTGAAACTGCTGAGTGAGGTCGCCGGCGATCCCGTTCAGGAGGTGTTCATCGGCTCCTGCATGACCAACATCGGCCACTACCGCGCCGCGGCCAAGGTGCTGGAGGGCTCCGGCAGCAACAAAGCCCGCCTCTGGGTCTGCCCGCCGACACGCATGGACGAAGAGACCCTGAAGGCCGAGGGCTACTACGCCACCTTTGAAGCGGCCGGTTCGCGCATGGAGATGCCGGGTTGTTCGCTCTGCATGGGCAACCAGGCCCGGGTGGAGGACAACACCACGGTGTTCTCCACCAGCACCCGGAACTTCAACAACCGTCTGGGCAAAGGCGCCCAGGTGTATCTGGGCAGTGCCGAGCTGGCAGCGGTCTGCGCCCTGCTGGGTCGCATTCCCACCGCCGATGAGTACCGCTCAATCGCAGCTGAAAAAATTGATCCGCTCTCCGATGAGCTTTACCGCTATCTGAATTTCGATCAGATCAGCGGTTTTGAAGATCAAGGCCGGGTGATGAGTGCGGATGAGGAGGCGGCTGTGCTGGCTGAAGCCTGACCCGAGATCACCCTGTGCCCACCCTGAGCGAGCCGAAACGACGACGCCATCTGCTGGGGTCCAGCCGCAGCATTCAGAGGTTGCTGGAACGCCGCTGGCTGGTGGTGGTTCTGGCGTTGGCACTCACTGGCCTCGGAGCAGCCATCACCGGACTGCTGTTCACCGGTGGGATCAACCTGCTCAGGGACTGGCGGCTGGAGCTGCTCAATGAATTTCCAGCCTGGGTGGTGCTGCCTGCTCTGGGGGGATTCGGTGGACTGGTGTCCGGATGGTTGATCAGCAATCTGGCCCCTGCTGCCGGAGGCGCCGGCATCACTCACATCATGGGATTTCTGCGCCACAGGGCTGTGCCTATGGGGCTGCGGGTGGGGCTGGTGAAGCTCGTGGCCGGAATCATCGCCATCGGCAGTGGCTTTCCCCTCGGCCCCGAGGGTCCAGCCGTGCAGATGGGTGGTTCCGTCGCCTGGCAGATGTCCCGCTGGCTTCGAGCACCGGCGGCCTTTCGCCGCATGATCGTGGCCGCCGGAGGTGGCGCCGGCATCGCCGCCGTGTTCAGTGCACCCATCGGAGGCTTCATCTACGCGATCGAGGAGCTGCTGCACTCCGCCAGGCCGGTGGTGCTGCTGCTGGTGCTCATCACCACCTTCTCCGCAGACACCTGGGCGGATGTGCTGGGCTTTCTCGGCCTGAACCCTGGATCATCCGGCCTCAGCGGCACCACGGGCTTCCAGCTGGAGCGCGCCTACACACCGTTGGTGAAATTTCTGCCCATCGATCTGCTGTACCTGATCGCCCTGGGAGCCGTGGTCGGGGTGCTGGCGGAGCTGTACACCCGTTATGTGCTGGCCATGCAGCGACAGGGAAACCGCTGGTTCGGCGACCGGCTGATCCTGCGCATGACCCTCAGCGGGCTCGTTCTTGGCTGCGTCTACGCCGCCCTTCCCGACACCTTTCACAACCCCTCGGAGCTGAAGTACCTCATCGGCGCCGGTAAAGCAGACGTCGGCCTCGCCCTGGCCAGCTTTGTGGTGCTGTTCTTCAGCACCGGGCTGGCCGCCGGATCAGGGGCTCCTGGGGGACTGTTCATGCCGATGCTGACCCTTGGCGGTGCCATCGGTCTGGCCTGTGGAATCTGGGTGGAGGCCCTCACGGGCCATGTCCCCACCACCTATGTGTTTGCGGGCATGGGGGCCTTCGTGGCGGGGTGTTCCCACACACCGATTTCCGCCATGTTCCTGGCCTTTGCCCTCACCAAGGACCTGCTGATCCTCAAACCGATCCTCGTGGCGTCTCTGATGAGTTTCCTGGTGGCCCGCTTGTTCAACCCCCACTCCATCTACGACCGTCAGATGGGCATGGAACTGGCGTCTGAAGAGCGAATGCAGCAGCGGATCAACCGTCATCGCCGCCCGTTCACACCACCTCCTCCCCCCGGCCCCCCAGGAGACAGCAACTGAATCAGGAAACCCTGCTGTTCGATCCGGCCACACCGGAACCCGATGCCCTGAAGGCCGTGCTGGCGTTCCCCAGCACCTATTCGGTGGGGATCACAAGCCTTGGCTATCAGATCGTCTGGGCGACCCTGGCGCGCCGCAGCGATGTGGATGTGCGGCGCCTGTTCACGGATCAGGGTGATCCCCTGCCACGCCACTGCGACCTGTTCGGGCTGTCCCTGAGCTGGGAGCTGGATGGCCCCGTCTTGCCGGAACTGCTGCAGAACCAGCGCATCCCCATCTGGGCCGCGGAGCGTCGCGATCAGGATCCGATCGTCTTCGGTGGCGGTCCGGTCCTGACCGCCAACCCTGAACCGTTGGCTCCCTTTTTTGATGCGGTGCTGCTCGGGGATGGAGAGCTGCTGCTGCCCGCCTTCATCGATGCCCTCCAGCAGTGCCGTGGGGCTGACCGCCAGGTACGCCTGCGACACCTCGCTCAGGTGCCCGGTGTGTACGTACCGGCGCTCTATGCACCGCGGTACGACACCGACGGGGAACTGATGGCCGTGGAACCCGTCGATCCGGACGTTCCGGCCATGGTCGAAAAGCAGACCTGGCGCGGCAATACCCTCAGCCACTCCACGGTGGTGACACCGGAGGCCGCCTGGCCCGACATTCACATGGTGGAAGTCGTGCGCAGTTGCCCGGAACTGTGCCGCTTCTGTCTGGCCAGCTATCTCACCCTCCCCTTCCGCACACCATCCCTGGACGACGGTCTGATTCCAGCGGTGGAAAAGGGGATGACCGCCACCAAACGGCTTGGACTGCTGGGCGCCTCGGTGACCCAGCATCCCCAGTTCTCCGATCTGCTCCAGTGGTTGGATCAGGACCGCTTCGACGGCACGCGGATCAGCGTCAGTTCCGTGAGGGCCTCCACGGTGACCCCTGAACTGGGACGGATTCTGGCCAAACGCGGCAGTCGGTCACTCACAATTGCCATCGAAAGCGGCAGCGAACGCATGCGGGAGGTGGTCAACAAAAAACTCACCACCGAAGCGATCCATGCCGCCGCCCAGCACGCCAAGCAAGGCGGGCTGTCAGGCATGAAGCTCTACGGCATGGTCGGGTTGCCCACGGAAACCGATGCCGATGTGGACGCCACCGCCGATCTGCTGCTGACCCTGAAAAAAGGCACCCCTGGGCTGCGGTTCACCCTTGGCGTCAGCACCTTCGTGCCCAAGGCGCAGACCCCCTTCCAATGGCAAGGGGTGCGGCCGGAAGCGGACAAACGCTTGAAACGGCTGGCGAAGAAAGTCAAACCCAAGGGCATTGAGTTCCGCCCAGAGAGCTACGGCTGGAGCGTGATCCAGGCCCTGCTGTCCCGCAGCGACCGACGCCTGGCCCCGGTGATCGCCGCCGTCGGCGACGCCCGAGAGAGCATCGGCGGATGGAAGAAGGCCTATCGAGCAGCCCTCAGCGGCGAGCTGGATCCACCGCCAGGAGATCCACTACCGGCACCGCCCCCCTGGGATGAAGTGATTCATGCGACCTGGGAACCCTCCCGGGTCCTGCCCTGGATCCAACTCAGGGGTCCACTCGCTCCGGAGAAGCTGCGAGACCATCACGATCAGGCTCTGACTCCCTAATAAACGCATAAAGCCCTGCCAGCAGGGTCCAGCCAAGGATGTTGAGGCGGCTGTCAAACAGCGGCAGATCGGTGGCATGCATCACCACCAGCACCAACGTGGCCGCCCACCAGGCCCGCTCCAGAGGAGGCTTCTGCAACATCCCGCGCCGTGCAGTCAGCATCAGCAACACCAGGACAGTGCCGACAATCAACACCATCACCGGCAGTCCGTGGCTGACGGCCAGCTCCAGCGGCAGGTTATGGACATGGCCATGCCAGCGCTTGGCAGCGTGAATTGGATAAAGAACGCTGAAGGCGGCGGCACCCCATCCGAACCAAGGGCGGGCAGCCACCAATTGCAGGGCGTACTGCCACTGACCCAAACGCGTGTGTTTCCAGGCGGTTTCCCCTTGACTTTCCAGAACCCGCACCAGCACCTGATCCGGCAGCAGGCGCATCCCCCACTGCTGCAGCCCGGCGGGAACCCCCGGCAGAACAGCGAGCAGAAGGGGTGAAGCAAGAAGCAGGAGTAGGGGAAGCAACCACAGCCACTGCCAGGACCCGAGCACGAAGGGGAGGGCCAGCACCAGCCCACCCATGGCGTTGCGTGACTGGGTGAGCAGCACAGCCATCGCCGTGGCCATGGACAGCAGCAGGGCCCCACCACGGCGAGGCCAGCCATCGGGGCGAAGCACGGCCGCGAGCATCAGAGGCCAGACCACCGCCAGCCAGGCGCCGGTGATGTTGGCGTAATCGAACAATCCAGACAGGCGACCGATCGGGCGGCCATCGGGATGCAGAAACCAGATGATCGCCCCGCCACCGACCTGCCAGGGACCCTGCCAACCCAGGAGCATCTGGCCGAATCCCGTCACCAGCACAGGCAGAGTGCCCGCCAGCAGCATCCACACCGCCTGTCGACGTTGGCTGGACCCCTCGAGGTGAGGTTGAAAGGCCCAGAACGCCCAGATAAAGGGCAACCAATTGGCCAGACCTGCCCAGGCCAGGCCGGCGTTCTCGGCCAGGCAGGCCCCGATCAGCATCAACACCCCGGCCAGCAGCAGCGGCTGGCACCAGCGATCCCGCCACAGCGGCTGCACCCGACCACGACTGCCGCTGATGCAGGCGATGAACAGCCCAATCGCGGCAAGCAGGGCACTGGAGGGCAGAAACAACAATCCGAGTCGGAACGCCCGACCCCCGATGCGCCGATCTCTAATCATGCAAACACCGCAGTTCGGCCGCGATACACCATCACCTGTCGATGAAGGTGCATCCGCAGGGCCCGTGCCAGCGCCAACCGCTCTGTGTCACGTCCTTTGCGGATCAGGTCATCGACATCGTCACGGTGGCTGACGGGCACGGTGGTCTGCTCGATGATCGGCCCGTCGTCGAGGTCCTCAGTCACGTAGTGCGCAGTGGCCCCGATCAATTTGACCCCCCGCTCCCAGGCCCGGTGGTAGGGCTGCGCCCCCTTGAAGGCCGGCAAAAAAGAGTGGTGGATGTTGATCACATCCGGGAAACGCTGAAGAAAGTCGCCGCTGAGCACCTGCATGTACTTGGCGAGCACGGCGAGTTCGATCCGGTTCTCCTCCAGCAGCTCCAGCATCCTCTGCTCAGCTTCTGGTTTGGCTGCCTTGACCACGGGGACGCAGACAAAACGAACCCCGAATCCGGCACAGAGAGGTTCGAGATCCGGGTGGTTGGCGATGACCAGGGGCACCTGCATCGGCAGTTCACCGCTCTGCACACGCCACAGCAGATCCTGAAGGCAATGGGCTTGCTTGCTGGCGAAAATCGCCACCCGAGGCACGTCATCGGAAAAGTGCAGCTGAGCCTGACCATTCAGTCGCGTCCCCAGGGCCGCAGCGGCCTCCGGCAGGGCGACGCGTGACAGACCGAACCCATCGAGATCCCATTCGATCCGACTGAGGAACAACCCGGCCCCCGCATCGGTGTGGTGATCGGCATGGCGGATGTTGCCGCCGTTGGCAGCCACCCAGCCGGCCAGTTCACTGACCAAGCCAGGACGGTCCGGGCAGATCAACTGCAGGATCACCGTGGCATCACGCACGACGAAGGTTTGAAAAGCAAATTCTCCCGCGCAGAACCAGCTGGTTAAAGTCTCTAAGATTTTTTCCTGACCATGCTGAAGGCCCTGCGCCGCCTGGCCGCGATCTGCCTCTGCGTCGCGTTGAGCCTGGGTCTGATGGCCCCGGCTGCTGTCAACGCTGCTGGCATCAATCCAGACGACCTGGCGGTGATCCGCCGACAGGCCGCAGCATTTGAAGCCACCAAGTCACGTCTGCCTGATCTGGCCCGCTTGGTGAGTGATGAGGACTGGGTCTTCACGCGCAACCTTCTGCACGGACCCATGCAGGAAGTCGGCCGTGAAATGTCGTACATCAATCAGCGCCTGGATCGCTCTGAGCGCAAGGACGCCGACAAGATCGCCCGCAAACTCAAGGAAGCCCTGGCCGACCTCGACGAAGCGGCTCGCCTGCAGGATGGCTCCCGTCTGCAACGGTCCTACAGCAATCTGGCGGCCAGCTTCGACGCCTATTCCGACGTGATCCCAGCTGAGGCCTTCAGCTGAACCGTCCAGTCGCCGTTGTCGGTGCCGGCTCCCTCGGCCTTGGCACCGCCTGGCACCTGGCCTCTCTCGGCCACCCGGTGACGATCTACGATCCCCGCCTGACACAGCGAGTCAGCAGGACAAGGTCTTCCACCGAACTCAACGGCACCACCGCGTCCCTGGGCGTGCTCATGGGGCACGTCTTCCGTCGATCCAGTGGTCGTGGCTGGCGGCTGCGAAAACGCAGCATGGAACTCTGGCCCCTCTGGATCAACCGCTTGCAACGCTTCGTGCCGGAACTGGCTCTACAAACCCCGCTGCTGCAAGTTGCTGGTGATGAAGCCACCGGAATCCGGCTCAACGGTCTGGCCTCACAACGCCAACAGCTTGGGCTGAAAAGCCTTTCCCCTGCAGAACTGGACGCAATCTGGCCAAGAGCGGAACACGGTGGATTGCGCTCCGAACAAGACGGTCGCGTGGATCCTTTGAAACTGCAGCAATCCCTGCGGCGTGCTCTTGAGGAGCATCAGGTGACTCAGGTGGCCGAACCAGTCGATACCCTCGAGCGTCACCGTTCCGGCTGGCGTGTGGTGAGGACCGGAGGCCAACGGGACGACTTCGCTGCTGTGGTGATCTGCGCAGCCCTAGCCAGCTCAGCACTGCTGGCACCTCTTGATCACGACCGGCCCATGACGCCGGTGCTGGGCCAGGCCCTGCGGTTGGAATTGAAGGAAGCGCCCATCAACTGGCAGCAATGGCCTGCGGTCCTGGTGGATCAAGGCGTCAACCTCATCCCCGATGGACCGAATCAGTTGCTGCTGGGGGCCACCGTTGAACCGGGCAGTGAAGCGGCCGAAGACCCCCTGGCCTTAATGCGTTCCCTCCACGGCAAGGCCCCGGACTGGCTCAAATCCGCCACGGTGGTTGAGCACTGGAGTGGCCTGCGGGCCAGGCCGGTGGAGCGGCCAGCGCCACTTCTTGAGCAGCTCGAGCCCGGTCTGCTGCTGGCCAGTGGTCATTACCGCAACGGTGTGCTGCTGCTGCCGGCCAGTGCTGAATGGATCGCAGCTGAACTCAATCACAACCTTCCGATTACCGGCGCTTAGCGCTGTCTTCCCCTGCAGTGCATACGGTCCCGATGGTCACATCCCCGTGCATCCGAACCCATGCGTCGTTCCAACAGCTTTCGTGCCCTGGCTGCCATCGCCGGCCTGAGCGCCACCATGACCCTTGCCTCCTGCTCCAGCGGTGGTGGCGGCGGAGATGACAAGGTCACCGGAAAACTCAACGGCGCCGGCGCCTCCTTCCCGGCAGCCATCTACCAGCGCTGGTTCCAGGAACTTCAGCCTGAAGGCGTCACCGTGAACTATCAATCCGTCAGTTCCGGTGCTGGTGTTCGACAGTTCACGGCCAACACCGTGGATTTCGGTGCATCGGACAAACCGATGAAGGAAGCCGAAATCGCCAAGGTGGATCGGGGCGTGCTGCAGATCCCGATGACGGCTGGCGCGATCGCTGTGGCCTGCAACCTCTAAGGGTGTGACCTCAAGCTCTCCACCGAACAACTGGCTGGAATCTTCCTTGGCAAGATCAAGAACTTCAGTGAACTTGGCTGCGCAGACCAGAAGCTCACCGTGGTGCGTCGTTCCGATGGTTCCGGCACCACTTACAACTTCACCAAGCACCTGTCCGCCATCAGCGATGAGTGGAAGAATGGCCCCGGCGCCGCCAAATCCATCAAGTGGCCCACGGGCGTTGGCTCGAAGGGCAATGAAGGTGTGGCTGCCCAGCTGAATCAGATCCCAGGTGGTGTGGGCTATGTGGAAGCCGCCTACGTCAAAGGCAAGCTCCAGGCTGCAGCCGTCACCAACGCCTCGGGCGAACTGGTGAAGCCCACCAACGAAACCGAAAGTGCTGCCCTCGACTCCATCGACATCGGTCCTGACCTCATCGGTGGCAACCCCAACCCCCCCGCGGGCTACCCGATCGTGACCTTCACCTGGGTGCTGGCCTACGAAACCGGCAACGGCGACAAAACGGCTGCACTGAAGAAGACCTTCGAGTTCATGCTCTCCGACAAAGCCCAATCCCAGGCGCCTGAACTGGGCTACGTCAGCCTCCCCAAAGGTGTTGTGGAGAAGTCCCTGGCTGCTGTCGAAAAGATCAGCGAATGATCGTCACCTGATCAGAACCAGAATAAAAAAAGGGGCCCCCATGGGCCCCCTTTTTCATGGCTGACGCGTCAAGCGATCACTTGGTCTCGGTGAACTCGGCATCGATGACGTCATCGCTGGCGTCACCACCGCCGGGGGCAGCACCGGCTCCTGCGTCGCCACCGGGAGCGGCTCCACCCGCAGCACCCTCCTGCTGATAGACGGAAGCACCCACGGTGTAGAGCTCCTGCTGCAGTTCCTCCAGCAAGGTCTTCATCGCGTCGTAATCCTCCGCGTTGACGGCCTCCTGGAGCTTGGTGCGCTTCTCCTCGACCTTGGCCTTGGCATCGGCCTCGACCTTGTCACCCAGCTCGCCCATCTGCTTTTCAGCCTGATAAACGAGGGTCTCGGCCTGGTTCTTCAGGTCGATCTTTTCGCGCTTCTCCTTGTCGGCGCTGGCGTTGGCCTCGGCATCCTTCACCATCTTGTCCACCTCGGAATCCGACAGGGTGGAGGCACCCGTGATCGAGATCGACTGCTCCTTGCCGCTGCCCTTGTCCTTGGCGGTGACGCTGAGGATGCCGTTGGCATCAATATCGAAGGTCACCTCGATCTGGGGCACACCACGGGGGGCCGGAGGGATGCCATCGAGACGGAAGGTTCCGAGCGACTTGTTGTCGGAGGCCATTTCGCGCTCACCCTGGAGCACGTGGATCTCCACGTTGGTCTGACCATCCACAGCCGTCGAGTAGGTCTCGGTCTTCTTGGTGGGGACCGTGGTGTTGCGGGTGATCATCTTGGTCATCACGCCACCCAGGGTTTCCACACCCAGGGAGAGAGGCGTGACGTCCAGCAGCAGGATGTCCTTGACCTCACCGGCCAGCACACCGCCCTGAATGGCGGCGCCGACGGCCACCACCTCGTCAGGATTGACGGTCTGGTTGGGGTCCTTGCTGGTGGTGCGCTTCACCAGCTCCAGCACGGCCGGAATGCGGGTGGAACCACCCACCATCACGATCTCGTCCAGCTCACTGGAGGAGAGCTTGGCGTCCTTGAGCGCCTGCTCCACAGGGATGCGGCAGCGGTCGATCAGGTTGGCGGCCAGCTCTTCGAACTTGGCCCGGGTGAGGGTGAGATCCAGGTGCTTGGGACCCTCAGGCGTGGCCGTGATGAACGGCAGGTTGATCTCGCTCTGGGTGGCGCTGGACAGCTCGATCTTGGCCTTCTCAGCCGCCTCGGTCAGGCGCTGCAGAGCCTGCTTGTCCTGACGCAGATCGATGCCTTCGTTGGACTTGAAGGTCTCAGCCAGATGATCAACGATCACCTTGTCAAAGTCGTCGCCACCCAGGTGGGTGTCGCCGGAGGTGGAGAGCACCTCGAAAACACCGTCACCAACCTCGAGCACGGACACGTCGAAGGTGCCGCCGCCCAGGTCGAAAACAAGGATGCGCTCGTTGCTCTTCTTGTCGAGGCCATAGGCCAGAGCCGCTGCGGTGGGCTCGTTGATGATCCTCAGCACCTCGAGGCCGGCGATCTTTCCGGCGTCCTTGGTGGCCTGACGCTGGGAATCGTTGAAGTAGGCGGGGACGGTGATCACCGCCTGGGTGACGTTCTCACCGAGGTACTTACCGGCATCTTCAGCCAGCTTGCGCAAGACCTGGGCAGACACCTCCTCAGGGGCGAACTGCTTGTCGAGAACAGGGCACTTCACCTTGACGTTGGCGCCGGCCTTCTCGACGCCGTAGCTCACTTCCTTGGATTCCTCATTCACTTCATCAACACGACGGCCGATGAAGCGCTTGACGGAATAAAACGTGTTGTCCGGGTTCATGACCGCCTGACGCTTGGCGATCTGACCGACCAGCTGGTCCTGGTTCTTGGTGTATGCCACGACGGAGGGCGTGGTTCGGAAACCCTCGGCGTTCGCGATGACGGTGGGTTTGCCACCCTCCATCACGGACACGCAACTGTTCGTGGTGCCAAGGTCAATGCCGACAACCTTGCCCATCGGTGGCCACCTCCTGAAGGGATGAACGAAACCCCGTTATCTTCATCAGGAGACCCTGCCCCAGGCGAGGTGTGGTTCCCGAACAGGCAGGCTGGGCGGGCATTCCGACGAGGCCATGAACAACGGCAGCACTGGCCTGGTGGGGCTGCTCGGCAACCCGGTGCAGCACTCGCTCTCCCCTGCGATGCAGAACGCAGCACTGCAAGAGCTGGGGCTCAACTGGCGGTACCTGGCTCTGCCCTGTGAGGGGGAGACCCTGCCTGAAGTGCTGCAGGGGCTCAGGGCGGTGGGCTGCCGCGGACTCAATGTGACGATCCCCCACAAGCAGGCTGTGACCAGCCTCTGCAGCGAGCTCAGCGAGCCTGCCCGTCGGCTTCAGGCGGTGAACACACTCATCCCCGACGACAAGGATGGCTGGCGGGGCACAAACACCGATGTGGAAGGGTTTCTGGCGCCCCTCGGCGGCCGCGAACACTGGCAAAACCAGCAGGCCGTGGTGCTCGGTTGCGGCGGCTCCGCCCGGGCCGTGGTGGCTGGCTTGCAGTCCCTTGGACTGTCGTCGATCCAAGTGATCGGACGACGCACGGAAGCGTTGCTGACCTTCATCGCTGACCTGCAGCTGGAGAGCGCCCCGCTGAGCAGCTGCCTTGAAACGGACCCCGCCGTGGGTGAGCTGCTGGCCACAGCAGATCTGGTGGTGAACACCACGCCGGTGGGCATGGCCCTGCATGGTGACGCCACCGCCATGCCCCTCAGTTCTGATCTCTGGGACAGGCTTGCGGATCAGGCCACCCTCTACGACCTCATCTACACCCCGCGTCCCACCGCATGGCTGCATTGGGGCCAGGGGCGAGGGCACCGTTGCATCGACGGGCTGGAGATGCTGGTGCAACAGGGTGCCGCATCCCTGAGGCTTTGGAGCGGCGTCAATGACGTTCCCATGGACACCATGCGACAGGCGGCTGAAGCCGCTTTAAGCCATTAGCGTCAGCGGATTGATCAGGGCTGACGATGGAACCCCCCCTCTGGCAGCGACTGGTCGCGCCGTTGATGTATCTGCTGCCGTGGAGTGATGCCATACCCCTTGGATTCGCCCCTGACGGATTGTTTCTTCAGTACCCACTGCTGAGACCGTTTGTGTTGCCGGCCTTGCCCCTGATGCAACTGGAACGCAGCATTCCCTTCGGTCTGGGGGGCCTGCTGCTGTTCTTCGTGCTCTTCCTTGCTGTGGTGCGCAATCCGAACGTCCCTTACTTCCTGCGCTTCAACGCTCTGCAGGCTCTGCTCACCGACATTGCATTGATTGTGCTGAGCATCGGCTTCCGCCTGTTGCTGCAGCCGATCGCCGCCGGAAGTCTGCTGCTGAGCACGCTCTCCAGCGCCGTGGTCGTCGCCGTGCTTGCCATCCTGGTCTTCTCACTTGTGGAGTGCCTGCGGGGCCGCGAACCCGATCTGCCGGGCATCAGCCAGGCGGTCCGCATGCAGCTCTACTGAGGCAGGGAGGTCCGGGGGATAAGGTGTTGGATCCGTCGCTCACCAAGGTGAGCCTGAAGTCCCCGTCGGCACAGCCCATGACGCTCGATCCGTACTACGAGACCATGTACATCCTTCGTCCGGACATTCCGGAGGAGGAAGTTGAGAGCCACCTCACCAAATACCGAGACATGCTGGTGGAAGCCGGCGCTGAAGTGCTGGACAACCAGATGCGCGGTAAGCGTCGCCTGGCCTACCCCATCGATAAGCACAAGGAAGGCATCTACGTGCAGCTGAGCCACAACGGCGATGGCCAGCAGGTGGCCGTGCTGGAAAAGGCCATGCGCCTCAGTGAGGACGTGATCCGCTACCTCACGGTGAAGCAGGAGGGTCCTCTGCCCGCACCACGGGTGGTTCCCGGCAGCGAGCCGGCTCCCGCTCCTCAGGAACAGGCCGCAGCCAGCTCAGAAGCCGCATCCTGACACGGTTGTCGTCGTCATGGACCGGCGATAGCGTCGGTTCATGACCCATGACGCCCAGCAGCATCAGGCTCCGCAACCGCGCTGGATGCCACAGGCGCCACGGTCAACAGATCATCAGATGCTGCAACGACGCATTGATGCGCTGGAAGAGCAGATCAAGGCCTACGAGCAGCTTCTTGATGATCTGCCTGAGTTGTTCGAACGCAAGTTCCAGCAGCGTCTGGAGCCTTTGATGGAGCGCTACCAACTGCTGGCCGAACAGTTGGAACCACAGAAACACGACCCTGACCAGCGGGCTCTGCCTCCTTCAGAGGTGCAGAGCGCGGTGCGTCGTCCGAACAATCTGATCAGGTTCCCTCTGTTCCGTCTGCCGAGACTTCGTGGTTTCGGACGACGGCGATCAGCCTGATGTCCGTTGCGATGCAGCCCAGAGACGGGTGGGCAATCCCCAGACGTAGATGAAGCCTTCGGCGGCGCGGTGGTCAAACTTGTCTTCGCTGCCATAGGACGCCATCTCAGGCACATACAGGCTGCTCTGGGTTGAGCCGCGACCGATGACCGTGGCGCTGCCCTTGTGCAGACGCAGGCGCACGACGCCATTGACGTGCTGCTGCGTGCAGTCCATGAAACCGTCCAGAGCATCCTTCAGCGGCCCGAACCACAGGCCCTGATACACCAGATCAGCCCACTGCATCTCCAGCTGACGTTTGCTGCGCAGCACATCCGCGGCCAACGTCAAACTCTCCAGTTCCTGATGGGCCTGGATCAACAGCAGCAAGCCTGGCGTTTCGTAGATCTCGCGGGATTTGATCCCCACCACCCGGTTCTCGATCATGTCGAGCCGACCGATGCCATGGCTGCCGGCCAGACGGTTGGCTTCCCTGATCATCGCCACCGGATCCAGGCTCTGGCCATTGATGGCGACGGGGTTACCGGCTTCAAAAGCGATCTCAATCTCCTCAGCCGCATCCGGCGTCTCCGACACCGGTGACGTCATGGCGAACACCTCCTCCGGAGGCGCCACCATCGGATCCTCAAGCGGGCCAGCCTCGATGCTGCGACCCAGAAGGTTGAGGTCGATCGAATAGGGCGATTTCTTGCTGACCGGTGCCGGAATTCCGCAGCGCTCGCCGTAGGCAATGGTCTCTTCGCGACTCATCCCCCACTCCCTGGCAGGTGTCAGCACCTTCAGATCGGGAGCGAGCGCGGCAATCGCCACATCGAAGCGCACCTGATCATTTCCTTTGCCGGTGCAGCCATGGGCCACAGCGTCTGCACCCACCTCACGGGCCACCTCCACCAGTCGACGGGCGATCAACGGCCGGGCCAGTGCCGTGGAGAGGGGATAGCGACCCTCGTACAGCGCATTGGCGCGGATGGCAGGGAAGGCGAACTCCTCGATGAAGGGCTGAATCAGATCTCCCACCAAGGACTGACTCGCACCGGCATCCAGGGCCTTTTGACGAATCGGTTCCAGCTCATCGCCCTGGCCAAGATCAGCAGCGAAGGTGATGACGTCCTCCACACCCCACTCCTGCTTCAGGTAGGGAATGCAGACGCTGGTATCCACCCCGCCGGAGTAGGCGAGAACCACCTTGTTGGCGCGGCCCATCAATGGGTCTCCTGATCAGAATCGGTTGATTCTCCCCCTTCACCGTCCCCAGGCCCTGCTGCAGACCACAGCACCCAGCCCGCCATCAACAATGCCGGCAGCAGCACGATGGCCAGAACAACAGCCCAGGGCGCCTGAAGGGCAGCGGGATGCTGATCACCCCACCAGCGCAGGCCAAGGCTGATCAGCAACGCCGAACCCCAGCTGATCAGCAGCACCACAACGTCCCGCATGGTTGTGTTCAAGGGCATGAACTATGTTGGTGGATTGGACTGTCCCCTCAACGATGAGCGTTCTCGACAGCATCAACCCCTCCCTGACGCGCTATGGACGCAGGGATCCGGCACCGGTGCTGCCCCTGCGCGAGGAACCTGATCTGCTCACCTGGCTGGAAGCCAGTGGCCGTCTGGTGGCTGACGAGGAATCCGGTTCTCCTGAAGTGAGCACGGTTGAAGAGGAAGAACTGTCAGCGCTGATGGGTGAGAAAGAGGATTACAACAACGCTGATGAGCAGAACGAAGAGCAGTGGGAGGACTGACGTCCAATCCTTCCCTGGTCGCATTCGAACAGCTCCTCTAGGGTCCCAGCGCACAGGCCACTTCCGTCGTGACTGACGTCAGCAACCGTCCTCGCCCCTGGTGGGAGAACGGCACCGTCAGTGCATCACTGCTGACGCTGGTGGTCCTGGCCAGCAGTTTGACCTCCGACAAATGGCTGCCCAACAGTCAGCTGACGCTGCCTCTGTTGATCTCCACATCAGTGGCCGCTTTTGTTGCGGCGCTGGGTATTCCGCAACTCAAGGCCCTGAGGATGGGTCAGGTAATCCGGGACGAAGGCCCCCAGGCCCATAAATCCAAAGCAGGGACCCCCACCATGGGCGGTCTGCTGGTGGTTCCAGTCGGCACGATCGTTGGAGGGCTGATCAGCCTGAAGGGCCCATCGGCCCAGCAACTGATCGCTGTCTCCGCCATCACCCTCGCTTACATGGTGATCGGTGGTTTCGATGATTGGCGCAGCCTCACACGCCAGACCAACACCGGCCTCACACCCCGCGGCAAGTTGCTGCTTCAGAGCCTCGTGGCAGTTCTCTTTCTCGCAGTGGCGGCATGGCAGGGCTGGATCAGCAGCACTGTGTCCCTGCCCTTCGGATGGAGTTTGCCGCTTGGGTTGCTGATCTGGCCTTTGGGACTGTTTGTGTTCCTGGCCGAAAGCAACGCCACGAACCTCACCGATGGGCTGGATGGACTGGCCAGCGGCTGCGGGGCACTGGTGTTCCTGGGAATGGCCATTCAACTGATGTTGAGGGGCCACAACGGTGATCCAGCACTGGCGGGTTTCTGCATGGCCATGGCTGGCGCCTGGCTTGGCTTCCTGATGCACAACCGCCATCCCGCCCGAGCCTTCATGGGAGACACGGGCTCCCTGGCCATGGGAGCCGCCCTGAGTGGCGTGGCTCTGCTGTCGGACAGCCTCTGGCCTCTGCTGGTGATGGGTGGGGTGTTTCTGGCGGAGTCCCTCTCCGTGATCATCCAGGTGTGGGTGTTCAAAGCCACGAAAGGTCAGGACGGTCAAGGCCGACGCGTGTTCCGGATGGCCCCCCTGCACCATCATTTCGAGCTGGGGGGCACCAGCGAACGCACAGTGGTGCCATGCTTCTGGCTCGTCACAGCTGGCTTTGTGCTGCTGGGGATTGCGCTACGCCCGACCATCTGAACCCATGACCTATTTCACCTGGCGGGAATCGGGACTCACCACGGACTGCGCCAGCCTTGAAGCCATGGCGTCGCGGTTTGAGGAGTCCGCCAGCCTGATGCGTCGCATGGCTGAGGAAGGATTCCGGCTCGAGCGCCATGGCAACCATCAACGCATCACCCATCCCGATCCATCGGTGTTCGAGGCCTGGGGGTTCGTCAGTGAGGAATCCCCTGTTCGACAGCTCACACTGATCCCGGATCTGGACACCTGATGGACGACCTGCTCACCAAAACAGCAGACCTGCTGTCCGCTGCTGCCGCGGATCCGGACCGCGTGCTGCGCTGGGTCCTGATTTATTTCGGCATCTCATCTCTGGGTTTCATCGCCGTCTGGTTGATTGGTGAGATCCGCCGTCAAAGCCGCCAATGACCCAATTTCCCAAGACGGTGATGCTGCTGGGCAGCGGTGAACTGGGAAAGGAGGTGGCCATCGCCGCCCAGCGCCTCGGATGCCATGTGATCGCCTGCGATCGCTATGCCAACGCACCAGCCATGCAGGTGGCCGATGAGGCGGAAGTTCTGGCGATGACGGACGCCGATACGTTGCTGGCAACGGTGCGTCGCCACCGCCCTGATGTGGTGATCCCCGAGATCGAAGCGCTGGCGGTTTCTGCGCTGGCGGAACTGGAACAGGACGGAATCACGGTGATTCCCACCGCCAGGGCCACGGCGGTCACCATGAACCGTGATCGGATCCGCGACCTTGCCGCCGGCGAACTGGCACTGCGGACTGCGCGCTTCGCTTACGCCGCCAGTGCTGAGGACTTGAAAGCCGAAGCTCCTGCCCTCGGATGGCCGGTGGTGGTGAAGCCGGTGATGAGCTCGTCCGGAAAAGGCCAGAGTGTTGTGGATGGACCGGATGGTCTGGATCAAGCCTGGGAAGCAGCAATGGCCGGTGCCAGGGGAACCTCCCCCCGGGTGATCGTGGAGGAATATCTCCGCTTTGACCTTGAAATCACCCTGCTGACCATCCGACAGCACAACGGGGAGACCCTGTTCTGCTCACCCATCGGCCATGAACAGGAACACGGTGATTACCAGTGCAGCTGGCAGCCGGCAGAGCTGACAGCCGAACAGTTGCAGCAGGCCCAGGCCATGGCTCGGACCGTGACCCAGAACCTGGGAGGGACCGGCCTGTTCGGTGTGGAATTCTTCCTCTGCGGTGGTGAGGTGATCTTTTCAGAACTCTCCCCAAGACCCCACGACACAGGTCTGGTGACCTTGATCAGCCAGAACCTGAGTGAATTCGAACTGCACCTTCGTGCCGTGCTGGGGTTGCCGATCCCATCCATCACGAGGGCCGATGCGGCGGCAAGCCGCGTCGTCCTGGCCAAGGAGACGATGGACGCGGTCAGCTATTCAGGGATCGATGCTGCTCTGACGGAACCCGACACCCAACTGCTGCTGTTCGGTAAGCCAACGGCTCGCCCTGGCCGACGCATGGGAGTGGCTCTGGCCAAAGGAGAACATCTGGCGGAAGCCCGTGCCAAGGCGGATCGGGCTGCAGCCTGCGTTCAGGTGAATCAGCGCTGACTGGGAAAGCGGAAGTGACTCAATCCATCCAGCACGGCCGCAAGGCTGGGATGACCTGAGAACAGCACCCGTTTCTGCTGGGGATGCCGCACAAGGCAGGAATCATGGTCTGCCGGCACCACCGTCGCGGGCAGACCCCGGAGCAGCTCTCCATCTCCCTGCTGACTCGCCATCACCATCACGTTCTCCAGGGGCAGCTCCCATTGCAGAGCGAGGTGACGAATAGCCTCACCGCGGGATGCCAGCCGGGGCAGGACATCGAGGTACCAATGGCAGCGCCGTTGAGGCCGGGCCGACAGCCCCTCCCGCCTCAACCTCTGACGCACATGATTCAACACCGATGCATCAGGTTGACGCTGCAGGTAACTCAGCTTCCAGGGCCCCTGATGCTCCTCGGTCTGGGGTTCTAGAAGGTCATGGAGATCATCCATCACTGCCTTGACTGAGGCGCGGTCCCAGTCGGCACTGATCTGCCGCTCCCAGGTTTGATCGAGCTGCAGATCCTCCCCCAGGTGAATCTCACTCCCCGCCCGGCTGATCCAGACCAACGGCGATGGCAAATGCAGATCGCCATAGCGCTGCTGAGCCGCCGCCAGGGATCGACCGGTCAGGATCCCCAGGCCGTAGCGCTGACCATCGCGTTCCAGTTGGCTGCGCAGTGCCGTCAGCGAAGGTCCATCAGGCAGATCCAGGGTGCTGTCGAGATCGAGCAACAGCAGATGATCCGGTCGCTGCAACGTCGCCGGAGAACCCTGAGGCTTCGAACGGGCTGATGGACGCTGATTCAACTGGGCTTGCATCAATCCCAGGTAACGGCAGACATGGGCATCCCAGCTGAAATGTCGCGACACCGCTTCCACGCCGTTGTCGCTCCAGCGCCGCCAACGACTGGCATCCTTACCGGCCCGCTCCAGCGCCTCCTGCAACGCTCCGGCATCGGTCACATCCACCAACAGACCGTTCTCACAGCGGGCCTGAATGTCTCGAGGACCACCGTCATCCGTCGCAACCATCGGCAGACCACAGGCCGCGGCCTCCAGCAGCGTGAGACCGAATGGCTCCGTCAGCGCTGGATTGACGAACACACCTTGCCGTTGGGCAGCCCAGCGGTAAAAGGCCGGCACCTGGCAACGGCGATGCTGCTTCGGGTACGCGACGGAGCCGTAAAGGTCATAGCGATCGACAAGATCGAACACCTGCTGGAACACATCCCGTTGCTGCTTCTCCAGCTGTCGGGGATCGTCCCGACACCCCAGCACCAGCACGAGGTTGTGGCGGTCGCGCAACACCGATGAGGCACCGAAGGCCTCCAGCAGGGCCGGGATGTTCTTGCGGCGGACGGCACGGGAAATCGCCAGCAACGGTGGCTTGTTGGGATCGCGAAGAAAGGGGCAAAGCAACTGATCCAACGCATCCCCTTCCGCTTCCGCTGCCACGGGATGAAAGCGTCCGGCATCCACGCCGGGCGGAATCACCTGGGCAAGATCACGACGGAACTGGGCATAGCGGGCGTATTGCAGGTCCGCTTCCTGCTGCGTGCTGGTGATCACCAGATCCGCCTGGGTCAGAGCCTGCTCCTCCGCATCAATGCGTCGGCTCATGGCATAAGCCTGCTCAATCTGTTGACGATCGCCACCGCCGGCGAGAAGACGACGTTGCTTTTCCCGTCCGAGGGAATGACCGGTGAACACCAGGGGGAGATCAAGCCGTTGGCTCACCAGGGCCCCGACAAACCCCGCATCGGCGTAGTGGGCATGGATCCAGTCCACCTCCTGACCGGGCTGGCTGAGGTGATACACGAGCTGATCGGCAAGATCCTCCAGATGTGGCCACAGCTGTTCCTTGCGCAGATAGCGCTTCGGACCAAACGGAAAACGCAGGATGCGAGCGTCGGGAGCCATCACCTCCACAGAACGGCCATAGTCAGCAGCAACCCGACGGTCCTGCACAAGACGGGTCACCACATCGACCCGCTCAACCTCAGGACGCTGGGCCAGGCTTCGGACCAGATCGAGGACGTAGAGCGTTTGGCCGCCGGTATCCGCGTCACGACCAAGCTCAAGATCCCGTGAACGGAACAGACCGTGCAAGTGCAGATGAAGGACGCGGACACCCCTTCCCATTGCTGCGATCCATCGAACATCGACGGTGTCAAAGGACACCGTTGCTTTGTCTCTAGGGAGAAAAAACGAGCCGAAAGTTGAAAAAAATGTGACGGATCGACGTTCAAACGTGCCTTGGTTTGTCGAAAACAGTGATCAACACTGACATTCAGGAACCTCTGCTGAACGCATCAACCAAGGATCAATTGTGAAGAACAAGCAATGTCAGAGCTTGTTGCTGACATCCACCAGATCCACTTGATCATCACCCCAACCACCGCCACTGAAGCTGACGGCACCATTCACCCCCAGCTGCTCATTGATCCAACCCAGCATCACTGGCCCCACCAGCGCTGGACGCTCCTCCCCTTGAAAACTGCGCAGGCTGAAGTGGTCAGCACCGTTCACCAGCACCAGCCGATGGCCCAGCTGAGCAGCCTTGGTATCTCGCATCGGGGAGATCGCCTCGGGTCCTGAAGGAACCACCCAATCGCGGGTTCCACTGATCAACAGCACCTTGGAACTGAGGCTGGTGGAGCTGGAGGGTTCAAACAGAAGACGCAAGGGGGGGCTGACCGCAACGACAGCCTTCACCCGTTGATCGGCAACACCTGCTCTGTTGATGCCGCTGAACCAGCTGCACTGGAGCACCCAGCTCAGGTTGCGCTCGGGGTGGCGAAGATCGTTGCAACGGTCCTTGAGTTTGCGTTCAGTAGGAACGCCACCTGAAAGCTGGAGTGTTGTGGTGGCGCCCCAGGAATGGCCCACCACAGCCACAGCCTTCGTGTTCAAAACCCGACCCTTCAACAGGCGGCCGGACTCGACGGCATCGAGCAGGGCTGACACATCCAGAGGACGCAGGCGCAATTCCTCCGGCCCCGGAGGCGGCCGATCCCCCGCCAACATCGCCCTCTGCTGATTGAAATCGCTGCCGGGATGATCCGGCAGAAGCACTGTGTAACCCTGAGCCGCCAACACCTCGCCCCATCCTTCGAACGATTCAGGGTCATCCCAGAGGCCATGGGAGATCACCACCAGACGCCCGTTGGCCGAGCTAGCCGGCACCAGCGTCAGCACCCTGAGTGATTCCGGACGATGGGTCACGGAAAGGCGAATGACCTGGCGGGTCCAGGACGGCTTCAACGGAGCCCGCAACGTTGGCGTGACCGTTGCAGCGGGCCCAGCCTTGACCAGGGCAACACCCTGCTCCTGATTGGCTTTGAGTCGGTTAGCCGCGTCAGCCACCCGAGACAGATCAATGGACGCCTGCTCACCGGGGAGCTCCCGCAGGAAGCCAAGCACATTGGGTTGACCCTTGCGTTCCGCCCGCACCAGAGCATCCGTCAACATCCGACCGCTGGTATCGGTGTCGACGCCCTCGAGTTCAACGAGATCCGTTGCAGCGAGCAGGGCCTGCTCAAGAAGCGGCTGACCGGTGGACCCCTCCAGGAAGGCCTTGGTCTCCACCGGCAACGGTGCCAGGAACACCTTGCCGATCAGATCGAGAAGCTTGCCGCCGCTGGCTGATTGAAGGTCAGCAAGATCAGGGCTGGACTGAATCAGTTCCTCTGCAGTCCCGGACTCTGCGAGGTTGATGGTGACACTCGTCTCCAGGAACGGCATCCGCAGCACCAGGCGATCAAGCGCCTGGGCAGGCGCAGACATCCCTGCCAGAGCCAGGCCCCCTATGACGGCAGCCAAACGGGTTCCACAGCGCGTCATCAGGCGGCGATCAGGGTGATCTCCGGCGGATGCTGCTCCAAAACACGACTGAGATAGCGGCCTGTGTGACTGGTTGGATGCTGGGCCACCTCTTCCGGGGTACCGGTCACCAGGAGCTCGCCACCCTTGTCGCCACCCTCGGGTCCAAGGTCAATGATCCAATCAGAACAACGGATCACATCCAGGTTGTGCTCGATGCAGATGATCGAATTGCCCTTATCGACGAGACGCTGCATCACATCCATCAATTTGTGCACGTCGTAAAAACTCAGACCCGTGGTGGGTTCGTCGATCAGATAAAGGGTTTTTCCCGTCGCCCGACGTGACAACTCCGTCGCCAATTTCACCCGCTGCGCTTCGCCACCGGAGAGGGTCGGAGCCGGCTGGCCAAGCTTCACGTATCCGAGACCGACATCCACCAGGGTGCGCAATCGATCCGCCGCCTGCGGAATCGCGTCGAACACCTCAGCGGCTTGCTCCACGGTCATTTGAAGCACATCGGCAATGGTGTGCCCCTTGTATTTGACCTGCAACGTCTCGCGGTTGAAGCGTGCCCCCTTGCAGACGTCGCACTGGACATAGACGTCCGGAAGGAAATTCATCTCAATCACATTCACGCCCTGGCCGCGGCAGGCCTCACAACGTCCTCCCTTGACGTTGAAACTGAACTGTCCCACCTGATAACCACGGGCCTTGGCTTCCACCGTGGCGGCGAACACCTGACGGATCGGATCGAACGCTCCGGTGTAAGTGGCCGGGTTGGAACGCGGTGTGCGGCCGATCGGGCTCTGATCGATCACGATCACCTTGTCGATCGACTTCAGCCCCCGCAATTCACCAAGGCCCTGCGGGAAGGGAACCTTGAGCCCAAGACCGTTCTCCAGAGCCGGGTGGAGCAGCTCATTCACCAGGGTGCTCTTGCCGCTGCCACTGACCCCTGTAACCGACACCAACCGACCGAGGGGAAACTCAACGCTGACGTTCTTGAGGTTGTTGCGGTTGCAATCGAGCAATTTGAGCGAACGGGTCCCGCTCTGGCGTCGTTCCGCCGGGGTCGGGATCGAACGGCGACCGCTGAGGTAGGCACCCGTCAGAGACTCCTCACTGGCGACCAGATCCTCAAAGGAGCCCTCCGCCACGATGTGACCGCCGTGGACGCCCGCACCTGGACCGATGTCCACCACATGGTCGGCAGCACGGATGGTGTCCTCGTCGTGCTCCACCACCACCAGGGTGTTCCCCAGGTCGCGAAGCCGCACCAGGGTGTTGAGCAGACGGTCGTTATCCCGCTGATGCAGACCGATGCTCGGCTCATCCAGCACATACAGAACACCGGTGAGACCAGCACCAATCTGGGTGGCCAGTCGGATCCGCTGAGCCTCACCGCCGGACAGGGTCATCGCCGGTCGATCCAGGCTCAGGTAATCGAGACCCACATCCAGCAGAAACTTCAGGCGCAGGCGGATTTCCCGCAGCACCAGATCTCCGATCTGAATCTGACGCTCATTCAGCAGCGGCTTGGCTCCCTCATGGCTGCCAACCCCCATCAACCGCTCGATGCGTTCCAGGGTCTGACCGACGCTGACGGCCGTGAGCTCAGGAATGCAGAAGGGTCCGACCTTGACCGCGAGGGCCTCCGGTCGCAGCCGCTGGCCAGCGCAGCCTTCACAAGGCACCAACTCGAGGAATTTCTCAAGTTTCTGTCGCTGCGCCTCACCACTGGCATCGCGCAATTGACGCTCGAGGATCGGCAGGATCCCCTCGAAGGGCCGGTTGTAGCCACCTTTTCCCTTTCGATAGCGACTGTCCGCCTGAATCAGGATCGGATCGCGACTGCCGTGCAGCAACACGTCCTGCTGCTCATCAGTCAGCTGGTTCCAGGGGGTTTTGATCTCGAAGCCAAAGGCCTCACCCACGGAATACAGCAGTGAGAAGTAGTAGCTGTTGTCCTTTTCAGCCCAGGGAGCCACTGCGGAGTACACCGGCTGAGTGGGATCAGGAATCACCCGGTCCACGGTGAACTTGCGCAGATGACCGATGCCATGGCAGGCCTCGCAAGCCCCGTAAGGGCTGTTGAACGAGAACAAGCGCGGCGACAGTTCCTCCATCACCGCACCGTGCACCGGGCACGCGAATTTCTCGGAGTAGAGACGCTCCCGCTCGACACCGTCGGGAAGCTCCTCCCCCTTCTTGGGCACCACTTCCACCAAAGCGAGGCCGTCCCCACGTTTGAGAACAGTGCGCAGTGAATCGGTGAGTCGTTCCTGGATCCCCTCACGGGCCACCAGACGATCGACCACCACCTCGATGTTGTGGCTGTGGTTCTTGTCGAGCTCGATGTTGTCGCCCAGTTCCCGGACTTCGCCATCGATACGCACCCGAGCAAACCCTTCGGCGGCAAGTCCGCTGATCAATTTGGTGTGGGTGCCCTTCTTGCCCCGCACCACGGGAGCCAGCAGCTGATAACGGGTACCCTCCGGCAGCAGCAGGATCTGATCGACCATCTCGTCGATGCTCTGAGGGCGGATCGAGCGCTCGCACTGGGGACAGTGGGGCTCACCGGCACGACCGAACAACAGACGCAGGTAGTCCTGAATTTCCGTGACCGTGCCAACGGTGGAGCGGGGGTTGTGACTGGTGGATTTCTGATCGATCGAAATCGCCGGAGACAGACCCTCGATGGCATCCACATCCGGTTTGTCCACCTGGCCGAGGAACTGCCGGGCGTAGGCCGACAGGCTCTCGACGTAGCGGCGCTGACCCTCCGCAAAAATCGTGTCGAACGCCAGCGAACTCTTGCCGCTGCCACTGACACCGGTGAACACCACCAGCTTGTTGCGGGGGATGGTGACGTCGACGTTCTTGAGGTTGTGCTGGCGCGCACCCCGCACCCGGATCACATCCTCCAGGCTGCCGCCGGACAGATTCACAGGAGTCTTCCGATCAGTGCTCTTGGCAGCAGCTCGCACCATCGGGCACCGATTGAAAGCACATGAGCTTAAGAAGAACGGCTGCGCTCAGGCCGAACGCTGGGCCAGGAGGCTGGCTGCATAAAGATCAGCCTGATCGCCGCCAGCCAGTTCAGCCAGTTCCTGTCGACGCTCCCGAGTGTCCCGCAGCTGGGACACTCGCGAATAGGTGACGCCTTCGTCCACCTCCTTGCTGACCCTGAAGTGGTGATCCGCCACCGCCGCCACCAGCGGCTGATGGGTGACGCAGAACACCTGACGTTGCTCACCAAGGCTGCGCAGCAGATCAGCCATCGCTCCACTGACGCGACCACTCACACCCGCATCGATCTCATCGAACAGCAGCGTGCTGGAGCCATCGACAGCAGCGAGGGTGGTCTTCAAGGCCAGGAGGAAACGCGACATCTCGCCTCCGGACGCCACCTCCGTCAGCGGTGCCATCGGTTGACCGGGATTGGCGGAGAACAGAAAGCAGACGGCATCCGCTCCGTGGTCCGCAGGATCCGCCGCTCGCAAATCCACCTTGAAACGCACGTTAGCCAGGCCCATCGGTGGCAAGAGCTCGAGCAGGGATGCCTGAAGAGCAACAGCAGCCTCAGAACGGGCCTGACGCAGGGCGTTATTGGCCTGATCCCGTTGCTGGCGCTGGGACAGTTCAACCAACCTCAGCCGCTCAAGATCCGCTGCGAATCCCCCATCCCCCAGCCTTTGCCTGAGGGCGTCGCGACGGTCGATCAACCCCGCAAGATCAAGACCATGGCGTCGCTGTAAACGCTTCAGATCCGCCAGACGCTCCTGGATCCGATCGAGGTGCTCCGGGTCACTCTCCAAAGCCAGACCGTAGTGATCGAGGCAACGCAACAGCTCCTCAACATTCGCCTCCAGATCGAGGGCTTGATCCCGCAACTCCACCAGAGAGCTGTCGAGCTGAGCCATCGATTGCAGCTCCTGGACCGAAGCAGCGAGATGGTCCTGCAGCGAAGGTGCCTGCTCTGCACCATCCCTCAACCGACGGAACAACTGCGCCAGCCCCTCCTGCAGGCGCACGCCATGAACCAATCGATCCTGCTCCTGTTCCAGCCGCTCCTGTTCACCTGGATCCTCCAGACCAGCCGCCTCAAGCTGTTCGAGCAAGGCCTCCTGGTCTGCCCGTTCCTCCTCGGAACGCTGCTGTTCCCGCTCAACGGCCTCAAGTGCCGCGGCTGATTCACACCACCCCTGCCAGGCCGAAGCCACATCAGCCTTCAACGCCCCCAGGGAGGAGCCACCGAGACGATCCAGCCATCGACGCTGTTGACCGGGTTTGGACAGCAATTGCGTCTGACCCTGCACCGTGAGATCAATCAGCAACGGCCGGAGGGACAGGAGCTGCTGACGGTTGACCGGCGTGCCGTTCAAGCGCGAACGGCTGGACCAACGATCTCCGTCCTGACGTTTCCACTCCCGGCTGATGAGCAGCTCGTCCTCGGGTTCAAAGTCGGCCTCGGACAACCAGTCCCTGAGCTGGGGACTGAGCTGAAAACTGGCTTCAATCCGAGCCCGCTCCGATCCATCGCGAAGCAACCGCTGACCGGCAGCTCCCTGAGCCCCTCCAAGCACCGCATCGAGGGCATCGAGGAGGATCGATTTTCCAGCGCCGGTCTCGCCGGTGAGCACCGTGAAACCCGATTCGAACTCCAGTTCGAGCTGATCGATCAGGGCGATGTTCTGCAGCTGCAGACCGGTGAGCACAGCATCCCCGGTGGTGATGCTGAACGTAGCGACGGCTCGCGTCGTTTAGAAGGGGTGCATCAACCCCCTTTAACGATGACAGCGGAGCTCGGGGATTTCATCGAAGCAGCTGGTCTGCTCGAGTACGACCCCGCTGCCATCACCAGGATTTATGCAGGCCATCCCCAGCGGCTGATCCGCCGTTTGTGGCAGACCCTGGTTCCGATTGGACTGCTGTTGCTCGGTGTGGCCTTCGACTGGATCTTCCAGTTGCTGAACGACGAGGAACGGGCCCGAAGCCGCGCCCGTGAATGTGCGGAGCTTCTGGTGGATCTGGGGCCAGCCTTCATCAAGGCCGGTCAGGCCCTGTCCACCCGACCCGACATCGTGCCTCCCCTGCTGTTGGAGGAACTCTCACAACTGCAGGACCAGCTGCCAGGATTCGACAGCGATCTGGCCATGGCTTGCATCGAGGAGGACCTCGGCGCGCCCGTCGACGAGATCTACGAACAACTCGACAGGGAGCCGATTTCCGCCGCGTCACTGGGTCAGGTGCACTGCGGCACACTCAGAAACGGGCAGAAGGTTGCAGTCAAAGTTCAGCGCCCGGGCCTGCGGGAACAGATCACCCTGGATCTCTACATCGTCCGCAACATCGCCGCCTGGTTAAAGAGCAACATCGGCCTGATCCGCAGTGATCTGGTCGCCCTGATCGATGAGCTGGGCAGTCGGGTGTTCGAGGAAATGGACTACCTCAACGAGGCGTCCAACGCTGAAAAATTCGCCGAACTGCACAGCCACAACCCCCGCATTGCCGTGCCGGCCATCTTCCATGAGGCCACCAGCCGTCGGGTCCTGACGATGGAGTGGATCGATGGGGTGAAGCTCACCAACCTCGATGCGGTCCGTCAACTGGGAGTCGATCCCGACGACATGGTGGATGTCGGTGTCAACTGCAGCTTGCAGCAGCTGCTGGAACACGGCTTTTTCCATGCCGACCCCCACCCCGGCAATCTCCTGGCTCTGGAGGACGGTCGCCTCTGTTATCTCGACTTCGGGATGATGAGCGAAGTGAGCCGCGAATCACGCACCGGCTTGATTCAGGCGGTGGTTCATTTGGTGAACCGCAACTTCGGAAAACTCTCAAAGGACTTCGTAACCCTTGGTTTTCTGGCGGAAGACGTCAATCTCGAACCGATTGTTCCCGCCTTCGAGTCGGTGTTCAGTCAAGCCCTGGAAGCAGGGGTCAACCGCATGGACTTCAAGGCCGTGACGGATGACATGTCCGGTGTGATGTACAAATTTCCCTTCCGGGTTCCTCCCTATTACGCGCTGATCATCCGCTCATTGGTCACGCTCGAGGGCATTGCCCTGTGTGTGGATCCCCAGTTCAAGATCCTCGGCGCGGCCTACCCCTATTTCGCGCGGCGACTGATGGAGGACCCCGATCCACAGCTGCGTCAGAGCCTGAAAGAAATGCTTTTCGACGGTGATGCATTCCGTTGGACCCGTCTGGAAAATCTCGTGTCCAGCGCCGCCAGCCAGGCACAACTGGATCTCGAAGCTCTCCTGGATCAGGTGTTGGATTTTCTGTTCTCCCCCAAGGCAGGTCTGCTGAGGGATCAGTTGGTGGATGCCACCGTGGATCGCCTCGACGCCATTGGCTGGTCGACCATGCAACGACTGGGACGCCGCTTACCCAAGCGCCTTCAGCCCAGTGCCTTCCAGTCCCGGGGATTGCCCCCTGCTGACCCCCTGCTGCATCTGGAACCGATCCGTGAACTGATCAACGTTCTTCAGTCTCTGCCGGGCTTCACCCCTGATCTTCTGCTCAAACGGATGCCGAGGTTGCTGAATGAACCGGACACACGTCGAATGGGTGTCCAGGTGGCTCAAGGTCTGGCCGAACGGGGAGTTGTCCGCCTTGTCAGGGTTGCGGCTGGAGTCCCCACCTAAGTTCTGGGCACTGCTCCAGGGGTGATGCCTTCCTACCGAACCCGTCGGTGCCGCATGATCGCAGTTGCTGGAAGCTGCGGTATCGGGCTCACGGCCCTGACGAGCCCAGTTCTTGCCGCCAGGGATGTTGCCCTGGTCAGCGGGGCATTCCGGCGGTCGATTCCGGTGAAAGACATCGAGCATCTCGCCGACACCGGTGAAGCGAGGGGATTGCTGGAACAGCTGCTCGCTCTCTCCAAGCAAGATCCGGAGAACGTTGCCAAGCTCCTCAACCAGAAACTTGATCTGCCCCTGGTCCTCACCAGCCGTCTGATCAACACTCGGATTGGTGAGGCGATCATCCGCCGGGTGGGACAGATTATCTATCCGATCTACACACCCCAACCGGACGTCAGCGTTCCGGCCTTACGGGCTGGTGTCATCAACGGACTCCACAACAGCAGCGATGGACTGACCGCCGTGGATTTCCTCAAGGCTTACCCAAACGAGGTGTTGGCCGTGAATCTTCCGGCCCTGTTCTCGGTGATCGAGAAGGCCCAATCCATTTCCGGCCTGGTGCAGTTCTTCTCCGATTCACCCCTGGACGGCCTCAAGGAAGCCAAGCCCTGAACCTCGTAGATTTCGCCTGATTCCAAGCAGCATCCGGTGTCCCTGTTCCAGAACCTCCGTCGGCGCTTTGCGGCTACTCCTGTGATGCAGGACTGGCCCGGTCTGATCGAGGCCTACAGAGCCTGGTTACCGGTGACCTCCACCACTCCGGTGATCACCCTCAGGGAAGGAGCAACCCCACTCATCCCTGTGCCGGCGATCCAGGAACGGATCGGCAAGGGAGTGAAGGTGTATGTCAAATACGATGGCCTCAATCCCACTGGATCCTTCAAGGATCGGGGGATGACCATGGCCATCAGCAAGGCCAAGGAAGCCGGCTGTGAAGCCGTGATCTGCGCCAGCACCGGCAACACCAGTGCCGCTGCCGCGGCCTATGCCCGTCGTGGCGGCATGAGGGCCTTCGTCCTGATCCCCGACGGTTACGTCGCCCAGGGAAAACTCGCTCAAGCCCTCGTCTACGGCGCTGAGGTGCTGGCCATCCGCGGCAATTTCGACCGCGCTCTGGACATCGTCCGCGAAGCCGCGGAGAAATACCCCGTGACGCTGGTCAACTCGGTGAACCCCTACCGACTGCAGGGCCAGAAAACAGCCGCTTTCGAAATCGTCGATGCCCTCGGTGATGCTCCGGACTGGCTCTGCATTCCCATGGGCAATGCCGGCAACATCACCGCCTATTGGATGGGCTTCCAGGAATACCAACAGGCCGGTCACAGCCGCACCCTTCCGCGAATGATGGGGTTCCAGGCCAGCGGTTCCGCCCCTCTGGTCAACGACACCACCGTGAGCGATCCGGACACCATTGCAACGGCCATCCGCATCGGTAATCCGGTGAACCGGGCCAAAGCCATCGCCGCCCGTCAAGCCAGCAACGGCGCTTTCCTGGATGTGACGGATGCAGAAATCATCGAGGCCTACAAGCTCCTGGGTGGCCAGGAAGGCATCTTCTGCGAACCCGCCAGTGCGGCTTCCGTCGCCGGTCTGCTGAAGCGAAAAGATGAGGTCCCGGCGGGAGCGACCGTGGTCTGCGTCCTCACCGGCAATGGCCTGAAGGATCCGGACTGCGCGATCAACAACAACGACGCCTCCTTCCACACGGACCTGAACCCCGATCTGACCACGGTGGCTGGCGTCATGGGTTTCTGAATCGTGATCTTCACGCCCTCGATGGCCCCCCTGCAGGGGGGCTTTTTTTGCATCAGAAGCGCAGACCAACCCACAAAGTGGCTGGGGAGGACCGTTGAAAAGTTGTTCAACAACATGGGGAAACAACAGCCGAACCCGGGCTCGAAAGCCACGCCGCTCTCTCCACAACCAGTGAAGAAGTGGAAAACAGGCTTTCTCTCCACAGCGGCCGATTTGTCTTCCCCAAGCAAATGCTGATCTCAGCCGAGGCCACGTCTGGAAAG